>JASIAM010000326.1 GCA_030041985.1 Bryobacteraceae bacterium | reverse complement strand
GTTTCAATGTCGGCCGGAATGCGTTTCCGATCCATATATTACTTTCTTACAACATAACCTCCTTTATGTCCGGCTATCCAATGGACGCGCTTGGTCGGCTCTCCGGGGACGATGCGTGCGCCTATTGATCGAGCCTTTGAAGTTCGTGCTCGATCACCGCGAGCAACAGTGGCAGGCTAACCGTGAGTGTTCGCCACACGCGCAGCGCGGCGACATCCTCGTACTCATGACGGTAGATGTTTCCCGCTGCTGCCATATCGCGCCACTCAATCGACGGGTGACGATCTTTCATTTCTTCCGGCAAGCGCCGGGATGCTTCGGAAATGATCTCAAGGCAACGCGTCACAGCATAGCGACGCAAATTATCGTTCTTGAACGTCTCGGCGCTTATTCCGGAGACGAACTCTTGAGCCATCACGATGTGATGCCGAATATCGGCAAGCCAGCGGCGCGTTGCCTCGGGGTCAGAAGGCATAGATTGCATCAGCGGCAGCAGCAGGTTTGACATACGGCTTGAGGCCTTCGCGGTCCACCACATCAACCGGCCCATCAAAAAGCTTGGCAATATAGGCCTTGATGCCTGCGTACTCCCACACGCCGACCGGAGCAGCCGGGTCTATCTCGATCATGATATCCGTGTCGCTTTCCGGCTTCGCGTCCCCTCGCGCCCGCGATCCAAACACAGCAGCGTGAACCACTCCCTGCTCTCGCAACGCCGCTTCGTTCTCCCGCAGCCGGGCTATGATTTGTTCGCGGTTCAGAACTTCGCTCCTGCCCTGAATATACGCCAAAGAGTCGGTGCTGTCACCATCGTCTTGCCCCGGCACGCCTCTAGCCAACGCTTGACACCTTGCCGCCTTCGGGATAGCGTCATAAACGATGACCACCCATACCTGGCGATTCTCCCTGGCGTTGCTTCTCCTGTCCGGAATCCCTGCCAGCGCGCAGCAAGCGCCGCCCACCGGCCCCCAGGTGCTCGACGTCCAGGGCGGCAAGATTCGCGTGGTCCCGGTCGCTACGGGGCTTTACCACCCCTGGAGCCTCGCGTTTCCGGATGCGCATACGATTTTGGTAACAGAGCGAAACGGCCGCGTGCGCATGATTCGCGATGGCCTGCTCAGCCCCGATCCAGTCTGGACTTCGCCTACGCCGCCGGAGAACGGAGAGGACGCCCTTCATTTCATTGCTCTCCATCCGAATTTCGCACGGAATCAAATGGTGTATGTCTCGTATCCGAAGCGCGGTGATCGCGGCATCACGCTCGCGGTTGCCCGCGGGCGATTGAGCGGCTCGAAGCTCACTGATGTTCAGGAAATTTTCGTGGCCGACGCGTGGGAGACCGGCGGCAACCTGGCAGGCCGCGTTTTTCTCACACCGGATGGCTACCTGTACGTGACTGTCGGAGACCGCGACCGGATCTGTTGCAATGGCAGCGACGACAACAGCCTGCGTATGAAAGCGCAGCGCCTCGATAACGATGCGGGAAAGACGCTGCGCCTCCGCGATGACGGTACGGTGCCTCCGGATAATCCGTTCGTCGGGCAACCCGGAGCGAGACCCGAGATTTTCACATATGGTCATCGCAACGGCTACGGTCTGGCGATCAACCCCGAAACCGGTGAATTATGGCAGGCCGAGATCGGACCGATGGGCGGCGACGAATTGAACATCCTGGTTCCCGGCCACAACTACGGCTGGCCGCTCGTATCCATGGGGCGCAATTACACCGGAACGTTGGTTTCGGAGCAGCCATGGGCGCGGCCGGGCATGGACAATCCGCGCATGTTCTGGGTGCCTTCGATCAGCCCGTCCAGCATCATGTTCTATACCGGCGATAAGTTTCCGAAATGGAAAAACGACCTGTTCGTCGGTGCGCTCACCACGCAGCAACTGGTGCGGGTGGCCTTCCACCAACCCTCGCAGGCCGAGAAGCGCGAGGGATTGCTGGTACCGCTGCATCAACGGATTCGAGACGTACAGCAAGGTCCCGATGGCTTCATTTATGTGGCCACGGAGGCCGACTTCTCAGGCAACAACGTCAACGGGGCCGTGTTGCGAATCGAACCGGCGGATCAGTAGCTCTTGCGCCCCGCGGCAGTCTTGGCCCTTGCTATCGGCTTGTGCGGATCGCCCCGGGCCTTTGCCCAGCCGGTGTCGTTCGGTTTGATTGCAGGAGCCAGCGTTCTTTCGGATTTCCAGAACCGAACGGTAGGCGACCTTGACATTTACTCCACGCCGAGAGGAGCGATCTTCGGCGGTCTCGTGGAGATTCGCCTCCGCTTGGCTCTATCGCTTGAGGCCGATGGTCTCTATCACCCGCTGGGATTCACCAGCGTGGTGGTGGGGCCTGGTGGAGAGATTACCAGCGTGTCGAAATCGTCGGTAACGAACTGGGAATTTCCCGTGCTGGCGAAATACCGCTTCACGCTGGCGCTGGTGAAGCCGTTTCTCGAATTAGGGCCGGCGTTTCGCAGTTCCGGCGGCCGGAATGGCGCTTCCCCTTCCATCTACGGTGTTGCGGCCGGAGCCGGCGCTGAGGCGTTTGCCTGGAAGTTGCGCATTGCGCCCGCGATTCGCTACCTGCGTTGGGCCAGGGACAAAAATGCCGGTCCCGTTGCCCCATTCACCGCGCTGAACCAGGTAGAATTGCTACTGGGCATATCGTTCTAAACGGGCCTGCGCCCGCGCAATGGATGCGCTATTCTGAGGCAAGCATGAAGACTGTATCACTATTCTGTTTCTGCGCACTCGCTTTTGCTCAAACCCAGCCAGCCCCCACACGAGAACCGCAAGACCTGCAACTCAGCAAGACTCGCCAGACGGGTCCTGCGCCGAGGCAGGACGCGAATTGGCCGCCCACCGGGCCGGCGCCGCGCACCGCCGACGGCCATCCGGATCTCTCCGGCAACTGGCAGCCCAACGCGATTCGCCAGAACGTCGACATGATCGGCTCCGGCGTTGATGTTCCGTTACTGCCCGCTGCGAGAGCCGTATATGAAAAGCACAGGGCATCTCTTAGCAAAGACGATCCCGAGGCTCGTTGCCTTCCTCCCGGTGTTCCGCGCATGAGCACCACGCCGTATCCTTGGAGCTTCATCCAGACTAAGGATTTGCTGGTGATTGTCTATGAAGGCGGAGCGCACATCTGGCGCAAGGTCTTCCTGGACGGGCGGCCGCATAATCCCGACGTAGTCGAAACCTGGCTCGGCGATTCGGTAGGACATTGGGAAGGCGACACGCTGGTGGTGGAAACGGTCGGGCAGAATGACATCACGTGGATCGACGAATCCGGCATCCCGCATTCGGATGAAATGAAAGTGATCGAACGCATCAGCCGTCCCGACTATGGCCATCTGACAATCGACCACACCATCGACGATCCCAAGACTTTCTCCAAGCCCTGGACCTTCACCACCCATCCTTCCCTGCTCAAAGGTGAACTGATCGAGTATATCTGCCAGGAGAACAACAGAGACGTACAGCACTTGGTAGGGAAGGGTGAGGCGCAGAAGTAACGCATTGCCGCGCTAGCCGGTCACAACAGAAACCCGGTCACAAACTCGACTTGGTTTACGATCATCTCGGCCCACGGAGTGTGATTCCCTTGCGGTCCCCAGTGCGTGAATCGTAGCGTGGGCGCGATTCTCACGCTCTTCACGCGTGTTTCCACGCCCGCTCCTGCACTGATCCCGAATAGGGAGGAGTTCTCCGTCAGCAACCGGAAGGATGGTCCCGCTTCCACGAAAGGCTTCAGTCGTCCTACGGCAAACTTGTACTTGCCCAAAACCGGAAATTCCCATGTCCTCCCTTCCCTGCCGGAAAACGAGTCGAATACCACCCCGTTGCCCAGCGTGCTGCGCCGATAGGCCTCGATCGGGTGATCTACCCCATTCATCTCCAGGAAGATGTGTTTCCATAACGCGGCTTCGAGCGCCGGGCCAATCAGCGGCACGAGGCTACCCGATACCGACGTGGTCACGAAGCCCGGCTGGTAGGTTCCGCCGGTGGCAGCCGGTGCCTGAGCGTCGAAGAACGTAGATGAGCTGGTCGGAACATCGTGCAACAGGGTCGTGCCGGCCACTAGACCCAAAGCGATCCGCCGGCTGAGGGGATGCCAGGGAGAGCGAGGACGCCTGCTTATACCAATCAGCAATTCGACCTGATCCGGTTTGGACTCCGCAAGATTTCCGAAGGGCCGGTCATGGATCCACCGCGAGTATCGCACCATCGGCGCGATCTCAAATTGTTTCCAGCGCACCCCCACACCAAACCCTGCGGTGACTCCGTAGTGCGAAGGATTGGCGTTGAGGTTGCTAGTGGGCCGGAAGGACGGCCCCGCTTCCACGAACGGATTCACCTTCGACCAGTGAAACCGGTATTTCGCCATTAATGGCAGCTCCCATGTGACCACCGGCGAGGGCGACAGGCCGGTGACAACCCGGTTCGGCTCTACGGACCCAACCATGAGATGAAATTCCCTGTACAACACGTCGCCTTCGACCGAGAGATTCCCGGCGAGCTGGTATTCGAGCAGCATCCCAACCACGTAATCATGTGCCTGGGAATAGGATGTCACGCTATCCGCGACACCGGAATTTATGCTGTCAAACGCTTTGGTCCACGGGCCGCCGCCGGCAAAGCCCACCGATAAATTCTGAGCCCGGCACGTGCTCAGGCATAAGCCCAAAACCGCATACCGGAATAACATGCCGGCGCTCAGTGCATGCCGCGGACCACATTTCCCGGCAGTAAATTCATTTGATTGACCGAACCTCCGCGTAGCATTGCGGCACACTCGTGTTCCCAAGCAACACAGACGCAATGGAAATATTCCAGCAGGCGCCGCGTGATTCGCTCAAGGCGCGGCCGCACAGCTATCTCGATCACACACAGACTGGCTTCGGCACAGGATTTCGGTGAGATTCTGGTAATTCACCGCGGCCGGCGGCATAGACAGCGGCTGCCGCTTGTACTATCTTTTTCATATGCTGAAGAGAACCTTTCCGGGTTTGTTCCTCGCCCTCGCTAGCGCGGCATGGGCACAATCGCAAATTAACGGCCTTTGGGACGCGACGGTCAAAATCAATGGCCTGGTGATTCCGTTCCAAATGGAATTTGCCATGAATGGTTCCACAGTGGTCGGCAGCTTCTTTAACGGCCAGGAGCGATTCACCTCCACCAGCGGCAAAATCGAGAACGGGGCGCTTACGGTGGATTGGGATCACTACCTTTCCGAACTGCAGGCCACGCTCAAAGACGGCGTATTAACTGGCGAATATACGCATGGCGGGCGGCGCGGCGGCACGTACGCCTTTGAGGCCCATCGCCACAGCGCGGCGGCCGCTCCCGAGACGGGCGCTCCGGCGATCGGCGGGCTGTGGGAATTGGAGAACGTCCACAGCGGCAAGGGCGAATCCACCTGGCGGTTCATTGTGCAACAGAAGGGCGGCGAAATTTCAGCCGCGATTTTGCGCGTGGATGGCGACACCGGAGCGCTTACCGGGGCCTACCATGGCGGCAAATTTCTGCTCAGCCATTTCGATGGAGCCCGCTCCGCGCTGATGGAGATTACGCCGGCGCAGGATGGCACCCTCGAAATCCTGATGGACGGAAAAACCAAGATGACCGCGGTGAGGCCCGAGGTCGCGAGGGCGAAAAACCTGCCGCCGCCGGCCGATTTCAACACACACACCGGGGTGAAAGATGCGAGCGAGCCGTTCCAGTTCAGCTTCCCCGACCTGAATGGCAAAATCGTGTCGAATACCGACCCGCGGTTCCGCGGCAAAGTCGTGCTGGTGGAAATCACGGGAAGCTGGTGCCCCAACTGCCACGATGAAGCGCCATTCCTGGTTGATCTCTACAAGAAATATCACGAGCAGGGTCTGGAGATCGTGGCCTTGTCATTCGAAGAGGGCGACCAGCTTGCCAATCCCAAGCGCCTGCGGGCTTTCGTAAAGAAATACGGCATCGAATATAACGTGCTCCTGTGCGGGCAACCCGATGATGCAAAGGAAAAACTGGCACAGGCCCGAAATTGGGATTCCTGGCCAACGACCTTCTTCGTTGACCGGCAGGGCTTGGTGCGGCTGGTTCACGCAGGCTTTCCCGGTTCCCCGAGCGGCGAGCTGTACCGCCAGGCCACCAAGCAATTCACCGGTGAAGTGGAAACGCTGCTGGCGGAAAACGCCGGATCGCGATAGAAAGGCCATAGGAGAGAGAACATGAAACCCGCAACCTTTCTACTCCGTTTGCTCGCTTCCCTGAGCGGCGCTGCCTGCCTGGTGTTCGCCCAGTCACCCTGCGAGAATCTGAAATCGCTTTCCGTTCCGAACACGACATTGACGGCAGTGGAATCGGTGGCCGCCGGGCCCTATCAAGCTCCAGCCGGTGCGGGCCGCGGAGCGGGTGGTCCTGTAGTGGTACAAGCCGGCGGGCGTGGCCGGGGAGGAGCGCAGCCGCAACTGCTGCCGGCGCATTGCCGTGTCGCAGCCACCCTAACTCCCTCTTCCGATTCCGACATCAAGATGGAGCTGTGGATGCCCACGGAAAGCTGGAATGGCAAATTCCAAATGGTCGGCAACGGCGGTTGGGCGGGAATTATCAGCTTCCCCCAGATGGCTGCGGCCTTGCGCGAAGGATATGCAACCGCTTCCACCGATACCGGCCACTCGGGCGGCAATGGGATGTTTGCGCTCGATCACCCGGAAAAAATTGTCGATTTCGGCTGGCGCGCCGTGCACGAAACGGTGCTCAAATCCAAACTGCTGATTGACGCGTATTACGGCCAAAACCCGAAATACTCGTATTGGAATGGGTGTTCAACCGGTGGGCGCCAGGCCCTGGTGGAAGTCACCAAATTCCCCGATGACTTTGATGGCGTAGTGGCTGGGGCGCCCGCCAATCCGCATATTCATCTCCATGCCGCGGGCGTGGAACGATCGATTGAGCTGATGCACAATCCGGAAGGCGCGCTGTCGCAAGCCAAAGTGGAGACCCTGCACAAAGCCGTGCTCAACGCCTGCGATGCCCGGGATGGCGTAAAGGACGGATTGATCGATAATCCGGAGAAGTGCCACTTTGATCCGGCTTCCCTGTTGTGCAAGGGCGCGGATTCGGATACGTGTCTCACTGCCGCCCAGGTGAAGACAGTGCAGATTGTCTATAGCGATGTGAAGACGAAGAAAGGGGAAATCGTGTGGACCGGTTTTGAACCGGGCGGCGAACTTCAGTATGCCTCCCTGCGAAACATACCCACGCAGCCCGGAGGCGGTTGGGACAGCATCCGCATTCTCGGCCACCAGGACGCCAACTACGACTTCCACAAATTCGATCTGGATTCGGATCTGGCATTGGCCGATAAGTCGGGAATCGATGCGCACACCTATGATCTTTCGGCATTCAAAAATCACGGCGGCAAGCTGCTGATGTACCACGGCTGGGCCGACCAGGCCATCCCGCCCGGAAACACGGTGAACTTCTACAAAGGTGTCATGGCCACCATGGGCGGGAGCCAGGAGGACTGGCTGCGCTTATTTATGGTGCCCGGAATGCAGCATTGTGCGGGTGGCGCCGGAACCGACCAGTTCAACAAAATGGCCGTGTTAGAGCGTTGGCGCGAGGGCGGCGTGGCTCCGAAAGAAATTGTGGCCGCGCACGTGAGCAATGGACAAGTCGACATGACGCGCCCGCTGTGCCCTTACCCGCAGGAAGCCGTGTACAAAGGCTCCGGATCGGCCAACGACGCCGCGAATTTTTCCTGCAAGGCGCAGTGATTAGAGGGACGGAGAACGCCGCCATCACACTGCGCCATACTATTAATATGACGCTGCGCCTGACGGAAGCTGATCTGGCCCGCGATATCCACACCGTTTTGGCTAGGGTCCGGGAAGAGGGGCTGGAAGTGATCGTCGAGCAGGACCACCGGCCCGTGGCAGTTATTAAGACGCCGCAAGGTCCCGGCCGCAGACTGAGCGATTGCATTGCGCTCGCGAAGGCGTACGAAGAGAAGCTAGGCTACGCCCCGGTGCCGGACGCCGGATTTGCCGCGGACGTCCAAGCTGGCATCGACGCTCATCCTTGACCCATTCAACCCGCCCGCATGGGGTTAGTTCTGGATTCGAGTATCCTGATCGTCGCTGAGCGAGAGGCCGAGCCAGTCAGCCGTTTGCTTGTAATGCCAAAAGAACGACACGGCGAAAGCGAGGTTGTGCTGTCGTCCGTGACGGTAATCGAGTTGGAGCATGGCCTGCATCGTGCGCAAACTGCGGAGCAGGCACGGAACCGAAGGAATTACCTGGACACCATTTTTGCAGCGATTCCAGTGGAGAGTTTCAGCAGAGAGATGGCGCAGATCGCGGCGAAAGTCGATGCCGAGGCCCGCAAGAACGGGAAGGTGATTCCATTCTCGGCAGTACGGCCGCTCTGAGGGAGCGACTGGTGTTCCACGATCGCTGCTGCTCGCCCTACACGCCCACAAGCCGGTTCAGAACGTAATCCACTATGCTCAGCAGGATCGATCCCAGAACGGCCGGAAGGCAGCCGATCACGCGAAAGCCCGGCACAAACTCCGAAGCCAGCTTCAGCATCAGGCCATTGATCAGAAAATATACGATTCCCAGGCTGAGGATGATGAACGGCAGCAGCACGATTTTCAGGAGCAGGCCCACCGTTGCGCCAACCAATCCGATCACCAGCGCCGCAATCAACGCAGAGCCGAAACCCTCTACCTGAATGCCCGGCAGGATTTGAGCAACAATCAGCAGCGCCACACCGCTGAGCAGCCAGTGAAGGATCCAGTAGCGCACGATCCGATCATAGCGGAACAGGGGAACAGAACGTATACCATATTCAGTGATATTCTGATCGCACTGAGGATTTGATGCGTAAACTGATAGTAACCGTCTTACTAGGTGGGATTCCCGTGGGGCTGCTGGCCCAATGGCCTGACTATCCGAAGCGGGGAGCGCCCCGCGAGGCTAGTGGAAAAATCAACATGGACGCGCCCACTCCGCGAACCGCCGATGGCAAACCCGATCTTTCGGGAGTCTGGGAGACGCGTGCGCCAGCAGGCCGCGGCCGGGGACAAGCCGCGAGCACGGCGCCTCCGGAAATCCCCGCCGGACCGCCCCTCGCAACTTTTCGCGACATCGGCGCGGGCTTCAAAGAAGGCCTGCCTTTGCAGCCCTGGGCCTACGACCTGTTGAAAAAGCGTATGGGGGAAAACAGCAAAGACAATCCTGACGCGCACTGCCTTCCCCTGGGACTCATGCAGCTTCACATGCATGTACAGCCGCGAAAGATCATCCAGTCCCCCGATGAAGTCGTGATTCTCTACGAAGCGCAAAGCGGACTGCGGCAGATCTTTACGGACGGCCGCCTGCTGCCCACTCCCGATGTGCTGCCCTGGTGGTACGGCTACTCGATCGGGCATTGGGAGGGTGACACGCTGGTGGTGGAGACCACCGGCTTTCGCGACGATGTCTGGCTCGATATCAACGGCAGCCCGCTTACCAACGCCGGAAAAATGATCGAGCGCTTCCGCCGGCCGAACTACGGCAGCCTGGAAATCGAGGTCACCATCGACGACCCGAAGGTCTACACCAAGCCCTTCACTGTGAAAGTGAATCAGCGGCTAATGCCGGATACTGAGTTGATCGAATTCATCTGCAACGAAAACGACCGTAGCGGCCCGCACCTGGTCGGCAAGTGATACGAAATCTGATTTTGGCCGTTTTCAGCCATCATGGTGGCGTACGGCCAAGTAAATCTTCGTAAATCTCTGATCTAAAAGCAACTTACGCGTGGAACAGCAATTGCTTAATAGAGTAGCGGAGGTCGAAAATGAAAAAAGGATTGCTGATTCTGGCTGCTGCTGCCGTGATGACACTGGCGCCCATGAGCGCTTCGGCCGCCTTCCGAGGTGGGTTCGTGGTGGGTGGTCCTTACGCTTTTGGTTGGGGTTATTCCCCGTTCTGGGGAGCGTATTGGGGTCCATATTGGAGTCCGTATTATGCATATCCTCCGAATTCCAGTGAAATCAAGCTGGATACGAAGGTGAAGGACGCCCAGGTGTTCATCAATGGCGCCTATGCGGGCACCACCCATGAGAATAAAACCATGCATCTGCGCCCCGGTCAATACCAAATCGAGATCCGGGAAGGGACGCAAACGCCGTTCACGCAGCAAGTCTACGTTGCTCCCGGCAAGACCCTCCATCTGCACCCGGAACTCTGAATTTCCCTGGCTTTTTTGCGAGGCCGGCGATTCCATTTAGCCGGCCTTTCAGTTCCAGTTTCTCGTTCAATCTTTTTGGATCTTTTTGGAACCTGTGAGAAACCGCAAGTTTTCGCTGCATGGCGGCGATCCGCAATAGTAACTACTTTCCTAAATAGCACGTCGGGTGAGTTCTGACATGTTTCATTTGTAACTGCACACTAAATCAGACTCGATTTCCCGGAGGAAGAACAGGATGGATCGCAGGCCATGTGCCGGCAGGATGATCCCGCGGATGTGCTTCGCCGCTGTCATCTCGCTAGCTGCAGTGATACCTCAATTACCCGCCCAAGTGAGCATTACTACGGCAAATGGCGATAATTATCGAACCAATTCCAATTTGAAAGAGACGCAACTTACTCCTCGCAGTGTCCGCCCCAGTCAGTTTGGGAAACTATGGTCATTACCTGCAGATGGGCAAGTCTACGCGCAGCCATTGTATGCCACTAATGTGACCTTTCCCAACGGCACTACGCACGATGTAGTGTTGGTCACTACCATGCATAATAGCGTCTATGCATATGATGCAGCCGTGCCCTCTGCCGCCGGCTTGCTATGGCAGGTGAACTTAGGCCCCTCCTTTCCGGTCTCTCTATGGAATGCGAGTTACACGGATGTCTCTCCGGAAGCAGGCATTCTGGGTACGGGGGTCATTGATCCGGTAGCCGGAGTCTTATATGTGGCCGCGGAGACTCTTCAGAATGGCGCAGCCGCTTTCTATCTTCATGCTTTGGATCTGGTAACCGGCGCGGAACGAATGAATGGTCCAGTGGTCATCAGCGCTGGGGAGGCCGGGTCCGGCGCAGGTTCTTTCTCCGGCCAACTCCTGTTCAATCCCAACCAGCACTTACAAAGGCCAGGCTTGCTTCTGGCCAACAACGCAGTGTATGTGGGTTTTGGGTCGCACATGGATCAAAGCCCCTGGCACGGCTGGATCATGTCTTATAGCGCCTCCGATTTGACCCAGCAGCTCGGAATCTTTCTGACTACGCCTAATGGTGAAGGCGGAGCGGTCTGGCATTCGGGCCGGGGGATCGCGGTGGATGATTCCGGCGATATCTATGCCATGACCGGCAATGGAGATTTCGATGAAAACAATGACTATGGAGAAAGTTACCTCAAGTTATCGGGGGCACAGATGACTCTGGCGGATTTCTATACCCCGGCTGACTGGCAGACTCTCTCCGATATTGATGCCGATCTGTCTACGGGCGTCGCGCTAATCCCGGGAACGCATAACTTAGTCGGCGGCGATAAGTACGGGCAACTCTATTTTGTAAATGGCGACTCCATGGGCGGTCTCGGTACCGGAAGTTCGCCGGCACCCCAAGTATTCACCGGAGCCGTGATTGGGGGCATGTTTAATTTCGCCCTCTGGAACCAATACCAAACCTCGTATATTTACGTGCAGGGCGAAGATGACGTCGTGAAATCGTACGTCATTACGGACGGCGGCATTAATACGACTCCCGCTTCGCAAGGATCAACCGAGGTCGATGAACCACGCGTGGGAATGACCGTTTCGGCCAATGGATCGAAGAATGGAATTCTTTGGGAAACCACCGGCAACTTCAACGAGCCATCCACCCCCGGAACGCTACACGCCTACGATGCTTCGAATTTAGCGGTTGAGCTGTGGAATAGCGACATGAACGCGCAAGATACCTTGGGAGGCCTTTCGAAGTTCGCCAATCCCACGGTCGTCAACGGGAGAGTATATGTCGGCACCGCTTCCGCCGGGGTGGTTGTGTACGGCCTGTTTTGTCCCGGCAGCTTGAGGCTTCAATCGCCAGCCTGTTCCACTGTCACTACTGCAGCAGCCGCCAGTGGGACGCAATCGCCTCAGCATCAGCAGTGAGGCGCCGCAGCGATGCATACCCCCAACCGGAATGGGCGGGCGTAGCGCCCCGCCCATTCCCCACGGCTACCGGTGCCCGCGGTGCTCTTCCACCCGCGGGCGCCCGGCGCGATAATCTTCGCGTTCGCGGGGGGATTGTGTGTGCAACTCGTGCCCTTCGACGCGAGCGGCGGGCGCGTAGTGCGGCAGCGAGTAAGGGTGCACGTAGGCGGCGCGATTCGCCCAGGTGCGGCCCCAAACTGCGTTATTCACAATCACTGCGTGCCGGCCCCACGCGATGCTGTTCAAGCCCCAGCCCCAGGGCCGAAACGCTGCCGTGATGGTGAAACCCCAGCCAAAGCGGATGGCGCCGCCCACCACGAAACCCGGCCGCGGCGGTGCGAACACGATGAACGGATCGTAAATCGGCACGTAGAGAAACGCCGGATTGACCGGCATGATTGTGATGTATGGGCCCGGAGTGACCACCACCTGCGGCCCCGTGCGGAGATAGCCGTAGTTATAGGCCAACTGCCGCTGCCTTTGCACCGCATCCATTACCGCTGCCTGGTTCGCCAGGAAGGCATTGCCCAGTTGCCCGGCCCAAGCCGGATCGCTGGCCATCATGTCGAGCACCGCGGGGAACGGCAGCAAGGCCTGCACGCTCGGGTCCCACGGCAGGTGATCCCCCTGAATCGCGGCGGCGAGGGCATCGCCGGTCAAGTAATGGTGCTGGTCGGCCCACTGGGCGGCCGCTGGAATCTGGTCCGGAAATGTCGATGCCGCGAGTACCTGCGAAAGCAGAGGGTCCGGGTAGAGCGCGATGCGGGAAACAATACTATCGAGCTGCTGCGGCGAATAAGCAGGCGGCGGTGCGTTTGGCGGAGGAGGCGGCGGCACCGGCGGATACGGCGGCTGCTGCGCAAAACTGGGGGCAGAGAGGACGCCGGCCATCACGGCCACGGCTAAAGAGGCGCACATGCGCGCTTGAGTTTTTCGTTTCATTCTTCGCATCGGTTTTACTCTCCTAAACAATTCCATTCTGCTCCATAGGACGCTTGCCTGAAAATGACAGTTGCTGGCCTTTACGAAAATTTGAAAATTAATCTATTTAAATGATGTCGGCAAAGGTTTTGCGCAGCTTATAAAACCACGCATGCCCCAGCACGAAAACCACTGCCGCCACCAGCCACAGTTTCCACAACGGGCCGAAATCCGGAGGCCGGTGCTCCAAAAAAATCGCGCGATAACCGCGCACCAGAACATAAATCGGGTTCATGGCAAACAGCGGCTGAAATTCTGGTGGCAGCGAAGTTTCGGGATAGCAGATGGGCGTCACGAAAAACCACAGCGTCAGCAGAAACCCGATGATCTGCCCCAGATCGCGCAAAAAAACACCCAGTGCCGCCAGGAACCAGCTCATGCCCGCCGTAAACAGAATTTGCGGAACAAGCAGCGCTGGCAACCAGATCACCGTCCAGGGCACCGAACCGCGCGCCACCAGGACAAACCCGCAAAACAACACAATGGCGAAGAACTCGCTGACCAGTCCGGAAACTACCAGGTTCACCGGCAGCGTTTCCACCGCGAACACCAGCTTCCTGATGAAATTGCGATGCTCCAAAAGCACATTCGGCGAGCGGCCCACAGCTTCGCTGAACGCCAGCCATGGCAGCATGCCCGCCAAAAAATAAAGGGCAAATGCGGACCGGCTGGTGTCGCTGCCAAAGCGCGTGCGCAATACGATGCCAAACACGAAAAAGTAGGTCAGCATCAGCAGCAGCGGGTTGATCACGGTCCAGAACACGCCCGCAAATGAGCCGCGATAGCGTCCCACTATGTCGCGCCGCACCATCGTCCGGATCAGGCCGCGATTGCGCCACGTAGTCCGCAGCGGATAAATCACGGCGCGCGCGGGGGTGCGCAGAACGGCCACGCTCCGGCTCTCGGTTTTAACGGCCAAGTCTTTCATGCGTGAAAGCACTCATGCGTACAACCATCCGGGATAGCGTTCCTTCACCGGCCCGCGCTTGCGGCTCAAAGCGAAGATGCCGTCTCCGCGCAAATCCATTTCCAGCTTGTAATGTTTCAGCAGGCGGCGCACCCATTCGAATTCCGGATGCGGCTCTTCCCGAAACTCGCCGGTTTCCAGGCGCATCACTTCGAAGCCCGAGTTCTCCAGCAAATCGCGGATCTCGCGCGGGGCGTATTCCCGATTGTGGCGCGCTTCCGCCTCACCATCATCTACGGGACGAAGATACGCCGTGAAAAAACCGGGATGGTAACCCTGCAGGATCGCCGATAGCGCGCGCAGGCTTACGGCGTTCGGCGTAGTCAGTACCAGGTGCCCTCCGGGTTTGAGAATGCGATGGATTTCCGCCATCATGTGCATGGGATCGCTCGCCAGATGCTCGATCAATTCGCAGCACAGCACGGTCGCGTAATGAGCATCGGGATAGGGGAATGCGTCCTTCTCGGCATCGAAAAGATCGACATAGCAATCGAAGGATTCGCCAAGGTCTGACGTAACCACCCGATGATCCACGCGGCCCTGCAGCCCGTAGTAGCACCCGCGCACCTCCCCGTAGCCGAGCCTGGTTTTGAGCGCCGGCGTGAGTTGCAGGTAAGCGCCCATCTCCAGTACCCGATCGCGCGGCCCACCGGGCGGTATCATTTCGAGCGTTTTTTCCAGACGCGTGAGATGCGTCTCCAGATATTCGCGGCCTTGGCCATCCGTCGCCCAACTCTCCAAATATCCCGGCTCGACCGTCTGCGGTTCGATAGGATTTGCCGCTGCTGCGATGGCTCGCGGTTCCGTGGCACACTTTTCGTCCACGCCGCGCCCCTGCAGAAAATCCGCGTAGCGCCGCGCCACGGACTCCCAGTTGCATTCCCGCGCAACATATTGTTTGGCTCGCTCCCCCATTAGGGCGGCGATTTCCGGACGCGCGGTGAGAAGGTTGAGATACTCGAAGATCAGGTCCTCTTCACCCGCTCCTACCGGCACTTTCATGCAGATATCGTCGGGATATTCGCGGAACGAGCCGATATCGGAAACCATCACAGCTTTGCCCAGTCCAAACGAGCGCAATAACGTTCCGGAGTTTTCCCCCACCGTCGGATAGCGAAGGTTCAGCACGATATCGCAGGCGCTCAAATAACCGGCAAAATCCGCCATGGGCGTGAAGCCGAGCATGCGAACGTGCGCGGAAAGGCCCATCGCGCGAATCATGGAACCGAGCGGCAATTCGGGATGCGCTTCTCCTACCAGAATCATGCGTGCGTTCGGAACCAGGCGCACCAGCCGGCGGAAGGCCCGCAGCGATTCGGCGATTCTTTTATACGGTTTGAGGAAGCCGAAGATGCCAATGAGAGGCGCGCTTTCATCCAGGCCGAGCCGCTCGCGAAAGCCCGCGCGGTCTCCGGCAGGAATCCATGCCCCATGAGGAATCACCGCAATGGGTCCGCGGAAATTCGCGTCGCGCATCGCTTGTTCCAGAAACCGGCTGTGCACGATCAGGCCGCGAGACACCTCGAGAATGCGCCGCGTCATCGGCAGGCCTTCGTAATCAGGTCCGGTTTCGAGCGCGCGGACGCGCTCTGCGAAGGCGCGCGCTTCCGGGCCGCCATTATATGCGCACTCCCGGATGTAGCCTTCCCAATCGCCGCGTTTGATGGTCATATCGGCAATCAAATGGTGGAGGTTGGATTCGTGCATCACCACTATGCCTGGATGCGAGAGAGCGTTCTCGTAAACAAAATCGTGATGTAAGTTGTTGCCAAGCTGGTAGAGAGCCACATCGAATCGCGCCGGATCGAAGTTTCCGCCGGAACCGGAAAAAACCTCCAACTCGACATGAAAGCGAAGCGCCTCAATCAGGGCTTCGGAATAATCGGCGATGCCGCTGCGCGCAGGTGGCAGCGGAGAAAAAAAAGCTACCCGCATCAGGTCTCGGCTCCATTCTAGCGACCCTCAGCCGCGGGACGCGAGATCCCTTTCGCCCCGCCGCCCGGCTTCTGCCGGGCGTTCCACGCAGAGAGAGGGAACCACCCGCCGGCACAGGCTCCGAACGCATTCCAGATGTGCGTTTCCGCGCCTCCACAACTGGCCCAAAACCAACTATTTACAAAGAACAACCGGCGTGCGCGGCGCCCGCCGCCTCCAGCCGCGGCGTGCCGCACAAGGCCGTTACAATAGATGCAGCGATGATCCAATTCAGCGGGGCCGGCAAACACTATGGCCCCAAAATCCTCTTTGAAAACGTGGACTGGCTGGTGACGCCTAATGAGCGTACCGGTATCGTGGGCGCCAATGGCACGGGGAAGTCTTCTCTGGTAAAAGTGCTGGTCGGATTGGAGAGCCTCGATTCCGGCACGCTCAACGTGCAGCGCGGCATCAGCATTGGATATCTCCCGCAAGAAGGCTTGTACCTTTCCGGGCGTACGGTATTCGCCGAGTGCATGACGGTGTTTGCCAGTTTGCGCGCGCTCGAAGAAGAACAGGAACAGCTCACACACCGCATGGCGGAGCTGGATCCCGCTTCAGAGGAATACGCCGCCGTTGCCGAGCGATTCCACATCGCCGAAAGCCAATTCCAGGCGCACGACGGGTACACCATCGAAGCTCAGGTGGGCGCCGTGCTTTCGGGCCTGGGATTTTCGCAAAAGGAATGGCGGCGCCGCACCGAAGAGTTTTCCGGCGGTTGGCAAATGCGCATCGCCTTGGCCAAGCTGCTGCTCGAAAAACCCAATCTGCTGGTGCTCGATGAGCCCACCAACCACCTCGATCTGGAATCGCGCAACTGGCTCGAGGGTTACCTTTCGGCCTATCCGTATGCCCTCGTGCTGGTATCGCACGATCGCTATTTCCTGGACATTACCGTGCGGCGCATCGCCGAATTGTGGAACAAAGGCCTCCATTTTTATAGCGGCGGCTATTCGCGCTACGAGGAGCAGAAAACCGAGCGCCGCGCGCAGCTTCAGGCGGCATTCAACAACCAGCAGGACCGCATCCGGCAGCTTGAGGCCTTCATCAGCCGGTTCCGCTTCCAGGCCACCAAGGCCAAGCAGGTGCAGAGCCGGATGAAAGAACTGGAGAAGATCGAGCGCATCGAGCTGCCGCCGGAAGAACAATCCATCCGTTTCCATTTTCCTCAGCCCAAGCCCAGCGGCCGCGTGGTGGCGGAGTTCAAGAACGTATCGAAGACTTATGGCGATCACCAGGTTTTTGCCAATGTCAATTTCTACATTGAGCGCGGAGACCGCATAGCGCTGGTAGGCTTGAATGGCGCAGGCAAATCAACGCTCATCAGAATTCTGGCGGGCGCCGAACCGGTCACTGGCGGTGAATATCTGCTCGGACACAACGCGCAACCGGACTACTTTGCACAGGATCAATACAAAGAGTTGGACGCCGGCGCGCGCCTCGTCGACGACCTCGTAACAGTAGCTCCCAGGGCCAGCAACACCGAGCTGCGCTCCATTCTCGGCTGCTTTCTGTTTTCCGAGGACGACGTTTTCAAAACGATCAGCGTGCTGTCCGGAGGGGAGCGCAATCGCTACGCGCTGGCGCGCATGCTGATGATGCCTTCCAATTTCCTCCTCCTCGATGAGCCCACCAATCACCTCGACATCCGCGCCAAAGACGTGCTGTTGACGGCGCTGCAGGAGTACACCGGCACGGTGGTGTTCGTGTCTCATGACCGCTACTTCATCGACCGGCTCGCCACCCGCATTTTTGAAATCGCAGACGGCGCGGTCTCGGTGTTTCCGGGCAATTACGAGGATTATCTGTGGCGCAAGGAAGGTGGCAGACCAGTGCCTGCGCCTTCGGTTACCGAAGCGGCCCCCGTGGTGGCGCCCGCGCCGAAACCCCCGGAGAAGCGCGTCAATCCGATCAAACTGCGGAAAATGGAGGAGCGGAGGAAAGCGATTGAACAGGAAGTGGCGACTCTCGAAGCGGAGATCTCCGATTACGAAACCCGCCTGGGAAATTTCGTGAGCGCGGCAGAAACGCAGCGCACCGC
>JASIAM010000325.1 GCA_030041985.1 Bryobacteraceae bacterium | reverse complement strand
GGCGAATTCAGTGACGGCCACGGTGAACGGAGTGAGTGTACCGGTGGCGTACTTCGGCGCGCAAGGTGGATCTAACGGCATCGACCAGGTGAACGTGGGTCCGCTGCCCACGAGCCTGGCGGGAGCGGGCACGGCCACGCTGGTCATCACGGCGGACGGCCAGGCGGCGAACCCGGTCACGTTTAGCATTCAGTGAGAATTTTGCGCTGCTATCCGCTGTTTACGCCGGAATTCCCGGCCAGCCCTCCACCGATGCTCGCTAGGCTTTGTGCCGGGTCAATGAATACCAATGAGGAGTCCGAAGCTTATACCGAGTGACTTCTGATGGCCCCTTGCAAAGCTGTAGTCGTAAGCCGGTTCCAGATACCATCCGAAGTGATGTTTGCCGCTGGGCCAGAACATAAAATCTCCCGCGACTTCTCCTGCCAGTGCGTTGGTCCACCTCGCTCCCCGTTTGAGATGAACCCATTCGGGGCCGATGCCGAACATAAATTCTGCTTTCCGCGAAAGGGTCCAGGGCTTCTTGAACAGCAGGTCGGTGTCCCATTCCTTTGAGTTATGGGTGTAGAACGGCGAAACACCCATTTCGAGTTCCAGCCAGTTCTCGATAGGCTCGATCTCGGCTGCGAGGTTCGGAGCCCAGGTGGCTGCTCCTCCGCTGACATTCCAGCTTGTTGCGCCGCCGAACTCCAGGGTTGCCTTATTCTCTTGATCGTCGGAGGTGGGATTAACCTGTGTGGACGACTCCTGAGGCGCGGCCTGCCCATTGGCAGCCAAACACCAAATAAACGTAGACAGGCTCGCTACAGCGAGGCCGAACGCGCATCGAGGCATCGATATCTCCAGAAATTGAGTTCATTCACATCTTCCGCGCCGCGAGAGCGCGGAACCAATGAGCTAAGCGGAGGTCACTATGCGCCGCGGGCGGAATAAGGACCGGTGCGGCGCTAGAAGGGGTGGAGAGGATGCAATCCAAATTCCTGTGGTTACCGATTGCGTCGGTTCTAGAGCAAGAGTCAACGGTGGAAGCCCTTGAAAGAGACAGCTCGAGCACAGCCCATTGCACTCGTCGCGAGAAACAGGAGCCGCATGATTGGCAGCGGTGCACACACAAAAGCCATGCAACTGCGCACGACCTCGTCTTGTGAGGACGATCCACCTTCCAATCATAAAGGTTACGCCACCTGCCCGAGTTCGGTTGAGGAAGTGTAACAAGGGAGCGTCGCTCCCTCCCATTTTCCACGTAGAATTGGCAGGAGAGGATTCTTCCCGACATGCACATGATTACCGTGGCCGTGGTTGCGATGCTTGCCGCGCCGGCAGCGCGCAGCGCCGAATCCGCCTCCTTTAGTCCAGCAGCTCTCGTCTCCCGCCAGGCGGCCGGAAACCAGGCGGAGTTCTTTATCGCTGTGTTCCCTCCAACAGGGAAGGAGTTTAAGATTTCGCTTCCCTTGATACCCCGATGGTTCGCATATGCACCGAGTGGCCGGTCGGTGTACGAGACAGCGCTCAAGGAAACTGGGCCGAGGTCATTTACAGATGAGCCGGGCATATTTAAGATCGAACTAGACCCCGTGCGTGTCAGTACCATCGCGGGCCTGGACGCGTTCGGCTCAATCGGCCCTTTTGCCGTCTCGCAGGACGAGGATCTGGTCGTCTCCGGCGGCTCCAAGGGCAATAGCTATCCGGCGAACAGTTGCGGAGTGTATGAGATTCGCCTGCCCGCCGGAGATATCCGCGCAGCTATCGAAACCTCGGATTGTCGAGCGGGATCGCCGTGGCGCGTGCTGAGTCTCTCTCCCGAGAAGACGGAAGCGCTGATCTCGGCAAACCGTAGTCTCGCGCTGCTAGAACTGGCGAAGGGATCTATCACAAAGATCGAGGGGCAGCTTTCGGGTGGATCATTTTCGCCAGATGGCAAGTGGATCGCGGCGTTGCAGATCGGAGATCCAAAAGCGCCTTCGAAGACTGTTCTGATTGATCGAACCAACCTTGCCAGGAGGCGCGATCTGGGGGGCATAGACGATTCCGAGGTGGTTTGGTCGCCTGATTCGAGGTATTTGCTCCACGCAGTCTATCGGCCCGCTTGTCCCAGTCAGAATCCGCTCGCACTTGAGACCCTGGAAGTCCAAACTGGCAATCGTTCGTTGATCAGGGACTCCATTTGCAATTCTGGTTCGAGCCGTCAGATCGGTTGGATCCGTTCCGATATAAAGAGGTGACGCATGCGCACATGGATTCTTGGTGCCGTTGTTATTCCGTTTTATTTCTCCCCGTTCGAGGCGGCAGCGCAGCAGCCGAACTTGAATCAAGTATTGAGCTGGCTTCCGATCGACACGGAGACTGTTCTAGCGGCCAACGGGCCTTTCGAATGGGACCCGAAGGCTCTTTCCAACGCCCCTCCTTCTCAGGAGCGTCTGACGGCGAGAGAACTGGAGATGCAGTCTCGCGTGTTCCCCTTGACCCTGCTGAAATTCAAGAACGGGAGGTTCGGCGAATTCATCAAGAGCAAAACCGTGTCTTTGGCGATCGAGGGATCACGCCGTTTCCGGCCACCTGGTGGTCTCGGCCTGATGCGCTATGAAGGTTGCCTTGTTATGATATTCGCCCCAACTGTATCGCTGGACCGCGCCGCGTTCATGAGTACAGCGGCGAATTCCGCCGTCCGTTTTGAAGAACACAATGGAACAAGGATGGCGGTGTTCGAGGAGAAAGCGGAAAACGACACCTGGACCACCTTTGTGGGATTTCCTCGCAGAAATGTGGCTGTTGTGGCAACCAATCTCGATTATTTGATCACTGTACTGGATCGTATGCGCGGAAGGTCTGGCACGCGGGCTGTTCCGCAGAGCTTGTCGGAATGGACGTACGTGAAAGCCAGCGCACCCGTTTGGGGGATTCGGCATTACCAAAAGCAAGGTGCGGAGCTGGACCCAAGTTCACCTTTGCTAGGCGATAACGCAGCGAACGTTCCTGACGCGAACGCCGTGGGCATTACTTTTTCGTTCGCTCCCGCCGCTGAACGAACGGCTACGGTCGACTACCTTTCTACGAACCCCGATGTTCGGCGCATACTCTCCGGCTATCTGATGATGGAAGACGCGGCAACCGCAGCGCCACGAGAGTTTCAGATGCGTCTGCGCCAACCTGCGGCAGGAGTGCTTGAGGCCTCCATCAACCTATCCGCGACCGAAGCCATCCAAAGACTACTGTTCGGGCTGATGGCGATGGTTGGCCACACAATTTACGTGTAGCTCAACGTCTATATTCGCACATGGATTCGATTTTCCAAACTATTCTCAACGAATCAATGACTTACACCCTGATCCCACGTACAAGACTCGTACGTGGCCACTCAAATTCTCTTGTAAGTTATTGAAGCTAAGGAATGGCTCCCCGGCATGGATTCGAACCACGATTCACGGCTCCAAAGGCCGCTGTCCTACCATTAGACGACCGGGGACTGGCGCTAGCGGGAACTTCTACAGTGTAGCGTTAGGCGTTAAGCCGCCGCAATGCTAAGTCCTCTGGGACCTTCGGGACCCGGAGATGCCCAATGCGTCGAGGCAACGCGTACCCATTTTTGGGGTTTTGGCCTCGGCTGTTGCATCGCCGGCGCCGCGAGCGGCGGTTCTGAACGACTTATGGTTGGTGGGGCGGGTGCAATGGATCATAGGCGCCAATGGCATCCGCAGGTACGGCAAGAGCTCGTTGTGTTCGGAGATTGCGCTCCGCAGATTTCCAGGCGTGGGATGAGTTTGCCTTAAAGCACCGCTATGGCAGCCCGTTTCACCTGATCTCCTGGAAAAAGACTATCGAAGAGACCTTCCGCTACCGGCCGGCCTATCTGGCCGCCATGGAAGGAGACCGCATCCAGGGCATCCTGCCCCTTTTCTATGTGCGGAATCCGGTGATCGGGAAAGCGCTCATTTCCACACCCTTTGCCGTATATGGAGGCGTTTTGGCGGAGTCGCCCGCAGTGGCGCGACGGCTTTATGAGCGAGCGAAACGGCTGGGAACGAAGCTGTCCGTGGACTATATCGAGCTGCGCAACGCTTTCGCGGAGCAATGCGTGGGAGAACCGAATGTTTCGCGGTATGTGACGTTCGTTCAGCAGGTTGGTCCGGACGAGGAGTCCTTGCTGGCAGAGTTGCCCAAAAAGACGCGCAACACGGTGCGCAAGTCGCTGAAACAGCCGTTTACCATCGAGTATCGTGTGACCGACCCGGCCAACTTCGACCGGGTGCATTCGCGCAACATGCGGCGATTGGGAACGCCGTCATTTCCACGAAAGTATTTTGAGCGGCTGCAGGCGAACTTCGGACACATGGTGGATATACGGGAAGTGCGGCTGGGGTGCGAGGTTGTGGCGGTGAGCTTGAGCTTTCTCTTTCGCGACCAGATGCACACCTATCACGCCGCGGCGGACACGCGTTACAACGCGATGGCGCCGAACACATTCCTGTACTACGACCATCTCCGGTGGGCCGGGCAGAACGGATACAAACTGTTTGACTTCGGAAGGTCGAAGCGGGATACCGGCCCCTTTGAGTTCAAGAAGCACTGGAACACCAGCATGCGGGAGTTGCCGTATGAGATCGTGCTGATCCGGCGGAAAGCGCTTCCCAATTTCAGCCCGGCCAACCCCCGTTTCCGGCTGGCGATTCGCATGTGGAGCAGGCTACCC
>JASIAM010000324.1 GCA_030041985.1 Bryobacteraceae bacterium | reverse complement strand
CAACCCAAACTGACCCGTCTCGAACTCGCAATCATGGAAGCGTTGTGGAGCCTTGGCCCCTGCTCGATCCGGGAAATCCAGGAGAGCTTTCCGGAGCGGGACAGGCCGGCATATACCACCATCCAAACCACCGTTTACCGGCTGGAAGGGAAGAAGGCCTTACGCCGCGTGAAGAAGATCAGCAATGCGCATATCTTCGAGGCTGTGATCTCGCGCAGCGCCGCGCAACGCAGACTGGTCGATGAACTGCTAGCCCTTTTCGGCGGCCGGACACAACCGGTGATGGCGCACCTGGTGGAGTCCGGCAGGCTCACCATGGCTGACGTGAAGGAAGCCGAGAAGGCCCTGCGCAAGCTGAAAAAGGAGGACCACTCCTCATGATCCCGGTACTGAGCAATCACCTTTGGCAATCGACTCTATTCGCCTGCGTGGCGGGGCTACTCACGCTGGCCCTGCGGAACAACGCCGCGCGCGATCCGAGTCTGGCTGGGCTGCCTGCTCCCCTTCCGTGGCGTGGCGAAGCCGGCCCGCCACCAGCCGCCGATCCCGAAGGCCCCTCCATCTTCACTGCTCTCGAACAACAACTCGGCCTGAAACTCGAATCGGGTAAAGGTCCGGTCAAAGTCATGGTTCTCGATTATATAGAAAAACCATCGGAGAATTAACTTCGAACGGTTTTCGGAGTCTAAACGTCATATACACAAAAGTCGCGCCGGAGGCAAAAAGAGGAAATGCAGGGGAAAAGCGCATTCATCGTTTTGACATTTTTCGTGTCCATAGGATTTGCCCAGCAACTCCAGTTCGACGTGGCGACCATCAAGCCGGCTGACCCCAACGAACCTCGCGTCGGGATGCGCTACATGCCGAGTGGCGGCGCAGAGATGCAGGGAGTCACGCTGAAAATGTTGGTCGCGCAGGCCTATAACGTGCGGGACTTTCAAGTCTTGGGCTTGCCGGCCTGGGCAAGCTCCGACAGGTACAGTATCAACGCCAAATCTGCCGACACCGTCGAGCCGGCAATCGATCTGCGTAAGGCTACGGACCAGCAGCGCCTGACAGTTGCGGAGCAAATGCGACAGCGCCTGCAAGCATTGTTGGCGGACCGCTTCCAGCTCAAGCTGCATAAGGAAACCAAGGAAGGTCCCGTATACGCCTTGGCGGTGGCGAAGAATGGGCCAAAAATGAAAGAGGGCGATCCCACCAGCGATGCCCCCAGAGGGGCCATGCGATTTACCCCCGGAAGTCTTTCCGGCCGGCAAGTAGGCATTCAGCAACTGGCAGACCTACTCTCGCAGCGGCTCGGCCGGCCAGTGTTGGACGAAACCGGGCTCCAGGGAGCCTATGATTTTGACTTGACTTTCACGCCGGACCAGAGCCAGCCAGTCGGCTTCGGCGGCCCCGGACCGGGACCGGCTGCGGCGCCTCCTCCACCGCCTCCCGGCGGTGCTTTTCCTGGATTCAAAGATCCGCCGCCCATCGATCCCAACGGCCCCACGCTTTTCACAGCCATTCAAGACCAGCTCGGGTTGAAACTGGAATCCAAAAAGGGCCCAGTCGAGAACCTGGTAATCGATCACGCCGAAAAGCCATCCGAGAATTAACCGCATGCTCCGATCTCTGACAGTCGCACTTCTCGTTGCATCGTTCCTCATGCCCTGGCTCGCGATCGCCGCCGAGCATCATGGCCAGGTTCAGTTTGGCGGGTTGCCCGTTCCGGGCGCGATTGTTACCGCCACCCAAGGCGACAAAACGTTTACTGCCGTCAGCGATCCGGACGGTAATTACTTCTTCACCGACCTGCCCGATGGCACCTGGACTTTCCAGGTGGAAATGCCCGGTTTTGCCCCTATCAAAGAGGATGTGGCTATCATGCCCGGAGCGCCGGCCGCCAAGTGGGAATTGCAGATTCTACCGCTCGACCAGATCAAAGCCACGGTGCAGCCGGTTGAGCCGCAGCCGGAACCGCCGCCTTCTACGCCCAGCACGGAGGCGAAACCGGGGCAATCGTCCCAAAAGCCGGCTCAGCAGGCGCAAAACAGCACCCCCGAACCTTCGCCTTCAGGCGCGTTCGCGGGCCAGACCGTCGACGAATTGAACCAGCGCGCCAATGATGGTTTCCTCATCAATGGCACCTCCAACAACGGCGCCGCTTCGCCGTTCGCGCAATTTCCCGCGTTCGGCAATAACCGGCGGGGAATACGTTCGCTCTACAACGGCAATATCGGAATCACAGTAGATAACTCCGCCCTGGATGCGCGGACATTTTCGATAACCGGCCAGGACTTCGACAAACCAGCCTATAACCGTCTTACTGGTCTCTTCTCATTCGGCGGCCCCTTGCGGATTCCCCACCTGATTCGCAATGGACCATTCTTTACCATCAACTATCAATGGACGCGCAACCGCACCGCCAGCACTGGGCAAGGCCTGATGCCCACAGCCGCGCAGCGTTCCGGCGATCTTTCGCAGATTCCGACAGCCATTATCGATCCCACCACGGGGATGCCGTTTCCCGGAAATATCATTCCGCAATCGCGCATCAGCCCACAGGCACAGACCCTTTTGGGTCTTTACCCGTCTCCGAATTTTCTGGCGAGCGGGGCGTATAACTACGAAATCCCACTGCTCTCGGCGACTCATCAGGACGCCCTGCAGACCCGCCTGAACAAACAATTGAATCGCAAGAACCAGGTCTCCGGTGTGTTCGCGTTTCAAGACACCCGCGGCAGCTCGCCTAACCTGTTCCAGTTTACCGATACGACAGACACTCTGGGACTCAATACCCTGGTCAACTGGCGGCACAGCTTCACCCAGCGGTTCTTCAGTAATTTCGGTTTTCAGTTCAGCCGCCAGGCCGTGCGTACCATCCCCTATTGGGAGAACCGGGAGAATATTTCGGGCGAGGCCGGAATTCTGGGCAATAACCAGGACCCTGTGAACTGGGGACCGCCCGCCCTGAATTTTTCAAGCGGTATTGCCCAGCTCTCTGATGGTATCTTCTCGCATAACCGCAATCAGACGGCCGCCGTTTCCAACGATACTTTATGGAATCGCGGGCGCCACAATTTTCAGTTTGGCGGCGATTTCAAGCGCCAGGAGTACAACTACCTTTCGCAGCAGAACCCGCGCGGAGCATTCGAATTTAACGGCACGGCCAGCGGCTCTGATTTTGCTGACTTTCTGCTGGGAATCCCGGACACCAGCTCCATCGCCTTCGGCAACGCCGACAAGTATTTCCGCAGCTCGATTTATGAGGCGTATGCTCTGGATGATTGGCGCGTAAGTCCCGGTTTGACGCTGAATCTGGGCGTTCGCTGGGAATATTGGACGCCTATCTCGGAGCTTTACGGACGCCTGGTAAACCTCGCCGCGAGTCCCAATTTCACCACGGTCACACCGTACTGCGGGGTGGCCGCCGCGGGATGCGGCCTCGCCGGCCAGTTCGGTTATCCCTCCTCGCTGGTTCGCCCCGACCCGCACGCCATCGAGCCGCGGCTCGGTTTGTCGTGGCGTCCCTTCCCAGCCTCTTCCATGGTGGTTCGCGCCGGTTATGGTATTTACTACAATACTTCGGTGTATCTGCCCATCGCCACGCAGATGGCGCAGCAGTCGCCTTTGTCGAAGAGCTTAAGCGTGCAAAACAGCGCGAGTGACCCGCTCACTCTGGCCAACGGGTTTAATGAATCCGCTTCGATCACTCCCAATACCTTCGCGGTGGACCCGAACTTCAAGATCGGGTATTCGCAGATCTGGTATGTAACGGTGCAAAGGGATCTGCCCGGATCGCTGGTGATGCAGGCCAACTATACGGGAACCAAGGGAACTCACGGTATGCAGGAGTTTCTGCCGAACACTTACCCGCTGGGAGCTACCAGCCCTTGTCCCTCCTGCCCCACCGGCTTCGTCTACCTCACTTCTGGTGGAAACCTGGATCGCCAGTCCGGTTACGTGCAGTTGCGCCGCAGGCTGCACAACGGTTTTACCGCGAGTCTGCAATACACATTTTCCAAATCCATCGACGATATGACAGCCATTGGCGGCGGCAGCGCAGTGGTAGCGGGCTTGGCGGGCTCCGGAGGTGGCGGTGGGGCGCCCAACATGGCAGGTCCGGCGGGCGGCGGCTCGAGCGCTCCCGCGATTGCGCAAAACTGGCTCAACCTGGCCGCCGAGCGGAGTCTCTCTTCATTCGATCAGCGCCACTTGCTCAACGCGACCCTGCAATACACCACGGGTATGGGAGTGGCCGGGGGAACGCTGCTCAGCGGATGGAAGGGCGCATTGTTCAAGGAATGGACATTCCTCTCTCAGATTAATGTCGGCTCGGGCCTGCCGCTCACACCGTTGTATCCCGAGCCGGTCACGGGCACGGGCGTCACGGGGCCGGTCCGCCCTAACTATACGGGAGCACCCCTCTATACGGCTTCCGGGGGCTTGTTCCTCAATCCCCAGGCTTATACAGCGCCGCTTGCCGGCGAGTGGGGCGATGCCGGCCGGAATTCGATTACGGGTCCAGTTCAGTTCTCTCTCAATGCCTCTATGGGCCGGACTTTCCGTTGGGGGGATCGCTTCAACATTGACTTGCTAGTCGCTTCCACTAATCCCTTGAACCATGTGACATGGGCAAGTTGGGTCACTACCATCGATAACGCACAATTTGGTCTGCCGACTGGGGCCAACGCCATGCGCAGTTTGCAAACAACTCTTCGCTTGAGGTTCTGATATGGCTCAGCCTAACCGCTCTAACCGCTCCCGTACTGTCGCGGCTGTGATCAGTGCCGCGGCTCTCCTTAGTCTCATCGTTACCGCGGCCGCCCAGCAGATTGGCCAGAACTCTACCGGCGGGGCCGCCGGTACGGCAAACTTTGAAGCGAGCACGCAGTTAGTCATTGAGACGGTGAACGTCAAGGACAAAAGCGGAGCGCCGGTCGAAGGCTTGACTGCGAACGACTTCACGGTGACCGAAGATGGTATGCCGCAAAGCATCAAGTTTTTTGAATACCAGAAGCTGCCCACCGACCCCGCGCCCGCGCTCCCCGACATCAATGGCGTGGAGCCATTTGCCAAATTACCCAAGACGCAAATTTCCACGGAAAAGCCCGGCAATATCCGCTATCGGGATCGCCGCCTGCTGGCCCTATATTTCGATATGAGTGCCATGCCGCCGGCCGATCAGTTGCGTGCTTTCGACGCGGCCAACAAATTTATCCGCACCCAGATGACCTCGGCGGACTTGATGGCGATCATGGCGTACCAGGGCGGCGCGGTCGAAGTGCTGCAGGATTTCACTGACGATCGCGACCGCCTCTTGCGCATCGTGGAAACACTGACTGTGGGTGAAGACCAGAATTCCGGTGACACCAGCGATGACGTGACCAGTGCCGACACGGGCGCAGCCTTTGGCCAGGATGACAGTGAGTTCAACATCTTCAATACCGACCGGCAATTGGCAGCGCTGCAGACCGCTGCCAAAATGCTCAGCCACCTCAACGAGAAAAAGGCGCTGATCTATTTCGCCAGCGGGTTGAATCTGAATGGCGTCAATAACCAGGCCCAACTGCATGCGACCATCAACGATGCCATCCGCGCTGGAGTGAGTCTGTGGCCGATCGATGCGCGCGGCTTGGTGGCGCAAGCGCCGTTGGGCGATGCCTCCAAGGGGTCTCCCGGTGGAATTGCCATGTATAACGGCCAATCCGCCCTGACATTCGCCTCCAACTTCCAGCGTTCGCAAGATACTCTGTACGCTCTGGCGGCCGATACCGGGGGCAAGGCCCTGCTTGATTACAACGATCTTACGCGAGGCATGGTGCAGGCCCAAAAGGCTTTTGCGAGTTATTACATTCTAGGTTACTACACCACTAATGCCAAGCTGGATGGCAAATTCCGCCGCATCAAGATCACTCTGAACCAGACCCTTACCGCCAGCCTGGATTACCGCCAGGGTTACTATGCCGGAAAAGAATTCGGTAAATTCAATGCAGCCGATAAAGAAAGACAACTGGAAGACGCCCTCATGCTGGAAGATCCGATTACGGAACTTACCATGGCGCTGGAGGTGGATTACTTCCAGCTCAATGGGGCAGAGTATTTTGTTCCGTTGGTAGTGAAGATTCCAGGCCGCGAGCTGGCATTGGCCAAACGTAAGGGCGCCGAGTTGACCCTGCTCGACTTCATCGGCGAAGTGAAAGACTCCTACGGAACCACGATGCAGAACGTGCGCGACAAGATGTCTATCAAGCTGAGCGACTCGACCGCGGCGGAACTGGCAACCAAGCCGATTGAATACGATACCGGCTTCACCCTCCTTCCCGGCAAATATAAGTTGAAGTTCCTGGCTCGCGATGCCGAAACCGGCCGCATCGGCACTTTTGAAACCCCATTTGTGATTCCCAACCTCGCCAAAGAAAAGCAGCGCATCGCCATCAGCACGGTGGTGCTGGGCAGCCAGCGTGTGGACCTGAAGGACGCGCTGTTCGATGCGGCGGCGAAGCAAAAGGAGAAGCCGGAGACTGTCGACCCCCTCGTTCAGGAAGGGAAGAAGCTAATTCCCAGTGTCACTCGCGTATTTCGCAAAAACGGTCAAATGTATGTCTATCTCCAGGCTTATGAGGAGGGGATTGACACGTTTCAACCGTTGGTAGCCTTCGTCACTCTATACCACGGCAAGTCGAAGGCTCTCGAGACGGCGCCTCTTGAGATTCCCGCCGGCATGAACAACCGTTTAAAGACTATGCCGATACATTTTCAGATCGCGCTTGCTAAACTCCCGGCCGGCGAATATAACTGCCAGGTAACCGTATTAAACCCGGCCGCCAAGAAAGTAGCTTTTTGGCAAGCTCCGGTAATGGTAGTTCAATAACTCACGAATGTACTGATTGTAAGTTTTCAAGGATTCGCGGCGTGCATTGTGCGTAAATTAACATGCACGTTTCGCTTCACAATGCGCCTTCCTGTGAAGATAGTAACCTGTAGGGAATGAGGTCAATCCCCCTGCGGATTCTTCTGATCGACGATGACCCGGTCGATCGGGAGCTGGTCCGCTATCAGTTACTGGGATCCAATGAGAACATCGAATATCAGGCTACTGACAATGGCCAAAAGGGCCTGGATCTCATCCGGAGTTGGAATCCGGATTGTGTTCTCCTGGATTTGAATCTTCCCGATTTACAAGGACTCGAACTGCTCCGCAAGGCGGTCAAGAGCAGCCAGTCACCCATCATTGTGATTACCGCTCATGGCAGCGAGGAGATTGCCGCCGAAGCGATGCGCAACGGGGCGGCCGATTACCTCACCAAAGGGACGCTGAACGGGAAAACCCTCGCCCATTCGATTGAGAGGGTTTTCGAGCGCGAGGCGCTCCGCCGGCAAGTGGAAGAACAGCGGCTCCACATAGAGGAGCGCAACCGCGAGTTGGAGGCCGGCCTGGTTCGCGAGCGCGCCGCAAGAACCGCGGCCGAAGAGAGCGAAAACCGCTACCGGACGCTGGCCGAGGCCATCCCCCAGATTGTTTGGAGCGCTTGCCACCCCGGCGGCGAATTCGACTACGTGAACGAGCGCTGGGGACGGACCACGGGAACCGCCAACATTGACGCCTTGGGCCACCAATGGTTACAACTGGTACATCCTGAGGACCGCCGGCGGATCGCTGAGAAATGGAGTTCCTCGCGCGCGCGGTGTGTACAACTGGAAGCCGAATGCCGCCTTCACGCGGCCGACGGAGGATACCGCTGGAACCTGCTGCGCGCCGTTCCCGTGACTAAGGACTGGGAGACCGTCAAATGGCTGGGCACTTTCACTGATCTGGAGGAACAGAAGCGGGCCGAACAGCTTCTGGGCCAGCGGCAGAAGCTGGAGAGCATCGGCCTGCTCGCCGGCGGCATTGCGCACGACTTTAACAACCTGCTGGTGGGAATCATCGGCGCAGTCAGTTACACGTTGGATCTTTTGCCCGGCGATCACGAGGGCCGATCGATGCTCGAATTGGCCCTGAACTCAGGAGAACGCGCTGCCCACTTGGTCCGGCAGATGTTGGCCTACGCTGGCAAAGGCCGCTTCGTAGTAGAGAACGTGGACCTTTCCGAGCTGGTACACAAAACGTGGGAGCTGATTCGGGCATCCATTCCCAGCTCGATTCAGGTACAATTCCTCACGCGCTCCGGCCTGCCTGTGCTCGAAACCGATGCCAGTCAGATCGAGCAGATCATTATGAATCTCCTCATCAACGCCGCGGAGGCAATCCCCAGTGACCGGGCGGGCCGCATCATTGTGCGCACCGATGTGGAGCGCATCGCCGAGCCTCTCTCCAATGTGGCGTCCGATCTGGAGCCGGGCAACTATCTCTTGCTCGAAGTGCGCGACGATGGCTGCGGCATGGATGAAGCGACCAAGGCGAAGATCTTCGATCCTTTCTTCACCACCAAATTTACAGGCCGCGGGCTCGGTTTGGCCGCGGTGCAGGGCATTGTGCGCAATAACCGCGGAGCCGTCCTGGTGGAAACGGCCCCCGATAAGGGCACCAGTCTGAAGATTCTGCTTCCACCGGGCGCTCCCGTCGCAGTCGCGCCGAATGTCGTCCCGATCGATGAGGGAAAAATGAGTGAAGCTGCGCGTGTGCTGGTAGTAGACGATGAAGCCGCGGTTCTCGATGTAGCCAAGTGCGCGCTGGAGCGGGCCGGCTACCAGGTGCAGACTGCCGCCACCGGGCTACAAGCCCTCGAAGTCCTGCGCTCATCTGGTCATTTCGGGTTGATCCTGCTCGATATGAGCATGCCCGAAATGAGCGGCATTGACGCCGTGACCGAAATCCGCGCTGTGAACCCCAATCTGCCGATCCTGTTGTGCAGCGGCTATAGCGAAGTTGAAATGCGGAAACGCTCTGAAGGGCTGGCGGTATCGGGTTTCGTGCAGAAGCCGTTCACCGCCAAAAGTCTGCGCGAAAAAGTGGCGTTTCACCTGCGCGCCACACACTCCACTCTGCGCAGCCAAACCGCTGGTTGACTTTGCTTCAGAGCGCGGCCGGCAGGCTTTGGATCGCGTGTCTGCGATGTGCGTTAGAGTAAGTAAGTTCGGGGCGGGCGGAGATCTGCCCCACAACGTGGATTTGGACTTCCTGCACGCCCTGCTGCACGACCTCATCGGACCCGTATCGCGCGTCCGCATGCTGGGGGAGCTGATCGAGCGGCGGGCGACTGGCCTGGAACCGGAAATTCAAGTCCTGCTCGGCCATATCAAAACTTCGACAGCCTCCGCCGAAAATGTGCTGGAAGCTTTGCGCCGCTATGCTGAGGCCCTGAACTGGTCCTGCCGGCCTGCCCCCTTTGATCTGGATCTTGCAGTGAAATCGGCGCTGACGCGGC
>JASIAM010000034.1 GCA_030041985.1 Bryobacteraceae bacterium | reverse complement strand
GCAGATGAGCCTGAGGATAGTTGGGATTCAACTCGAGCGCGGTGCGGAAGGCTGCGGCGGCACGCTCATACTCTCCCATTCCGATCAGCGCGATCCCGAGCAGCAGATGTCCGGGCGGATGGTGGTAGAGCCGCTGTAACCCTTCGAGCGCCGCCCGCGCCGCGGCGGGATAGCTCCGCCGGTGGAGCTCCGCGCGGCACATTCCCACGTGGGCGTAAGGGTTGTCCGGGTCGACGCTGAGCGCTTTAGCCCAGGTCGCGCGCGCGTCTTCCCACTGGCGCATCTTGGCGTACAGGTCGGCAGTCTGCAGGAATAATCCCGGCCGCGCCAAATGGGCCTCTCCCACGCGCTCCAGGCATTCGAGCGCCTTTCCCCAAAAGCCGCGCGCAGTCAAGACCTGCGCCTTGAGATAGTCCACCACCGGCGGATCGAAGCGGCAAAGGCGGCGGCAGCGTGCCAGATCGCGGCGCTCGTTTGCATCAAGCAAAGGTTCAGGCGGTTCCTGACCTTCCGGCTTGAGATTCTGCGCCTCTGCCTCGGCTTTCCGCTCTTTGGCGCGAGAAAGGGCGATCTGTCTCAGCTCCGCCAAACGCTGCCGCGCTTCCAGGAATAACTGCCGCCGCCGGCCATCCAGGTCCTCAACGACGGCGCTCATCTCGTCCCTCAGCCCCAGCGCCTGGCACGATATGAAGAGGTGAACGGCATACCGCTGTTCGTCTGGATCCTTGTCGTAGAGCGAGCGGAAGATCTCGCGCGCGGCGCTATGCTGCGCGTCATCCTGATACGCCTGGCCCAAATTGTATTGCAGTTCGTCAATCGTATCGGCTACGGCTTTTTCGGCGTTCTCGTTGGGCTTCTCTATGTAACCGAGAGCCACCAGTTGCTCGAGCGACTCGCGCGCCGCCGCGGGATCGAGCAAGGTGTGGGCCGGGTGGCGGCCATCTTCGCCGGGCACATCCTCCCAGCTTGGAATCGCGGCAATCGCAGTGGGTTGTTCGAAGGCCGCGGCGAGCGGCTTGCCATCCATGTCCTCCCCCACCGGGAGCCCAAACATCGTCAGGATGGTAGGCGCAATATCCAGCACGCAAGGGCCGTGGAGTAGTTCATCCTTCTTGATGCCCGGGCCAGCCATTGCGAGAATGCCGAAGTCGCGGTGTTCGATAGCCGGCCCCGCGGGGATTGCGGGAATAGATTTCGGACGAAGGTGATCGGGATGAAAGCCGTGATCGGACATCAGGATCACGCGGACATCGCCGCCCGCCTTAGCCAGCAGCGTGCCGAGCATCTGGTCGTGGAAGCGATACGCCGCCGAGACCACGTTGTGGTACAGGTCGAAGTCTTTCTCGGGGATGAACTCCTGGCGCGGCGGATGATAGCGCATGAAGCCGTGGCAGAAGTGATCGATGGCGTCGTAGTAGACGGCGAAGAAATCCCACTGCTCCCGTTCCAACAGCCAGGTGGCGGCAGAATGAATGCTGGCGCACTCGGCTAGCGTGCGGGCGACATGTGAGAGACGCGGGTCCTTCTGTTGATCGACTTCGCGCGCTTTCGGCACGAAGAACTCGACCATCTCACCCGCCACTTCTTCCGGATGCAGGCGCAGTTCCGCGAGCGACTCCGCGAGTTCCGGCGGATGCACCGTGCCCGGCGGCATGGGCCAACTGTCTGCCAGGCGGCCGTGCGCGCGATGAAAGAAATCCGAAACGGTGACGCCGCGGATCGGCTCAGCGGGATGGCTCGGCCACCAGCCCACGACCACGCTGCGCAAACCATTTTGGTTAAGAATGTTCCACACCGCTTTGCATTTGCGCGAAAGGATGGTGACCGGCTGCACGCCGCGGCCATCGGGCGTGGGTTCGGCAAAACCATGGATCCCGTGCTTGAAGGGGCGCTTTCCGGTGGCGATGGACGTCCACAGCATCGGCGAAAGAGGCGGCCTAAGAGTTGCGAGCTGCGCCATAGAGCCACGATCGACGAGACTGCGAAGATGCGGCATCTGGCCGGCGTCCATCAGAGGATGGATCACCTTCCAGTCGGCGGCGTCCCAGCCGACGAGGAGAACCTTAGGATGAGAGGACACAGGATTGGACCGTGTTTAAGCGGTCACGGTGGTTGCCGGAGAAGACGCGGTCTCCGCAGCCTTCCTGCGGCGTTTCCAGGCCAATACGCCGGCGGCGCCGGCGGCTAAGAGCATCATCGGCAAAGTAGCCGGTTCCGGAACGGCAGCGGCGGTCTGGCCTGCCAGGATGGGGCCGTTAGTGTTGTAAGCCCAGTCGATGATGGTAAGAGTAACCGGAATTCCGGCTACGTCACGTGTTGGGCCATCCGCAACCGCTACTCGGACCCACCCATACTCGGGGGGAGTCGGATTACCGAGACTGGTTCTCCCATTGAACTCCACGCCAAGAATTCCGCCGAAGAAGAGATGACCACGGGCTCCGGTCGTGACAGCCGTCATTCCAGGCGTACAGACTGGCGCCGATAGAGGCCCGCACCCTACTCCATTTAGGAAGCCGCTCGCCAGTAGGGCATTTCCAGCTTTGTGAGCGCCCGAGATCAGCTCCCCAGGCGCGAAATTCTTGGCACTTCCTGCTCCTCCAGTGGTGAAAACGGCTCCCGAATTCCTGAAACCCGCGTTCATAGTGCCCGTGAAGTGTCCCGGGAAGCCATGACCATTGAGAGGGTTATCGTAGCGCTGGAGTTGAAAGAATAATTCATTTCCGTTCAAGGATATGGGGCGCGTCGCCGACACGCGCCCGATCCCGCCATAAGCAGCGAAGGAGATGTTCTGGATGCCGCTGTAAATGATGTCGGCCGAGGCAGCGCTCGCTCCGGCCAGAGCGGCCCCACTGGCCGCGGCGTAAATGGACCACTTCCGCCAGCGGCTGCCAGAGTTGTGTGCGGGCACTTTGGTAGCGGCGGCATAAGCCTCCAGTTGCCGCTTCAAATCAAGGGTTGAGTCTTGTGCTTTCACGTTGACCTCCTGAGGGCGAGACTGACCAATGCTATTGGAAGAGTCTCGACCTTGTCAACGATTTGTAGTACTGTTTCGAGTACCGATTTTCCCAGGATTCACCCGGTGCTCAACCCTCGGCTGGCCGGACCATCACCGGCACATTGACCGGAATCTTAACCTAAGGCAGGGCCCGAATCGGGTTCTTCGGGCGGCAGCGAATCGGTCCCCGGAGACAGTTCGTGCGGCGCTAGCTCGGGTTCCGGTTCCGGCATCGGATGCACTGCGCGGAACACAGCGCGTGCCGGCTCGCGCAATGGCTCTTCCAACGTAATCTCGCATTCACAGCAATCGCTGCAGCGCAGACATTTTTCGCACAGATGATTCCGGCACGTGTCTTTAGTGCACCGCGCGCAGATGTGAGTTGATTCTTCTCCACAAATACTGCAGAAAAACGCCATGCGGAGTTACTGTTTCCTTCCTGTGGCTGGGGCCTGCGTAGCCACTACCGAGCGGCAGCGCTGCGCTTCCTTGTCCATGACGGCGCATTCCTGTTCCTTCTGCGAGACCAGCGACACAATGTAGGTTTGGAACCGGTTGCGGTTGGTCCCGTTTTCCGCAGACTGCGCGGCCAACTGGTCGGCCAATTCAGCGCTCTGATATTTGCGGATCGCGCCATCGAGCGAATCGATCATCTGTTCCAGGCCCTGTATCCGGAAGAACAGTTGCAGGCAAGCGGAGAGTTTTTCCGGGCTGCGCGCCAAAGCCTTGGCGTCGGTCGCGATGGCACGCGCCTGATCTTTGGCGGATTGGAGTTGCGCCGCGTAGGTTTCGGAAGCGCCCTTCGCTACCCAGGCCTTGGCATCGATTTTATTCAGCGTGGGCCCGAGGCGTGTCGCGTGGTCGCTCATCTCTCCAAGGATCACACTGACATCCCAATCCGGTGTCAAGCCAGGGCCGGGCGCAGCCGGCGCAGATGCCTGAGCCCACACCAACAGCGGAAACTGCAGCACTGCGATTGCTCCGAGCGCACGATTCATGGCGTCTCCTTCAATCTAACACCGTGGGGGGCCAGATCACTTATTTCTTTAACAGGGCATCCAGGTGCGAAAAAATACCCTTGCCTTCGAAGAAATCTTTCGTCGCGGGGGAATAACCGATATCTTCACGAATACCACCGTTAGCGTCGATCAGATAAACCTGCGGCGGGTCGAACGATGTCGCACGCAGGTAAGAGTACGCGACCTGCCCGCAATCGAAGAGGATTGGGTAGGTAACCTTGTGAGTGGCAATGTAAGGTATGACGGTGTTTTGAGTATCCGGCGGGTTGACGATCGAAATAATAGCTACGCGATCTCTGTACTTTTGCTGCACCTCGTTCAGCACCGAAGCGAAGGCGTTGCAATGCGGGCAGGTGGTTTGCATGAACTCGAGAATCACCACCTTGCCGCGGTAATCATACAGATCATGCAACTGCGTTTTGCTATCGGGCAGAGCGAAACCAGGCGCGCGGCGGCTGTAATCGGCGGCGGAGAGTGCGGTGGCGCAGATCAAAGCCGCCACAGTCAGGGAGCGTTTTGTATTGAGCATCAGGTTCAACTTACCATAGCGCTACGATTTGCGAGCCTCGCGAGCGATTCCGCATACGGCGCGCGCGCCACACCGTTTTCGGTAATAATGGCGGAGATGTAGCGGGCGGGGGTGACGTCAAATGCCGGATTGGCGGCGGTAGCCCCGGCGGGCGCCACCTGCTGGCCGAACACATGCGTCACCTCAGCAGGGGCCCGCTCTTCGATGGGAATCGCATCGCCGGAAGCAAGCGACAAATCGAGCGTAGAAACGGGAGCGGCTACGAAAAAGGGCACGCCATTCTCTTTGGCCAGTACGGCGACCGAATAGGTGCCGATTTTATTGGCCACATCGCCGTTAGCGGCAATGCGATCCGCCCCTACCACCACGCAGCCGATGCGCCCCGATTTCAGGAAGTGGCCCGCCATATTGTCGGTGATCAGCGTGGTAGGGATGCCATCCTGCTGCAATTCCCAAACGGTGAGGCGCGCGCCTTGAAGAAAGGGGCGCGTCTCATCGGCAAACACATCCACCTGCTTGCCCGCCTCGACGGCGGCGCGGATCACACCCAGTGCCGTGCCGTATCCAGCCGTGGCCAGAGCGCCGGCGTTACAGTGCGTAAGGACCGTAGCGTGATCCGGAATCAGCACAGCGCCATTGCGCCCGATGGTCCGGCAGATCTCGATATCCTCCTCGCGAACACGCAGTGCTTCCTCGATCAGCCGGCGGCGAATCGTGGCGAGCGGCTGGCCGCGCAGGGAATCATAGAGCCGCTTCATTCTCTCCAGCGCCCAGAACAGGTTCACCGCGGTGGGGCGGGTTTTGGCCAGCGTGTCACAGATGGCTGCGAACTGCGCGTCGAGACCGGCTTCGCTCGCGTGGAGCATCCCCAAAGCAACGCCCATAGCCGCGGCTACCCCGATGGCCGGGGCCCCGCGTATGGTCATATCGCGAATGGCGGCCGCAACTTCTTCGTAGGTGCGGCAGGTGACGTACTTCTCCTCTACCGGCAACCGCGTCTGGTCGATCATGACCACGCGGTTATCTATCCACTGAATCGTCTCGATCATACGCGGTGGAGGTCCCTCTGCTGCGAGATGTAAGCGAAAAATTCCAGCGCGTTATAGGAAGCGTGCATCAGGACGGACGCCCGCGTGGACCCGGTGCGGTAGCGCATCCAGCCGAAGGCCGCGCCCGCGAGCGAGATCAGCAGCGCATGCTTCCACGAATTGCCGTACTCGGAAAAATGCAGGAGGCCGAATGGAATGGCAGCTCCCAGAATTCCGGGCACCGGTCCGAAGCTGCGCACCAGCAGCGGCTGCAGAAATCCGCGGAATGCCAGTTCTTCGGCGATGGGCGCGAGCGTCAGCCCGAAAATGGCGACCCAAACCAGAGCCCGCGGGTTCTCCAGCATCTCGGTGATGCGGTTGGCGCTGGTCGGAGTGCGGATCAGCGCGCCCAGAAACGCCACCGCCAGGGCCGTGAGCGCGCCTCCGGGCACGATCACAATCGGCGGCATAGGGCTGCGGACCCAACCGAGCGAGCGCCAGAAGGGGCGGTCATAATGCACGCGAAACAACAAAGCCAGGGCGCTGTACGCCAAAACATAAATCAAGGTTTGTGCAATCAGGGCCTCGGCTACCATCGATTGATAACGCTTGGGGAGCAGTGAGAAAGTCAGATTGACGATGCCGAGACTGACCAGCGCGCTCGCCAGGAGAAAGCCGATGAAGAGAGCCACATCCGAATAGCCCCAGAAGGGATCGCGCGGCGGCGGGGGGCTTATCACGGGCAGAAGCGGACCAGGCGGCGCTTCCACCGGGGTATGGGGGCTCGGCGGCAAACCCAGCGGCTCAAATGGTTGTTGCGGGATCATGCTTCCATTTCGATCAGCGCGGCCGCCAGTAGCGGAAGCATCAGCTCATGATGCCCCGTGAGCGAGTACCCGGCTCCGCCCCTGCCCGCGTGCGGACGGTCGAGTACATTCATGCGCGGCCGGTAATGTTGCAGAAAGTCGAAATTCACGGTGGTGAACCGAGCAAGAGGATGACCAAGGTTGCGCAGCGCGGAGACGGCCTTAAGAAACACTTCGGGAAGCACCACCGCCGAACCGCAGTTCAGATAAATACCGCCTTCGTCCAGGTCGGCGAGGTAAGCCGAAAGCAAGCGAAAATCGCGCAGCGTGGAACTGCCGATCGCCGCGCCGTTTGCAGCCGAATGCATGTGGGGCGTATCCGTGCCGATGGCCACATGAACGGTTACGGGAGTGCCGTGCCGGTAGGCCTGAAACAGTAGACTCGAGGCCGCAAATTCAGGGGCTGCGATCGGTTCGAGCCATTTTCCGAGCGCTTCCCCCATCCCCAAACCGGCCTCGTCGCCCGCGCAGATAGCCCGGTTCATTTCGCGCCCGGTTTCCTCGGCCATGCCGAAGCGGCCATCCGGCAGCACGGCTTCCACATCTTCACTGGTGTGTCCGGCCAGGGCGATTTCGAAATCGTGAATGGACGCCGCGCCGTTCAGCGCAAAAGCCGTGACGTATCCGCGACGCATCAAATCGATGAGCACCGGCGCAAGACCGCACTTGATCACGTGCCCGCCCAGGCCCCAGATCAGCGCGCGCCGCCGCGCGCGGGCGGCAGCTATAGCATCGATCACCGCGCGGAACGAATCGGCCGCGAGTATATGCGGCAGCGAGGCGAGCCAGCCGCTCAGGCCCGTTCCCTTCAGATAAACCGAGGCGAAATCAGCGGTCTTGACCTTGCCGCCGCGTTCCTTTAAGCCGATGGTTTTCAGGCCCGACAAGTCCAGCGGCGCTTTAGCGTATTTGCTCACTCGAATCCTTCCAACATCCACAGGCTGCTGTTGAAGCGGTCGACAGGATAGAGAATGCTTTTGCCATCGGGGGATAGGCTCAGGCGCATGCCCGGACCGAGATAGCTCAATGGCACAAAGTCCTCGGCGAGATCGCCGATATCTTTTGGTTGTTTCGTGGCGAGCCCGATACGGCTGCCGTTGGCCAATGCAGTGCCGTCCGCCATGGCTATTCTGCACTGTACCAGACGAACAGCGCTTGCGGACGGAACACCGTTACGCGATCACCAAGCCGAAAACTGACAACTGAAAACTGAGAACTCCCTAAAACACGCCCCGCCAAGCCAGTTGCAGCCCGATGAAGGAGAGCCACAGCGAAAGCGCCACCCGCAGCGGCCGCGCCGGCAAAGAGGCGGATAGACTCGCTCCGATCAGCACACCGGCAATCCCTCCCGTGATGAGTTTCCACAGCATGGCGCTCGCGTAATGGCCCGCAGTCAGGTTCAAACCACCGCCCACCAACGATACCGCAAGGCCGAAGAGCATATCGGTCCCCACCACCTGCGCGGGTGTTAACAGCGTGAGGTTCAGCAGGGCCAGCGATCCCAGCGCGCCCGCGCCCGCCGAAGAAAAGCCCACTTCCGAGCCGATGCCCAGTCCGATGAATGGCAACCAGATCGCTCGCTCGCCCCGATGCGCAACCTTGCTTTTCTGAAAAGTCCGGTACAGGCTGTAGAGCGCCATGGCCGCGATCGTGATGCCCAGAATCACGAACAGCATCCGTTCATAATGCCGCACATCCAGTGCCCGGATCAGAAACGAACCGAGCAGCACTCCCGGAACACCGCCAATACAAAGAATCGTCAGAATGCGCGCATTTACTTGCTTCCGGATGAGATACATCGGCGCCACCACCAGCTTGATCACCGCCGCGAAGATGAGCGCGGTTCCCACCGCATACGCCGGCGAAAGTCCGAAAAACAGGATCAAAACCGGCGATGTAATCGATCCAGCGCCCACCCCCGTCAGACCGACCGCCATCGCGATGAAAAACCCTACCAGAAACTCCATTCTCGATAGAGTTTATAGGGATGTTTCCGCATTCGTCAAGATCGTAAGTTCCAGGACCTTCTCAACGGCTCCTTCCTTGGGATATACTCTGTTCAAGCTTGGGTGCGTTTCCTGATAAAAACCCAGCCAGGAGATAAGTGGATGCTGCGCAAATATGCCTTGGGCCTGCTTCTGGGCGTCCCTGTGTTCGCGGCTTCGAACGCCACGCCCGTCACGTTTTACAAGGACGTTCTTCCCATTCTGCAGAAGAACTGCCAGGGTTGTCATCGTCCCGGTGAGATTGCCCCCTTTTCGCTGCTCACGTACACGGACGCGCGGCCTTGGGCGAAGGCAATGAAGGTAGCGGTAGTGACGGAAAAGATGCCGCCCTGGTTCGCCGACCCGAAATATGGCCACTTTGCCAACGACCGCACTCTGAGCCAGAAGGAAATCAGCACGCTGGTGGCTTGGGCGGACACCGGCGCAGTCGAGGGCGACAAGAAGGATGCCCCTCCGCCGATCACCTTCCCCGATGGATGGAACATCAAGCCTGACATGGTGGTCGAAATGCCGAAGGATTTCCACGTCAAGGCGACCGGCACCATCAATTATCAAAACATCCTGGTGAAGGTCAATTTCCCCGAGGACACCTGGGTTGTCGCGGCGGAAATGCGCGCCGGAAATCCCAGGGTGGTCCACCACATGAGAGCCATCGTGCGGCCCCCGACTTCCACCTGGCTCGCCACGGCAATTCCCGGTGAAGCATACGAAGAAGGATCGGCAGAAATGGGCGGCGCGCGCCAGGGAACCGATCTGCTCGGCAAGTATAATCCCGGCCTGGGCGCCCAGAACTTCGATGTCGAGGACTCGGCCAAGTTCATCCCCAAAGGCTCCGATATCGTCTTCAACCTGCACTACACCTCCGTGGGAACCGAGCAAACCGATCGCTCGAAAGTGGGACTGGTATTCGCCAAGCATCCTCCGCAGAAGCGCTATTGGATGTCGCCCGGCACGCCGGCGGCCTTTAACCTCGCCATTCCCGCAGGCGATAGCAACGCCGAGGTGGTCAGCGAAGTAACCGTAGGCGTCGACGATGCCAAGCTCGTCTACATCCAGCCGCACATGCACCTGCGCGGCAAAGATTACGAGTTGCGCGTGATTTATCCCACCGGCGAATCCCAAACCGTTTTCAAAGGAAAATGGAATTTCGACTGGCAGGTTGGATATCAGCTCGCCAAGCCCCTCCCGCTACCTAGGGGGACGCGCCTCGTGGCTATCGCCCACTACGATAACTCGATCAATAACAAGTTCAATCCCGATCCTACGAAATTGGTTTTGTGGGGCGACCAGAACTGGGATGAAATGCAGTCCGGCTTTCTCGGCCTGATCTTCCCTGTGAACACCGATGCGACCAAGGTTTTCCAGACATCGGGTCCGAGCCTGCTGCCGCGCAGCACGTCGGGGCCGACACTGACTTCGGTCCAGCTCAGCGCCGCAAAGTAAGCCGACCAACAGACTGCGACACTCAGGGGTCTAGCGGCAGCTTAGGTCTCGGGACGATTAGTCCCCTCATGTCTCCGGGGGCCGCCTGCGGTGCCAATCCGTGCGTTGCTGAAACGCGCGGCCCACCGCCAGCAAAGTGTTTTCCGAAAACGGCGGACCTACGATCTGCAAAGCCACCGGCAGCCCCGCCACCAACCCGCAAGGCAAAACCAGGGCGGGAAGCCCCGCAAGGTTGCTCGCGGGAATCAGCTCGTTCATCCCGGGCTCCTGCGGAGGCGGTCCTGTGCGATCGTCCTCATCCAGAGATTGGCTTACTGGCGTAGCGACAGTGAACCGGCCGGGAGATACCAGCACGTCCACGTTGGCGAATAACTGCCGGAACTGCTCCTGGATCAGCCTGCGGATGCGCATAGCCTTCAGGTAGGCGATCGCCGGAATGTCCAGGTTCGCCTTCAAACCGGCAATCTGTTCGGAATCGGATAGTTGCTCCACCTGGCCGCTGCGAATCAGCGTCTCAAAAACCGATGCTTCTTCAGCGCCGATCACAGTCGAAATTACGGGCCCGTACGGAAACTCCGGAAGCTTGGTTTCGGCCAGTTGCAACCCGCTGTCCCGCAACACGCCAAGCGCGGCTTCGAAGACCGGACGCGTTGCGGGATCGGCCCATCCGCTGAAATCGACTGGCGCATAGCCGGCGTGCAGATCGCTCATGGCGCGGGCGTACTGCGGCGTGTAATAGAAGCTCTTGTGCGCCGATCCCGGGTCTCTGCTATCCTTCCCCGCGATACCTTCGAGAATCAGCCCGCAGTCTTCGGCGCTGCGTGCAAACGGCCCCAGCTTATCGAGAGTCCAGGAAAGGGGCATCGCGCCGAAGCGGCTTACCAGACCGTAAGTCGGCCGCAGGGCTGTCACACCGCAATAAGAAGCAGGAGTGACAATCGAGCCGGAGGTTTCGGTTCCTATGGCAAAGGAAACCAACCCGGCTGCTACCGCCGCCGCCGGCCCGCTCGAAGATCCCCCGGACCACCGCGTGCGATCCCACGGATTCAAACCGGGGCCTTGCAGCGAAGCCGTAGCGTAGCGGTATCCGCCCCCACCCGCCAGTTCCACGCTGGAAAGTTTCCCAACCAGCACCGCGCCCTGTCCAGCTAGTTTGCTGACCACGGTGGCGTCGTAGTCGAACACTTGCGCCGCGTAGGGCTTGGCGCCCCAGGTGGTGGGTTGTCCTGCGTAGCTCAGCAGGTCCTTGACGCCATACGGAATCCCTTGCAGCGGGCCGCGCGTCCGATCGCGTTTGAGATCCGAGTCCACCTGCCGGGCGTTGCGCAGCGCCTGCGGCCCAAGCAGCAGCGCTAACGCGTTATAGCGCGGGCCCAGCGTTTCCAGCCGGCTGATCACGGCGCGCGTAAGTTCCAGCGCGGTGATTTCCCGCGACGTCAGCAGGCGGTTCAGTTCCGGAATGGTGGCAAAGAACAGGTCGTGACTGATTTCCGCCATCGCGCAGTCTCAGAGTTGGAAGACGAATGCCGGCTCGGTCGTCATGGGAACTTCGATCTGTGAGAGCGTTTCAGCGGTGGCCTTGACTTCGTCTTTGGCTGCCTGCAACTCGGCTTCGGGAGTAACCCGCTGACCCGGAGGCGCCGGCGTTTGCGCCAGCGCCGCAAGCGAGGTCAAGGCGGCCGCGGAGAGTTGCCGGCGCGTCAGCTTCATCGCGTCGGCACTCCTGTCTTTTGTTCCAGCGCTTCGCAGGCAGCCTTGAGCATAGCCGGCCGCGGAGCCGTTTCGCCCGTCCAGATTTCGAACTGGCGCACGGCCTGCTCGATAAACATATCCAGCCCGGGCACCACCTTTTTATTTTCCGCCCGTGCCCGCTTGAGGAGTTCGGTCTCCAGAGGGTTGTAAACCATATCGAAGATAACATCCCCGGGAATTGACCCGTTGAAGAAACACTCGTGAACATTAGGGAACATCCCCAGCGGCGTCGCATGAACGATGGCGTCGAAATAGCGGCCCTGCAACTGTTCGCGCAGCAGTGGCTCGCCGTTGCAGGCTTTGGCCAGTGCGCGTATCCGGTCGGCATTGCGCCCCACAATGGAAATCTTCGCGCCCGCATCGGACAGAGCGCAGGCCGCGCCGCGCGCCGCGCCGCCGTTTCCCACGATCAGAACCGACGATTGCGCGAGGCGCAGGATGCGCCCCAGCGGCTCCACCACGCCCGCTGCATCCGTGTTGGCGCCACGCCATTTTCCGGCTTTTCGCCACACCGTATTCACAGCGCCGATGCGCCGCGCCAGCGGATCCACCCAGTCGAGATACCGCAGAATTTTTTGTTTGTGCGGCAGGGTCACGCTGAAGCCGGCCAACGGCAACTTCCCGGCTAAAGAAAAGAAGTCCCGCAGTTGCGCCGGCGAGACCAGATACGGCAGGTACACGGCATCAATGCGGCGCGCCTGGAAGGCACGATTGTGCACCGCCGGCGAAATCGAATGGCGGACCGGATCGGCAATCACACCGTAGATTTTGGCTGCCTTCGTGAGTTTCTCCACGCGATAGAGATGGCGCAGGTATTTCGCGCCCACCTGACCAGCCGCCGTGCCTTCCGCATATAACGGCGCGGCATAGCTGAAAATGCCGCCGAAAACCGGTGAAAGCACACGCGTGGGAAATCCCAGTTCGCCCATAGCGAGCACTACCATTTTGTGGCGCGGCAGACCCTTCGCCACCGATAGCACGCGCACGTTATCGGAGGGCTTGCGCGCCGTGGTCACAATTTTGTATGCGTCCGCCGGGGTGCGCAGCATCCGGTTCACCACCGTATCCATGGGCGGGGTTGCCTCAAAGTTATGATACGAGACAATCACCAGCGCTCTTCCGTGGAATTGGCTCAAACGGATCGGAGCCATCTCGGCGGTTTCGATCTCCACATCGATAGCCGCTGCTCCATGCCGCACCGCGAGGTCCAAAATTTCGAATTGCTGCTCGATGCTGCCATTGAACTTGCCATGATTCTGGTGGCGCCTGCAGGTGGCCAGCACCAGGCAATCCGGATACTGCTCCAGGAACTCCGCTATGGCGCACGCTCCCGCGCAGGGATTATCTAAGAAATCCAGGCGGAATTCGAGAAACGATTCTCCCGCTCCCGCTTCCCTTCGGGCATGATCCAGCAACGTGCGAACATCCGCCAAGCCCAATGCAATGCAGATGCGCGGGAAAGACCTCGTGGTTGGCATGCGTCGTAAGGATTAACAGGATATCACGGCCTTACCGGCCCGGTTGTTGATACGACGCTGCTAGTGACAGTTACTTTCCCAACACCTCCAGATACCGGCCGATAGACTCAATACCGCGGAAGAAATTGGGCAAGTGAAATTTCTCGTTGGGGGCGTGCAAATTATCATCCGGCAGGCCGAATCCCATCATCACGCTGGGAATTCCCAGATACTCCTCGAATATTCCCACGATTGGAATGGAACCGCCGGAGCGGACGTAAACCGTTTCCCGGCCGAACACCTGTTTCATAGCGTCGGCTGCGGCATGTATGAAGCGATTGCCGGGGTTGGTCAGTGATGGCGCTCCCATGTGGATCAAGCGGAATTCCGCGGTAACGCCTTTCGGGCAGGCGGCTTGAATTGCCGCTTTTAATTGCTCGGCCGCTTTTTCGGGCCGCTGGTTGGCCACCAGGCGCGTACTGATCTTAGCCATGGCTCTCGCCGGAATCACGGTTTTCGCTCCTTGGCCCGTGAACCCGCCGCGAATTCCATGTATTTCAAAGGTTGGCCGCGCCCAAAGCCGCTCAAATAAAGGAACGCCCGGTTCGCCCACCAGCTCGCGCGCGCCCATTTCCTTATGCGTATACTCTTCTTCATTGAAGGGCAGCCGCGCCCACGCTTCCCGTTCTTTTGGGCCGGGTGGCAGTACGCCGTCGTAGAACCCCGGGATGCGGATATGGCCTTCGCGATCCTTCAGGGCGCACACAATTTCGGCCAGCGCCTGCAGCGGGTTCGGCGCTGCTCCGCCGTATACGCCGGAATGCAAGTCGTGATCGGCGCCTTCCACCCACAGCTCACCATAAACGATGCCGCGCAAGCCGATGCAAATGGTCGGCAGCTCCGCCGAGACCATTTCGGTATCGCAAACCACCGCCGCATCCGCCCGCAAGCGTGACGGCTTGCTCTTCACGTAGGCCTCGATATGGTCGCCGCCCGTTTCCTCTTCGCCTTCTATCAGAAACTTCGCATTCACCGGCAGGCGGCCGGTAGCCTTTAGCAGGCCTTCCACCGCTTTGATCTGAATGTAGACTTGCCCTTTGTCGTCGGCCGACCCGCGCGCGAAAATATCGTCGCCGCGAATCTGCGGTTCGAACGGGGGCGATTTCCATTCGTCCAAAGGGTCGGGCGGTTGCACGTCGTAATGCCCGTAAAAGAGGATGGTGGGTTTACCGGGCGCGCCCAGCCATTCGGCGTAGACCAGCGGATTGCCGTTTCCTTCGATCAGTTCGGCAGTGGTCATGCCCGCCGCGCGCAGTTCATCGCGAACGAATTCGGCGGCGCGGCGAACGTCCCCTTTGTGCTCGGAGAGCGTGCTCACGCTTGGAATCCGCAAAAAGGCTTGCAGCCCTTCCAGGAATTGCGAATGGTGTTGCTGGTAATAGCTCATCGCTTTACGTTACCCCACTTGGGCGAAGCGTGCACGCGGAGCGCGCCGCGCGGTGTGCCAATTGGCTTAATAAAACCGCGCCATTGGTAGATACGCTATGGTAGACTATCTGCTAGTGAATCGGATTGACCTGTTACACGGAACGCTCGATCTGATGATTCTCCAGACGCTGCAGTGGGGGCCGCTGCATGGGCACGGGATCGGGCAGGCGATCCGCGCCAGTTCGCGGGATGCTTTCCAGGTGGAGCACGGCTCGCTGTATCCCGCCCTTCACCGCCTGGAACGGCGCGGCTGGCTGGCCGCGGAATGGAAAATGTCGGAGGCCAATCGCCGCGCCCGTTATTACCGCCTCACCGCGAAAGGGAAGAAACAACTTCTGGAGGAGCAGTCGAAATGGAAAACGCTGGTGCGTGCGGTGGCCCAAACCATGAAACCCATCCGGGAGTGAGATTATGTGGCGCATTTTCGGCGGGCGCAAACGCGAGGCGGAACTGGACGAGGAACTCCAAGCTCACATCGATATTGATGCCGCGCGGCTGGAGGCGGAGGGACTGACCAGGGAGGAGGCGGCCAGGCAAGCGCGGTACGCGTTCGGCAGCCGCGCGCTGGTGGCCGAGCAGACACGGGAATCCTGGGGTGCGCGATGGCTGACTGGAGTTCGCCAGGATCTCGAGTATGCTGTGCGGTCCGCGCGCCGTACGCCCGCCTTCAGCGCCGCGGTGGCGCTGTCGCTGGCCATGGGGATCGGCGCAGCCACCGTTGTGTTCAGCGTGGCCGATACGGTATACCTTCGGCCGCTGCCGTATCCCGCGCCGCACGAATTGATGTTCGTGGCGATGAGGCTTTTCCATCTGGAAATGGTGCTCTCGCCCGATTACGTCGCCTGGCGAAAGGATCACTCGGCCTTCCGGGAATTGGCCGCTATGCAGTTTCACGGCGGGAATCCTGCGACGCTGGGTGGCAAGGACCCGGCAGAAGTGCGGGTCACACGAGTCTCCTATAATTTCATCACCGCACTCGGTGTTTCACCGGCAATGGGCCGGAACTTTGAGCCAGGCGAAGAACTGCCAAACGGGCATAAGGCCGCACTGCTCACCGATGCCCTTTGGCGGACCCGCTTCCGTTCCCAGGCCGCCGTCGTCGGGCAGAACATTACGCTCGATGGCGTGGCTTACCAGGTGATTGGCGTCCTGCCGCGCTCGTTTATCATGCCGCTCGAAGTGCCGGCGGACATCTTGACGCCACTGGCCATCGAGCCCGCTATCAGCCATCACGATCGCAGTTTGGCGAGTTGGACAGTGATCGGCAGATTGCGGCCTGGTGTTACACAGGCGCAGGCCTTCGCGAACCTGCAATTGCTGTTTCGGGCGAGCAAAGCCGATGCCCCGGAAATCTTTCGCAACGACGTTTCGGTGATGGTCGAGCCGCTCGCCGAGCGCATGGCGGGCAATGCCCGTACCCTGCTTCTGGTGCTGGCTGGCGCGGTAGGGTGCCTGTTACTGATCGCCTGCGCGAATGTAGCGAATCTGCTGCTGGCACGCTGGAGCGCGCGGTCCCGCGAGTTGGCAGTGCGGGCTGCTATTGGCGCGCGAAGAGGCCGGCTGGTGCGCCAACTTCTGACGGAGACGGCTTTGTACTGTGCGGCGGGATCTGCCGCGGGCATGGCGCTACTGGCGTTCGGCTTGCGAGCGGTGGTCTACTTTGCGGCCGGCTCACTGCCCCGGCTGAATGAGGTGAAGGCCGACGAGAGAGTTTTCGGAATTGCGCTCGGCGTATCGTTGCTTACGATGCTCCTGTTCGGCGTTCTGCCCGCTCTGCGCGCGGGCCGCGTCGATGTGCAAACCGTGCTGCAGCGCAGCGGGCGTCCCGGGATAACCGGCGGATATCGCGCAGCGCGGCGTGCGCTCGTAGCCATCGAAGTGGCCCTCTCGGTCGTCCTGCTTTGGGGCGCGGCGCTGCTGCTTGAGACATTGTGGCGGATCGAACATGATCGTCTGGGGTTCGAGCCGGAACATGTCATGAGCGTGTCCATCCCCCTGCCGAACAGCAGTGCCGCGAAGGCCAATCGCAAAGTCCTCACCGAAGCGATGCTGGCGAACATTCGCAGGATACCGGGAGTGACAGCCGCTTCCTGGGGTGAGTGCACGCCGCTGACAGGCGGGTCCGAAGGAGCTACCTTCACCCGGAGCGACCGGCCATTACCGGAGCCCTGGCACCGCGGCGATACGATTGCCGGCTGCGCCATCGGGCCGGAGTATTTTCAAGCCTCCGGCGTGCGGCTGATACGCGGGCGCGCGTTCGCGGGCAGTGACTACGATCCTCCGCAAACGCTGGCGATCATCAATGAAGCGCTCGCCCGCCAATATTTCGCCGACGAAGACCCGATCGGACACCAGATCGATGGCCATCAAAACGGCGGCTGGAAAACCATTATCGGCGTAGCCGCAGATTCGAAAAATCAGGGCTTGAACCAGCCACCCGCCCCGCAGATGTTTCTCAATGACATGGTGTTGTACCCGGGGTCGGACATGGCATTTGTGGTGCGATACGTAGGCGCCAAACCATTGTTCACCGGCGCAGTTCGTGCCAGTCTGCGCGAGATCGACCCCGGACTCCTCGCCAGGTTCCAGAGCCTGGACCAGGCAATCGGCCGCATGTCGGCCGGTTCCCGGTTTAACGGCGTGCTGGTGGGAAGCTTCGCGGCGATGGCTTTCCTCATGGCGGTTGTAGGCGTCTACGGAGTTCTCGCATTCGCCGTCGCGCAGCGGTCGCCGGAGATCGGTATTCGCATGGCGCTGGGCGCTGGTCCCCTCAGTATGCAGGGTCTCGTCCTGAAAGAGGGCGCGGTGTTAGTGACAATTGGGATAGTGCTTGGATCGGCAATGTCGCTGATTGCCGGCCGCTACTTAAAGACTCTGTTATATGACATCAGTGCAACCGACCTTCGAACTTATATGGCTGTCATTTTCGCCATAGGGATCGCGGCGATGATAGCCGCATGGATTCCCGCGCGGCGTGCGGCTTCGCTCGATCCCACGGTGACCCTGCGCGATTCATAGCCCGCGGTTCCGCTACGGCTTTCCCAGGCTGCAGAGCGGGTCCCCCAGCAAGACCCCTTGCCAGCTCAGAAAAGGTATCGAGAGGTAGTAGCTTTCCGCCAATGTTCGGCCTTCAAAATAAGCGGGCAGCAGATAGTCGGGGCGCGGGCATGCGCCCAGATAGGGTTCATAGGTATTGCCCGTCGCTGCGGTCGCGCCTTGGTGGATGTAATCGGCGCTCAGGCTTTGCGAACTGCCGCCGAAGATAGTATGCCTTCCCAACCAGCCCCGAAATGTCCAGTCATCAGGCGGGCGGTGGAGCGTGCGCGCGTTGGTGGATACATACTCCGTGGCCAGCGCCCCGGGCAGCCACTGAAAGCCGAGGTTGCGCCGCTCGCGGTTGGGATCGTTGGAACCCCAGGCAGCATAGCCGATCACGTTCTGCTGGTCATAGAGCGCCCGTTTGGTTTCATCGACCACCACGCGGGAAGCGGGAAGCAGAATGGCCGCGGTGCGCAGCCAGCCATCACCCTGTGGATTGGTAGTGCTGAGATCGATGACGAATTTGCCGCGGTTGCGGGCTGCCAGCGAGCGGTCAACCATTGCCTTGGCTTCGGCAAGATCGTAAGCGGCCAGGCGCGTTACCAGGTAAATGGGAAAAGCCGGGTGCCGAAACGGTTGGCTGCGTTTCATGAAGAACGGATTGTTGATGCCGCCCGCGCGGCGAAACTCCATCCCGCGCAGCTTCCCGTACAGCAGCGCGAGTTCCGAATCTACCGAAGCATGCTCCGCGGCGAACTCCTTGCCAGCGCCATCCACTTTCAGCGGCACCCCCATGGTTAACGCTATGAAGATGACTTTTTCGCGCAGCCCGTTCTGTTCCAGGCACGCCGCGATGGGCTTTTCGATTTGCTCCCGATACACCTCCCAGGAGATCTCTTCGGCAGACGTGGAGTTCAGAAAGCAAACGTTTTTCGCCGGAATCGAACGGCGCGGCCGGTAATAGCCGGCCAGTTCGCGGGAGGCGGCATCGTTCCGATTGACCACCAGCAGCACCTGTTCGCCGGTTTGCGCGTAAAGCGCACCGGCAGCCAGGGTTAGGAGCAGAAGGACGCAGTGCACTTGGTGGTTTCGAGACACAACGGGCCAAACCGAAAAACTATAGATTCCATTCTGATGGTATAGAGGAGAGAGTGGGCCTGCAACCTTCTGGCGCGCCGGGGTGGAGGTGCGGCATGGCCATCCACAGGTCAGCGTCTTGCTTACTCCTCAAGTGTAAGTAAGCTTCCCGCTTACTGCTGAGAAAGACGGGTGCTACGGCAACACCACTATCGCGGCCGCACCGGCCCGGAGCCTCTGTTACAATACTTACCAAACACGATTCGCGTGGGGAAATTCATTATTTCTATCCCACCGATTCACAATTTGACTGATGGCGTATGCGGACAGGCCGGCCCCGCTGCCGGGCGGGGTGGGCGTCTTATGGATTTCGATCAGCTCCATACTTTCCTCGAAATCGTGCGGCTGAAAAGCTTCTCGAAGGCTGCGCAAACGTGTTACCGCACGCAGCCCGCCATCAGTGCGCAAGTGCGCCAACTCGAGCAGGAACTGCGCACCGAACTGTTTGAACGATTCGGAAGCCGGATTTCACTCACCACTGCGGGGCGGATTTTCGCCGAGTATGCCGAACAGATGCGCGACTTGAGGCGTCGCGCGCAGGACGCCATCGCTGAGCTGGAGATTAACCCGCGGGGCGAATTGGTGATCGCGGCCACCGAAGCGACTTGCATTTACGTCCTGCCCAACGTGTTTTCCCAATTCCAGAAACAGTTCCCGGCCGTGCAGCTCCAGGTGGACCGCTCTTATGCCACCCGCGTGGTGGAAGCGGTCATGGACAATTCCGCCGATTTCGGACTCACGCAACTGCCCGTCGAGGAGAAGCGGTTGCAAGTAGTCACCATTCATCACGATGAGATTCGCCTGATCGTGCCCGCCCACCACCATTTGGCCGAGCGAAAATCCGTCACGCCGGAGGACCTGCTGGACGACCCTCTCCTATTGCCCAAGCAGGGCAAAACGCGAGCGCGCCTCAACGAGTGGCTGGAACTGGTTTCGGACCAGATTCAGATCTCCATGGAACTCGATTCCACCGAGATGATGAAACGTTTCGTGATAGCAGGATTGGGTTTGAGTTTTTTGGCGGTGTCGAATAGCCGGGAAGAAGTAGCCTCGGGAAAACTGTGCGCCCTTCCCTTGGCTCCGGAGCCGATGATGCGGCGCCTCGGATTGATTTACCGTAAAGATAAGGCGCTTTCCAAAGCCGCGCTGGGTTTTATCCAGGTGGTGCAGGAGAACGTGGCTCGGGAACCCGAGCCCGAAAAGCCCAAATTACCCAGGGTGGTAGCCGGATGAGGTGTCCGCGCTGCGGCAAACGGCTGGCGTTCGGCCCGGTGGCCAACTGTCCCCGTTGTGGTAAAGCGGTTCCGAAACCCGCGAACGCAAGTCCGCAGGACGCTTCCGGTGTATTTCAAACTTCCGCCGTGTTGATCGCCACCGAGGGAGCGGAAATGGTCTATCGCTCGATGGAAGAAGTTCCGCACCCCTTGCGCAGCAAGCTGCTCAAGTCCACCAATAGCGCCAACTCCGCCACGATCCTGATTGCCGACCGCCGCGGACGTGAGGAGATTGCACGCGTCATGCGCAGCTTGGGCCACACTCCCGGAGTACCGCACCGCCGCGCATCGCGAGTCTCCATGCGCGCCCTTCTGGCCGGCCATACCAAGCCGGCCATGCCCGCCCGGTTCACGCCCCGGCGCAAACTCGTCCTGTTGACGATGATGTTGCTGCTCGCGCTCGGGTTCATCATCGTATTATTCAGCCATTCCCGGGGGATCCTGTAAAGTTTGCCGCTGTTCCCGCCGATAGACTTCGCATGGAACAGCGATCTGAAGAACGCTTCGCTATTGACCCGCCGGTGGCCGTCATTGTTCTGGATGGTAAGGAAATCCGGCAGACTGCCCGGGTGCGTAATGTTTCGCCGGCAGGGCTGCAATTGGTTTCGGACTGTGTCATCCCGGCCGGAGCGGCAATCAAGATTGAACTCGACAACTCCCTGGCATTGGGAGAGGTAGTCTATTGCGTGGCTGAAGGCGACCACAGTGTTTTGGGCGTAAAGGTCGAGCATGTCCTCAATGGGCTGGCGGAGCTCCAGAAAAAACTGATGACGTTTGCGGGAGAGCCGATACCGCAACGGGTCGATTAACCGCTCGCGGCGGAATCAGCCTCAAAACGCTACAATCAGACGGGAGGGTCATGCCGACTACTGCCACTGAAAGACCGTACCGT
>JASIAM010000323.1 GCA_030041985.1 Bryobacteraceae bacterium | reverse complement strand
GGTGCGGCCGCACCGCCGCCAAGACCTTCTTTGCTTCGCCCACTGAACTCGAAGGAATCACTACAATCCCGCGCGCTTGCAACTGCTGCGCCAGGGCCCACATGAAGCCCAGCTCCCGGTCGATTATCAGAATGCTGTCCATCGTGCGGAAATTCACCGGATTTCCGGCCCGGGAGCGGACGAACGAACTCCTCCTTCTGTTGGCTTGAGTACTATTCTATACGTGTTTGATCGATGGTGGTTGAATTTTGCAAAAACCCGGCAGTCGCCGGCTACGCGAAAGAAGATACCAACGCGGAACTAAACACTGGGAATGTGCCCAGGGCAATATAAAGCAAATGCTAGATGCGATGGCCAAAAGCTCCGTTAACAATAAATCGTAGAGGCGCCTGATCTGGGTAGGATTAATCCTGTTTCCATGAACGCCGAACAGCAACAGGCGTTCGATCAAAATCTAGCCCGAGGTTTTTCGGTTATTCTTCTCGTAGACGATGATCCCGTGATACGCAACTTGCTTTTAGTTGTTCTGCAACGCGCCTGTTATGCCGTCCTCGTCGCGGTGGATGGGCAGGAGGCAATTAAGCTCTCACGCGCATTCGAAGGAGAGATCGCCTTAATGGTCACGGATATGGAGATGCCGCATATGGGCGGCGACGAATTGGGGGAAGTAATGATGCGCGAGCGGCCCGGCATTCGCATTCTCCAGATGTCGGGACATGAGGCGGAGTACTTTCTCGGCAGGAATTTGACCCTTGCGTTTCTTCACAAACCTTTCACTCCGATTGCGCTCCTGGAGAAGGTTTGTGAAGTGATGACCGCTCCAAGCGGCTCCATACGCGTGCTGACGCACCCGGCCCAAGCAAAACGCGGTACACTTTGATTGAGCATCTAAAGGGCCGCTTAAACCGCTGAGACCGGCTGGTTCCTCTTTCTGTGCTTAGAAAGAGGAACCAATGGGCGTCGCACCGTCAGAGAAAAACGAGCGCGAACCGTTCGAGCCGCTCTCCAATCTCAAAGGCTCGTTGAGCGATTTGCGTGAGACGATAAGATCTAATCAGCAACTTCGCGCCGAATTCATAGAGTTTGCGAACGCTGTCTTGGCCCGTAACCGTGAACGGCTGACCCGCAGACCTTTTCCCTCGCTCCCGCCATTTTGCCATTGCATAGCGATTGAAAAGCGCAAATAAGCCGGCCTGTTTGATCTCAATAAAGCTCTCAAATTCCGCACTCAGTGGCGCTGGCCGTTTTAGCGGCGTCTGAATAATCTCCCATCAGGTGGACGCCGCCTTTAGCGTCCATCCCTCGCAGGCAACTACAGGCAGCCGCGGATATTTTGGATACCGTGGATCCGTCTTCGAAAGCGCGCACCACACAAACTGCGAACCGCGATCAGAGGTGATGGTCCGCGCGTGTTGGCAGGACGCGCACAGGCCAGGAGAGGTCAGCGTTGGCATCGTCCCCGGCAAGGCTCACTCGCGGTCCGGCGGATGGAACGATTCGGCCGCGTCGGGTCCCGGCTCCGGGCTTTCAATATCGAGGTTGATCACAATGGGATCCTGTCCGCTGCGCACCACGACAGCTTCCACGGGCACGTCGCGTCTCGCGTTCATCTCCTGATGCGGCACAAACGGCGGCACGTAAATGAAATCGCCCGGTCCGGCCTCTTCGGCAAACTCCAACCGCTCGCCCCAGCGGAAACGGGCGCGGCCGCTGACAATGTACAGCACCGTCTCCAGTTCCCCATGATGATGCGCTCCGGTCCTGACGTTCGGTTCGACGACCACGGTTCCGGCCCAGAGCTTTTGAGCGCCGGCTGCGGCTGCGGTGATGGCCGCCGCGCGAGTCATTCCGGGTGTCTGAGGAGTGTTCTTGTCTAACTGCCCCGCGCGAATCACGCGGATGCCGCTCGTTCTCCAGTCCGTCGGAGATGATGCCATCGCGCTCATCCTACCACGGCAATCCGGTTCCCGCTCCGCGCTCACTCCTCACGCGCACCCGGATCGGCGCCTGCCCGGCACAACGGCTCCGGGGCCGCGTGCTTTGTCCGGAAGGGGGAACCCGCCTTGATCGATGTCGTAACCCAGCCCCGATAGTAGGGCTGGGGCTTTTGCCCTGCGCCAGACTCGTTCACCCGGCCAAGCAACTGGATCCGTCGCTGCTTTCCCCCCGCATTTGACAAAACACGTGGCGGCACAGTACCGTTAGAATTTATGACTGACCAGTCAGTCAGCGACCGCAAACGGTGTGCCATCCTCGATGCCGCACGCGCCGTGTTCTCCCGGAAGGGCTATTCCGAAACCGCGGTCGAGGACGTAGCCGAAGAAGCCCGGGTCGCCAAGGGCACGCTTTATCTTTATTTCAAATCGAAAGAAGAGCTGTACCTGTCCGCTCTCGTCAGTGATGTGCAGGCCATGGCTGCCGAAGGCCGCCGGGAAATGGAGCGTAGCCCGAGGCTGCGCGAAAAGTTGCGCGCCTTCCTGCGCGTTCGCCTCGAGTACACCAAATCCCGTCAGGATTTTTTACGAATCTACCTGGCCGAATACGGCAGCATCTTTGTGAAAACGGCTCTCAGCCGTGAATTAATTCACGCATTGAAACAAAACATGCGCTACGTGGCCAAGGAGATTGAAGAAGCATCCCGGAGGGGCGAAATCGGCCCGGTGCCGCCGGGCGCTGCCGCTGCAGCCCTGTTTGACCTCTCGCGCGGCCTCATCGAACGGCGTCTGCTTGGCTGGAAAGAGTTTCAGATCGCCAACGAAATCGAATTCAGCATCGACGTGCTCTTTTCGGGCATCGAAAAGTATGCGAAACCAACGTCAAAGCGTGTTGCCAAACGGAAGA
>JASIAM010000033.1 GCA_030041985.1 Bryobacteraceae bacterium | reverse complement strand
TTAATTGGTACGCCCGGGCCGATTCGAACGGCCGACCTTTTGCTCCGGAGGCAAACGCTCTATCCAGCTGAGCTACGGGCGCACATCCCAACTTCATCCTTAGTCTAGCACCGGTATCGTGGCGGCGGCCCTCCCGCACGTCTCTAGTGAAACCGCTTCTTGTAGTAAAAATTCAGGTCCAACTCACCGTAGATGTCGCGCTGCGCAATTGCCGACCAGCGGGGATTGATGGCCCATTCCATGCGAATGTTTAGAGGATTGGTGGCGTCGACATCCTGAATGTAGGTGAAGGTAATGTTCTGCGTGATCTGCTGTTGGAGCGAGAGCGTGGCTTGCGGGGTATTCGTGGTGCCCGTGATCAGTGGGTTAATCGACAATTGGGTGACACCGAACAGGCGTTGCAGATGGCCGGAGACGGGATTCGCGACTCCTTGTCCGAGCAGCGTGGACAGGCCTTGTTGTGTGGTGCTCTGCTGTGGCGCCTGGGGCTGGTAGGCCGTCAACACAGGGTCTGTGGTAGGCGCTTTGCCGGTGGCCAGCAAGGCAACGATTTCATCGAACCGCAGGGGCGGATCGGAGTGATAACTCAGTTTCATGCGGTCCATCGGACCCGAAACGTTGAGAGACACATCGACTCCCTGTGTGACCGTCTCGAGGTCGATATTCAAAGTAGGATTAATCCGGGAGGGATTGAAAAATGTGATGGAGCCTTGATTGATGGTGTACTTGGCGCCGAAAAAAACCACGTTCCCCTGAGTTATGGAGATTCGGCCCAACATACCGGGGTTATCGATGGTGCCGTGCAAGGTAAGATCCGCATCTGCCTGCAGATTTTGCGTGAGTGAGGTGCGGAACTGCACGTCCGGAGCGGTCAGGATGCGCACGTCAAAAGTGATGCCGCTTAAAATGCCACTACTCGCGGTAGGCGCAGGCGGTGGCGTTGCGGCCTGCGTGAGCATCGAACCGATATCGGTGTCGGTCTGCAACGCGACATTCAGGATTGTGACCGTTCCGGACAGGACACTGCGGGCGGTGTTGCCAGTAAGTGTGATCCGCGCATTGGCCTGAGTAGTTACCGTTTCCGGATACGCTATGTGGACATCGCTCGCCGTGGCCTGCAGACGGAACTGCGCTTGGGAACCTCCATAAGCCATGAACCCCGTGAGCGTGACTTTGCCGCCGCCGGTTTGTCCCGTGATGTTTTGAATAACGGCTTCCGAACCGGTGAAGGCGATAGTGCCGTTGGCGTTGCTGATGCCATTGGGCGCGTTCAACATATTGAATGACACATTCTGCAATTGGAGGCGGCCATTTACCTGGGGCCGCGTGGCGCTGCCGGTCACGGCGGCATTCAGCACCAGCTTTCCTGAGGAGAAAATTTCCGCACTGAAGGCCTGTGCCAGCTCCAGATTCACATTGCCATCAGCGCGCAGATTCACGGGCTGCGCGCCCGAGAGCGAGGCCGTGCCCGTAGCCGTGAGGTCTGTGTCAGTGCCTGTGAGGTGCGCGCTTTGCACGGTGATCACCGAGCGATCGAGCGCGATCGTCACAGGCCCCTGGTTGTGCACATCCAGATTGATTCGCGGCTTGGCGCCGGCGGCCGGCGGCGTGGTATGGACTTCCAGTTTGCTCAGTTCGAGAGAGCCGCGCAGGTCCGCGATTTGCGTGACAGGGCCGGAAATGCTGATCTGGCCTTCGGTCGAAGCGTCCACTCCAGGCGGAGCGCTGCTCCCGGTCCACGTGCTCAAGCCGGACCAGGTGACATTGGAGAAGCGCACGTTTGCGTTCAAAGGATAGTTGCCACCCAGGTCCATTCTCCCGGTGCCGCTGATATCGCTCCGGGCGAAATTGGATTTCAGGTTGAACGTAACCGCAGACCCCTGCGTTTGCGCAGTTGCCGTAAGATCGCCCAGCGGCTTCCTGTTCAAACTCAAACCGCGCACGGAAAGATCGGCATTTAATGCAGAAAACAGAGGAGCCTGGTTGCGTCGCAAGGTTCCGGAGCCATCTGCGGCGATCTGTAGTGTGCCCTCCAGACCGGGCTTGAACTGTTTGACCGTGTGGAAGCGCGCCAGTTCCAGGGAATTGCTGTGTACCTGGAAATGCACTTGCCCGTTTTCGAGATCGCCGGAGGGATGCGCGAAGGACGCACTCAAATCCAAGTTGGAGGGGCCAGAGGTCACCCGGAAGGAAGGCACGTCGATTAACTGATCGGTATAGGTTGCGCTAGCCTGAAGGCGATCAAACGGCTCCTGATAGGCCGAGCCTTTGTTAATCACGAAATTGGCAGTAGCTTGCGGGTGATCCACTGTTCCGGAGACCTGTGCATTGGCGGTGAGAACACCGCTGACCGGCAGATCGCGGCGTCCCGCCACGGCCAGCACCTGGTCAATCGGCAGATTGGAGATCGATCCACTGGCGGTGGTCTGATGGTTACCGGTCAGTAGACTTTGTCCCGCCACTCGAATATCGGAACCGGCAAAATCCGAAGTGACGTTATACTGAAGGGCGTTTCCCACGGTGTTAGCCGTGGCAGTGAAGTCGCCGAGGTTGTGGCCTTGCATCTGGAGGGCACGCGCGGAGAGATTCGCGCTGACGGCGCCGATTTGCAACTCGGCCCGGCCTGCCACCGGAGCGATGTTGGCCGCAAGATCTCCCTTTAACGAAACCGTGCCGCGCAAACCCGGGCGATCTTTCACCAGCGCCGGAAAATCTGCGAGTTGCACCTGGCTGCTGGCCACATGCGCCTCGAGTGACCCATGCTGATAGTCATTCGGAGCATGCTGATAAACGGCGTTGGCATCGAGGCGCGAAGGTCCCGCGATCACTTCGAGTGAGGGCACTTCGATAGCGCCCGGAGTGAAAGCCGCGCGGGCCGCCAGGCGATCGAAAGCAGTGCCTTCGAGTGTTCCGCTGGTCACGGTGAGATCAGCATTGCCTAGCGGGGCGCCCAGTGTACCAGTGACATGCGCATCGGCAGTGAGGGCGCCTGCTGCCGCCACGCTCGATTGCCCGGCAAGCGCCAGGATGTCTTGTAAGTCGCCATTCCGCACAGTCACATCAGCGCGCAGTGGCTCGGAAACATCCGGCTTCCACTTATCGAGACCCACCGATGCGGCGAATTGTGCGTCAAAATTCTTGCGCGACAAATCGCCATTGCTGATTGCCGCTCCTGTGCCGGCGGCGTTGATATCCGCCTGCAATCGTGTGAACGGGCGTCCTTCGACGGAGAAGTTGCTCATCGCGAGCGAGGCCGCAATTCGGGGCGCAGTGAGAGTGCCGCTTACGGTGGCATTCACTGTAGCATTGCCGCGGTTGAGTGTCACGGGAATTGCGGCAACAGGCCGGAAATCGGCGAAATCCGTCGACACCAGGCGAACTTGAATCTGACGGCCCAGCGAGCCGGAGAGATCAATGCGCGTATGAGGCAGCGCGAAATAGGACGGCCGCAGCATCACCGATTCGTTTCGCCCCTCGTAATTCGCGTTCAAGCGGCCGGAAACCGGCACGCCGCTCCCGGATCGATTGGGAGCGATGGCCAGGTTCGCTCGCGCGGCCAAAGAGGAAGGCGTTTGGATGTTTCCGTCGGCCTCTACGGGACCGGACACCACGGCGTTGTAGCCGATCGGGTTGCCAAACGTGCGCGCCACCCCGGCGACATCCACGTTGCGCAGAGTCCCGGCGAAATGCAGCACGGCCCGATTGATGAGGCTAGCGGACCCCGCCAGTTCCCCGCCCAGCGCCGAGAGTCGAAGGCCGCTGAGCTCGATACGCTGCGAGTCAGCCGTTACCGCGGTATCAAGACCGAGACCAGCGAATCGCGTGGCACCCTGCCGTAACGACACGTTGTGTGCATCTACGTTGGCTTGGACAAGGTAATTGTTATTCCGATCGAGCGACGCACTGCCGCCGATATGCACCGTGCCTTCGGGTTGCTGTGGCACCCGCAGCAGGCGGCCGATCTCTCCCAGTGCCAGGCTGGATTGGAACTGGAGAGCGCCCGGCCCCTTAACATCCCGGATGGTTCCCGATGCCTCGATCTCGCTCTGACCTAAACTGAGCCGGGCGTTTTGGATGAGGACACGGTTGGCGTCCGCCGATGCAGTGGCATCCAGATCTACAACCTTCGGCCCGCGAACGGTATCCATCGGAATGGTCAGACGCGCCGCACGGCGCAGCTCGCTCAGCGCGATCCGCGCGTTCAAGCGGGCGTTGTAGCGCGGCGCGATCATGTGCTCCATGGTGGCGGAAACCACCACGCGCGATTCGGCGGTCGTAAGCTGTGCGCCGCTAACCGAAAGCCGGTCTTTTTCTAAAGTGACCGGAACGCTCACCACAGCACGCACTGGCGGGCCACTATCGGGCCTCCAGTTGAGCGGGTTCAAATCGATCGCGCCGGTGTACCGCTCGCTCACAGTTTGATAGGCCAACTGCGCGCGTAAGTTTTCTCCATCGGCGCTGAATCTCGTCTGGCGATCGGCGAAAGTGACGCTGCCATTGCGCAGATCGAAGTGCCCGATAGCAAGGTTCACCACCGTCTCCAGCCCCGATTTGTTGCTGGCCGATTTGGTTTTGGGAGCCGGAATATTGGTGCGGCCATCGGGGAAGATAATTACATTGGCCTGCGGCGTATCCACCAGGAGGCCGGCAATGTTAACGAAACCGTTGAGCGGCGAGAGCAGCTTGAGATCTACTTCAATAAGCTTCGCCTGAAAGAGTGGCGGAGAGCCGGCCGGTTCCAGGCCGTGAACCACCAGATCCCGCAAATCCGCCCGCAGGTGATGCCAATCGAAGGAAAAGGAACCCGCCGAAGCTGTGCCGCCGGTGGCCTCTTCGATCGAACTGACAATCTTACTACGCACGAACTCGCGAAACCATTGCGTCTGCACCACCACGATTGCGGCCATGATCAGTATGGCGATCAGACTAACAACGCTACCGGCTATTACGGCCGCGATCTTTTTTCCGCGGCTCATTGGAATGCCTCTTTTTTAAATTCGATGTGGGTCTGCGAGCGGGCCTCCTTCAGCCAGGCATCCAATTCATCAGAAGCAGCGGGCGCCGGAGCAGCCCCCGGTTGCGCAGATAAAGCAGGGCCGCGAAACCGTTGATCGACGAAACTTACTGCCGCTGCCTGCCACAGCAAATGCTGCCCGAGTTGCTCCTCCGTGATACCGTACTTTTCGAGGGCTGCGCGAAACTGGGCGTCCGAAGCGTAGTGCCCACGGCGAAAAGTCTCGATTTCCGTATGCGCCTGGCTCGCCGGCGGTTCCGCTACATTTTCCAGGCGCATCTCGCTGCGAATCAGTTGCTGGTCGGCGAGGCGCTCCGCCGCCTCGCGGCGTTTACCGGAAGATAGATCGAGCGGCTGCTGGTTTTCAAACTCAGTGACTCGTACCTCTTCGTCCACTTCGCTCTCGGTGATCACCTGGTTTCCCACAATGACGGCTACGCGATCGATTGTGCCGGCTCGGGCGGTCAGCAGGACGAGAAGCAAGAAGATACAGATGCGAACTTGCATATCAAAATGCCTGACCGATCGAAATAAAGAACTGAAAGTGACTGATACTTTGGATCTCCGGCGTAGCACCGCCAAATAACAACTGGTAGTAAGTTCCCTTAAGGCCGTAGAAGGTGGGCGGGTTGATACTGTAAGCCAGATCCACTCGAACCGGGCCGACGGGCGTGCGGTAGCGAATGCCAAATCCCACCGCGTGCACCATGTAATTGAAATCCGTAATCGAGTTCTGATGGACACGGAAGGACATAGCGCCCAGATCCGTGTAGATGTTGCCCATATCATGGAACAACACGCCGTCAATGTTCTCGCCGATAAGTGGAAAACGGAATTCATCCTGGTGGAAAAGCAGTGCGTTGCCGCCAAGCGGAAAGCCAGTCAGGTCGTCGCGCGGGCCCGCCTGGAAATCAGGGAATCCACGCATGGAATTAGTGCCTCCTCCGAAAAATCGCTCCGGTATCGGAATATAGTCGGCCGCGCTCACGCCCGCGGGGATATCGAAAGGATGAATCCAGCCAAACTGCGTGTTGACAGCGAAGACCCATTGACCCCACACCGGGTGGTAGAACGAGTTGCGCGCCAGAAGATGCACAAAATTTTTATTACCACCGAAATAACGGTCCGCTACTCCCACATCGACTGTGTTGTACATGCCGCGATGGGCATTGACGGGATTATCGCGCCGGTCTTGTATATAAGTAGTGGAGAACATGCCGATGTTGGCCGGCTGTGACTCCAGCGGTATCAGGAGTGGATTGATTTTCAAGGTGCTCTGATCAACCTGTACGTTTTGCCAGGTGTACCGCCACTCGAGATGGGTAGCCTTCGAAAGCTTCTGCGATAACTGCAGGTCGCCCTCAAGGCGCCGGCCGGTAAATGTCAACACATCCCGCTGATTATCGTAGAGCGCCGTAATCGTAATGGTGCGGCCGTCCACGTTCTGGAAGCGGGGAATGGAGTAATTGAGCGATACCTGCCGGTCCAGAGTTGAATAATTGCCCTTGAAAGTCAGGCTCTGTCCGAGGCCCCACAAGTTGAGGCGGCTGAGTTGCAAAGATGCGTCCGGCGCGAAACCGGTCTTTCCGCCGGGCGCGGCCAAGCTGGAGGGGCTGCCGCCGATCTGCGCCAGTTCCGCTCCGAACCCCACCGCCGCGTAATAACGATGGCCCTCCGTCAAGTGATAGAGCACATACTTGCTGTCCGTGTCTCCATCGGCGTTTTGAATTGCCATATCGACCTTGTCGAAAACACCGAGATCATAGAGCCGCCGCTGCATGTCGCCCATAGCTGTCCAGGAGAGCGGCTGTCCGGACTTCAACGTGATTGCAGGGTCTATAATGCGATGGCTGGTCCGGTGGTCCCCCGTGATCAGTACATCTCGAACGAATCTCTGCTTTCCGGGAGTGACTATGTACGCCAGCTTTACTTCGCTCGGCACCGAGCCGGGCGTCATGCGCCAATCGAAGCTCACATCGGGATATCCTGCCGATTGGTACGCCGTAAGAAGATAGTCGCGGTCCGTGGCGACGTTAGTTCTGCTGAAGGGCTGGCCCACCGTGGAAGCAAGGCGGGTGAGGATGCGGTCGCGATTGGGCAGGTTAAAACCTTCCACATCGAGGGCGCTTACCTTATATTGCGGGCCTTCGTCGATGACCACCGTTACCGCCAATTCCCCTTTCTTGCCTTGGTAATTCTCCATCGGATTAAACGTGACCATCACGTCCTGGAAGCCGTTGTCCTGGTAGAGCGCGGTGATCGCGTTTTTGTCACTATCAATGAAACCCTCGCTAAAGCGTCCGTGCCGCAGGCGGATAAATCCGGAGGGCTGGAGGAACATGCGTTCGCGAATCGCTGGCGTGCGGAAATAGTGGTTCCCTTCGATGGCCACTCTAACCAGCTTCTGCCGCTCGCCGAGGCCGACTGTATAAGTGACATTCTGCTGGTCGTTGCCTGTCTCGCTGGTCTTGAAATCCACAGTGACATCGAAGTATCCCGCGTTTTGAAAGTAATCGCGGAGATTGCGCACGCCGCGAACCAGAACGTCGCGGTTCAGCGTTTGATCGGCAGAGACCGGGACATATTTCTGCAGTTTCCCTTTGGAAACCTTCGCCCCTTGCGCCGTGATCTTGACCTTGGGACCGCCATCAGCGGCGATGGTAGTCTTTACCTGGTTTTTGGAAGCGGCGTATTCCTGGTTTTTTAGAGTCACATCCGCGGTGAGTCTGTCAGCCGATTGGTACTTCTTGCGGATATTTTCCAGGCCCTTCTGCGTGTTTTCCTCCGTTGCCGGTTTCCAACGGAGAAAGATGCTTTTGAACTTTGCGGCTTTGGCAAGTTTCTCCGGCGCCAGGCGCGTATCGCCCGTGACGGTAGGCAGGCTGAGGCGTGCCCGCTTGTGGGTATCCACCGTAAAAGTTAAGGCCACCTGCTGGTGTTCCGCGTCGCGGTCGATTTTGGGAGTGACTTCCGCGAGAAAAAATCCATTGCGCTCGAGCAGATCGCGAATTTGCTTCGCCGCGTTGTCCACGTCACCATCGGCAAAGGGCGTTCCCAGTTCCAGGCGCGTGGCGTTGGCGAGTTGGCCCGTGTTGGGCGGAGAACTCACCTTTCCGGTTACTTCCACCGGTCCCACAAACCACTGTGCCACGGTTCGGATCACAACAATTACGCCCTGGGGGGCGGTTTCGGCATCCAATTGAATGTCGGAGTATAGCCCGGTGCCATACAGGTTCTTTATAGTGGCGCGGGCATCACTCAGAGTAAGGGCGCTTCCCGTGTGCAAAGGGAGCACGCGCTTCTGATCCGCGGCAGTGATCGGTTGCTGGGCCGGCTCGAACCTGATTTCCTGAATCGTTTTCCCTTGGTATTCGCTCAGCGGTTCCAGATCTGCGGCGTGTATATGCAATACCGGAAACACGCAGGCCCAGAGCAGGCTGCGCGCGATCGCTGCCCGCGGCGCCATATGCGCACAGAGTAGCAAACCGGTTGCCCTCGTGCGCTGCTACACAACCGCTGCCGGGCTTCGCGGCGGCAATTGGACCGCAACACCCGGATAGACGGTGGCGCCAGGTTGCGGCACGCTGAATATATGATCGACGCAAGACAATGTTGGGAGGCGGTCCGCCAGCGGGACCGGAGTTTCGATGGCATTTTCTACGTGGGCGTTTTGACCACGGGCGTGTTTTGTAAGCCCTCCTGCCCCGCGCGCCGGCCCCTCCGCCAAAACGTGCGATTCTACGCTACGGCGAAAGCGGCCGAACGGGACGGATTGCGGGCTTGCCTGCGTTGCCGCCCGCTCGAAGTGGCGAGCGAGAACAATGCCCAGCCTGCGCGGATCCATGAGCTTTGCCGCTATATCGAAACCCACGCGGCCGAGCCGCTTACCCTGGAACACCTGGCACAACACGCCGGCCTGAGCCGGTTTCATTTGCAACGCACATTCAAAGCCGTAGTGGGGCTTTCACCGAAACAATATCTGGAGGCTTGCCGCATGGAGTCACTGAAAGCCGCTTTGAAACAGTCAGGCGGCGTCACCGAAGCAGTATACGAAGCCGGGTTCGGTTCGTCCAGCCGGGTCTACGAGCGCGCGGATTCCCGCCTGGGCATGACGCCCCAACAGTACCGGCAAGGTGGCCGGGGCCGCCACGCGCCTCTCGCGATTACCTATGCCACAGTCGAGAGCCCGTTCGGTTTGCTCATGATGGCCGCTACCGATCGCGGCTTGTGTTTCATCCAATTTGGAGAAAGCGCCGGCGCCCTGCTGGATCGGCTGCGAAAAGAATATCCCCAGGCTCAGCTCGAGCCGATGGGCACTCCCGCCAGCCCTGCATTCCGCCAATGGGTGGACGCTTTGAATCGCTATCTGGCGCACCAACAGCCGGACCTGAATTTGCCGGTGGATGTGCGCGCCACCGCTTTTCAGATGCGCGTCTGGAACTACCTGCGATCCATCCCCAGCGGAGATACGCGGTCTTACGGCGAAGTCGCCGCAGCCATTGGGAACCCTTCTGCCACGCGGGCCGTAGCACGCGCTTGCGCAACCAACCCGGTGCCTCTGGCGATTCCCTGCCACCGCGTCATTCGCGGATCGGGCGATCTGGGCGGATACCGCTTTGGCGCGGAGCGGAAACGCGAATTGCTCGAAATGGAGGAAAAATAGCTGCCGCTACGAGCAACGTTCGAGCACGGTGGCGATGCCTTGGCCCACACCAATGCACATCGTGCACAGGGCATAACGCCCGCCGCTCGCTTCGAGTTGGTACAGCGCGGTGGTGACCAGCCTCGCTCCGCTTGCTCCCAGAGGATGTCCAATGGCGATTGCGCCGCCGTTCGGATTAACGTGAGCGGCGTCGTCGGGCAGGCCGAGATCACGGGTCACTGCCAAGGCCTGCGACGCAAACGCCTCGTTCAGTTCGATAACATCCATTTGGCCCAGCGAAAGCCCCGTCTTTGCCAGAACCTTACGCGTAGCCGGAGCGGGCGCAAAACCCATGATCCGCGGCGCCACTCCGGCCGCTGCCGTCGCCAGCACACGGGCGCGCGGACGCAGGTTGTATTTTCGGGCAGCCGCTTCCGAAGCCAGCAGAAGCGCGCACGAGCCGTCGTTGACGCCCGATGCGTTTCCCGCGGTCACTGTCCCATTCGCCTTGACTACCGGTTTCAGCTTCGCCAGAGCCTCCAGGCTCGTGTCCGGCCGCGGATGCTCATCCACCGCGAACTGCTTCGGCTCGCCTTTTTTCTGCGGAATGGCAACCGGAATCACTTCGCATTGGAAGAAGCCGGCAGCGTGCGCTTTGGCCCAGCGCTGCTGCGTGCGGAGCGCAAAAGCATCCTGATCGGCGCGGCTCACCTGGAAATCCTCGGCGACATTTTCCGCGGTCTCCGGCATGGAGTCGGTGCCATATTGGCTCTTCATGAGCGGGTTCACGAACCGCCATCCGATCGTCGTGTCGTAGATTTCCGCCGCCCGGCTGAATGGCGCATCTGCTTTTCCCAGCACGAAGGGCGCGCGCGACATGCTTTCCACGCCCCCCGCGAGGATCAGCTCGGCCTCGCCCGATTTGACCGCCCGGGCCGCAATCCCCACAGCGTCCATACTCGACCCGCACAAGCGGTTCACCGTGGTGCCCGTCACTTCTTTCGGCAAGCCCGCCAGGAGCAAGGCCATCCGCGCTACATTCCGGTTGTCTTCGCCCGCTTGATTCGCGCAGCCGAAAATCACATCGTCCAGGGCGCCCCAGTCGACACCGCGATTCCGCTCGATCAGGGCGCGCATCGGGATTGCCGCCAGGTCATCGGTGCGAATCGCGGCCAGAGTTCCGCCATAGCGGCCGAACGGTGTACGGAGAGCATCGCAAATGAAGACGTCGTTCATAGGTTGACGTAATCATTGTAGCCCCCAAGTTTTCACTTGCACTCCTCTGGGATTGGCCGGCGGCTGTTTGCCGGCCGTTTCCTTCAAAAACAGCGCCAGTTGCTGGTTAGCGTCGGCTGCGGCTCCCTCGGCGAGATATACTTCCGCTAGCACGAAATGGGCTTCCGGCACTTCGCGCGCGGCATAGACGAGGTGCGCCACTGCCTGCTGCCGCTCGTCCGGCCGCCGGGCTAACAGGTAACCCAGCAGACATTGGGCATTGGCGTTGTCCGGATCCAAGGCCACCGCAGTCTGCGCCTCCGGTTCCGCCTCATTCTCCCGCTGCAGCCGGATCAGCACGTAAGCGTAATTCATGTGATGGACACCGGTAGCAGGATCGAGTGCAATGGCGCGGCGTAATTCCTCCGCGGCCTGATCAAAACGCCCCAACGCGGAATACACCACTCCCAGATTGCCGTGCGCTTCCGAAAAATTCGGATCAATCGCAACCGCCTGCTCGAACTCCTGCGCTCCACTCTGCCATTGGCCGGCATTCGCAAGCTTCATGCCTCGCCAAAAAAGAGCGCGCGCCTTTCCCGGCGGCTTATGGCGCAGCCGGGTAACCGAAACGCTCTGCGGCCCCGGCGTTAGGATGGCCGGCTGTTCGGCTCTGTCCTGCTCTGCGCTCCACCCATACCGGTCCGCCTGCGCCGGCGTGGATACGGAAAAATTCGCTGGCCTGGAGTTGGTCACTGGCGCCTGCGCCCGCGAGCAGGTAACTCCGCACACGAACACAAAAGTAATGTGAATTGTTTTCATTCGGGATCGGCTCCTTTTGTTGCTGTGGAATGACTGCCGTTACTGACTGCCACCGGACCTGGGTAATTCCGTAAGCGCACCACGGAAATTACGCTGCGGCAGAACGAAGTTGGAGGCTCAGACGATCAAAGGCGGGGATCGGAACAACAAGCGTGGCACCCGACAGGGCTGCAAACTACACCTTGATGCTAGCGCGCCTGCGAGCCGCGCTGCCAATCGAAAGTTTCTATGGTGGCCATGGGCCGGCTGGCCCATCCGCAGGTTCAGCATACCCCGCCGAAACGCTCCGGACCTTTTACGTTAGAATGATTGCTTACCGCAGAGCCTTCAGGAAGTCTTGCTCTGTATCCAAACCCGGGAGAAACACCGTGGGTATTGTCGCGGGAGTAGTTACTGAGTCGGCGCGTGGCGAGCGCAGAGTCGCCATGGTTCCGAGCGCCTTGGCCGTGTTTGGCAAAACGGGAATTCAGATTCTCATGGAGCCCGGCGCGGGAACAGCCGCCGGTTTCCCCGATGCCGACTACACCGAAAAAGGCGTACGGTTAGCCCGTAGCCGGGCCGAGGTGTTCGCCGAGGCCAATGTTATTCTGCAAGTGCGCAGCCTGGGCGCCAATCCCGAAACCGGCGCGGAGGATTTGTCCCTGATCCGGCCCGGACAAGTGGTGATCGGATTTGGCGAGCCGCTCACCGCCTTCGATGCGGCGCGCAGCCTGGCCGCGCGGCGCGCCAGTTTTCTGGCGATGGAGCTCATGCCGCGCATCACGCGCGCCCAGAGCATGGATGCGCTGTCTTCCATGGCCACCATCGCCGGATATAAGGCAGTGCTGATCGCCGCCGATTCGTTGAACCGCATGTTTCCCATGCTCATGACCGCCGCCGGCACCCTCGCTCCGGCGCGCGTGCTGGTCATCGGCGCGGGCGTTGCCGGTTTGCAGGCTATCGCTACCGCCAGGCGCTTAGGCGCCGTGGTCAGCGGCTACGATATCCGCGACGTCGTCAAGGAGCAGATCGAGAGCCTGGGCGCCCGTTTCGTGGTTCTCGACGTGAAAGCTGATGCCGCCCAGGATAAAGGCGGTTACGCCAAAGCCATGAGCGAGGATTTCTACCGGCGCCAGCGCGAAGCCATGGCGGCCGTTCTCGCGCAGAACAATGTAGTGATCACTACGGCTGCCGTGCCCGGCCGAAAAGCCCCCATTCTCATTACTCGCGAAATGGTAGCGCGTATGACGCCCGGATCGGCGATCGTCGATATCGCCGCCGAGCGCGGCGGCAACTGCGAGTTGACTCGCCCCGGCGAGGTAGTGGAAGCGAACGGCGTGCGCATCTTCGGTCCGGTGAATCTTCCCTCCGCCGTGCCCTATCATGCCAGCCAGATGTACGCCAAAAATATCGCGACTTTTTTGAAATACCTGGTCAACAAGGAGGGCAATCTCGTGCTGCATCGCGACGATGAAATCGTCAAGGAGACGCTGGTGACGCATGAAGGCGAGGTTGTGCACCCCCGCGTCCGCGAATTGCTCGGATTGCCCGAATTGCAGGCCAATATGCCCCAAGCAGTAACGCAGGAGAAATAATGCCTGACAATCTCGAAATTGGAGTATTCGTCTTTATGCTGGCGACCTTTGTCGGACTGGAGATCATCCGCAAAGTGTCGCCGCTCTTGCATACCCCTCTGATGTCGCTCACCAACGCCATCTCGGCCATTTCGGTGGTGGGCGCCATCCTCCTTACGGGGTCCAAAGACGCCACCGAACTCAGCAAGATACTCGGCTTCGTCGCCATCACCGCCGTCGTCACTAACATCGTCAGCGGCTTTCTAATTACAGACCGCATGGTCAAAATGTTTAAGAAGCGGGAGGCCAAAAAATAATGGCTCCCCACCTGGTTAATTATCTCTACATCATTTCGGCCGCCCTGTTCATCCTCTCTTTGAAGTGGATGAATTCTCCGGCCACCTCGCGCCGTGGCGTCTTCGTAGGCGAAGCCGGCATGCTCATCGCGGTCGCTGCCGCATTCATCAAAGGGCAGCCGATTTACAACCTGTGGTGGATCGTCGCCGCCATCGCGATCGGAACCGTGGTAGGTATCCCGATCGCTTACATCATGCCGATGACTGCCGTGCCGCAGCGGACTGCTCTGTCCCACGCTTGCGGCGCTCTTGCCGCGGCATTAGTCGGCACCGCCGAATTCTACCAGCGGCAACCGCAGGCCAGCACGGAATTGAGCGGCTTTGTCATTGTCGCCTTGATCATCGAAACCCTCCTCGGCTTTCTCACCTTCACGGGCAGCTTGATGGCCATGGGCAAGCTGCAGGAGGTGCTGCCGCAGCGGCCCATCACCTACCGTAATCAGAACGCCGTCAATTTCGTGCTGTTCGCCATTGCGGTCGGCATCGGTATCCGCATCATCGCCGTGCCAACCGATACCTATCTTTTTCCGATTTTCATCGCGCTGGCCCTGCTCTTCGGAGTGCTGCTGATCATCCCCATTGGAGGCGCGGACATGCCCACTGTGATCGCCATCCTGAACTCTTACGCCGGACTCTCCGCCTGCGCCATGGGCTTTGTGCTCAGCAATAATCTGCTGGTGGTGGCGGGCGCGCTGGATGGGTCTTCCGGCTTGATTCTGTCCATCATTATGTGTAAGGCCATGAACCGCTCGTTCACCAACGTGCTGTTCGGCGCCTTCGGCCAGATGCAAACCAGCACCACCAAAACGGAGCAGCGCAGCGTGCGCAGCGCCAGCCCCGAAGAGGCGGCGCAAGTTCTCGAATCCGCCACCAGCGTCATTATCGTGCCCGGTTACGGCTTGGCAGTCGCGCAGGCACAACACAAGATTCGCGAGCTCTTCGACAGTCTCATGCGCCGCGGTGTGGACGTCAAATTCGGTATCCATCCCGTGGCGGGCCGCATGCCCGGCCATATGAACGTGCTGCTCGCCGAAGCCGATATCCCGTATGACCGGCTCGTCGAAATGGAGGATATCAATGGCGATTTTCCGCAGTGCGATGTCGCCCTGGTGATCGGCGCCAACGACGTGACCAACCCCAAGGCGCGCACCGATAAAGGCAGCCCGATTTACGGCATGCCCATTCTTGATGTGGACAAGGCCCACACGGTCATGGTGATCAAGCGCTCCATGAACCCCGGGTTCGCCGGCATCGATAACGACCTCTATTACATGGATAAGACCCTGATGCTGTTCGGCGACGCCAAAGGTTTTGTCTCCGAAATCGTCAAGGAATTGCCCGCGGCTAAAGCGGCTGCATAGTTTCAGTGAGGTGCATGATGAAACGGTTCCTTTCTCTGTTAACGGCGTCCGTTCTGTTGGCGGTCATTTGCTTCGCGCAGGCGGACAAAAAGTCGTACACCTTCCATGGCAAAGTCGAATCCGTGGATCAGAACGGCAAAAGCATGAAAGTCAACGGCGAAGAAGTTAAGGGCTGGATGGGCGCCATGACGATGGATTACAAAGTCGACGATCCCTCGGTCCTCAAAAAAGTGAAACCCGGCGATCGCATCATGGCCACCGTGTACGATGGCGATTACATGCTCCACAAAGTGCAGGTCATGCCCGCCCCAAGCGGCGATTCCAAGCAGAAGAAGTAACGGGCCGCTACCAGGTGAACGAAGCGGGGGATCGAGGAAACTGCAGTATAATGAAGCGTCGACTCAACGCACGGAAATCAGGTGCGTTCAGAACCGGAGAGGTGGCTGAGCGGTCGAAAGCAGCGGTTTGCTAAACCGTCGTAGGGTCAAAAGCTCTACCGGGGGTTCGAATCCCCCCCTCTCCGCCATCAATTTTTTCAGCAACTTTCAGCGTTTTGCCGTCTCCGTCACCGCCGCGACTGCAAAGCCGGTAATCCCGAAGACCATCAATCCACCGAATTCGACGAACGCAAGCGCGGCTGGAAACGGTGCGAGTGCCCCATCGTTGCGTCAGGAACACTTGCCGCCGCCCGCAGGTCTCGGCGTGAACCCCGGCGGCAACCGGGTTCATGATCCGGGTTGTTTCTCGACACAAATATCATCCTTTCCGCCCTGTTGCAGCCGCTCGGGCCATCGGACCAACTGTTAATGCTGGCCCTTGCCGGTTCCATTCAACTCTGCGTCAGCGGCGCCGTTTACGCGGAATATGAAGAAGTGATCCGCCACTCCGGTTTCCAGCGCAGCGAAGAAATCATCGCCGGGACGCTTGGGGCCATTCGCGAGAAGGGACTTTGGGTACGCCAACGGAGCGTATCACCGCCTGCCCGGACCCGGATGACGACATATTTTTGGAATGCGCGGTAGCGGCGAAGGCTGAATTTTTGGTGACCGGCAATCTCAAACACTTCCCCACCGTTTGGGTAGCCACAAGGTGAATGATCATTTTTTTGGGAGCTGGCTTGCCGCCTTCTTAGCCGCCGCTTTCTTCTGCCGGCGTGGCAACCGGGGCTTGTTCTTTTTGGCGAGTTGCGGCACCTTTGCTTTCCTCGGTTTTGCGGGCTTCTCTATCCCGACGGCTGTCGCTATTTTTCCGGCGGCCTCACCAATGGTTTTGGCCGCCTTCACCAAAGTGCCTTCGGTCTCTTTCGCCGGTACGTCCGTCGCTTCCTTCTTCTTTGCCATGCCAGCTTATTCTACTCCAAGCGATTCACGGTTTGAGCAGTGGAACCCGCTCAGTGGTACCCAGAGCACCAGCCGGATCGAAGAACGGGGGAAGCACCCCCTGGGCGATCTACCCATGCGGAAACTAACCATGCTTGCTCGCATTCATGTGCAGCAGCCACCAACATCTTTCGATCCCCCCATTGACCGCCCCGGTCCCGAAGCCTATAATCACATGGGGGATTTTTGTACAACCTTCGTGGGTTTTGATTGCAGCCGCGGGCCGAACATCTTTCCCGCCCGAGTCCCCTGTGTTTTTTCCCGCTGCGGATCGCACGAAACGAAGCCTCTCGGAGCGTCTCCGAATTGCGAGCAATCCCCACAACTCACACAAAAAGAGCAGCTTACTGCTAGGACACAGCATTGCGCCAGTGCGCCCGCCCCGTTTCGTCACCCCCAACCCTTAGTCCCCCACGCGCAATCTCCAATCGCCGCTTAAGGATCACATGCCGCAGGTCACCTTTACTTTAAACGGCGCACCGGTCACTGCCTCTTACGAACCGGGCATGCACTTCCTCGAAGTCCTGCGCGAAGAGTGTGGCGTCCTTTCTGCCAAAAATGGCTGCGCTCCCGAAGGGACTTGCGGCTGCTGCGCGATTCAAGTGGATGGACAGCCGGTGCTGGCTTGCCTCCGCAAACCGGAACACCTCCAGGGCAGCGACGTCGTCACGCTCGAAGGACTCCCGGAGCGCATGCGCCGCGTTCTGGGCGAAGCTTTCGTGCTCGAAGGCGGTGTACAGTGCGGTTTCTGTATCCCCGGAATCGCCATGCGCGCGGCGTCGCTGTTGCGCAAAGGCTGTGCTCTCGATCGCGAGGCCGTGACACAGGCGCTCTCCGGCCACCTCTGCCGCTGCACCGGTTACGCGCGTATTATCGATGCCATCCAAACTGCCGGAGAAGCTTGGCAGGGCGGCAACGGCCTCACGCGGACTGAACCGCGGCGTCATTTCTATTTCGGCGAGGAGTTCGGATTAGCGCGCACTACTCCCTGCCCAACCCACCCGGAAGGTATCGGCCAATCGATTACGCGCTATCGCGGCCTCGAGCAGACTCTCGGTGAAATGCCCTTTGTGGACGACATGCGCGCCCCTGGCATGCTGCACGGTGCTCCCGTTCTGAGCGAACACCCGCGCGCCAAGGTGCTTGCCATCGATACTGCCGCCGCATTGGCCATGCCCGGAGTAATCAGAATCTTCACTGCTTCCGATGTTCCAGGGCAGCGTGGAACGGGCCTCGCCATCCCCGATCTACCCATCTTTGTCGCCGTAGGAGAAACCACCTGCTGCGTCGGCGACATGTTTGCCCTCGTGGTGGCGGACACTGCCTTCCACGCGCGGCAGGCTGCGGAAACGGTGCGTATCGCCTATGAAGTCTACCCGCCGGTGACGGACCCGTTCACCGCGCTCGAACCGGAATCGCCCCAGGTGCACGCGCCGGGCAACCTCCACGTCCACCCCAATCTGCTCGACACCACTGCCTTCTCGCGCGGCGATGTAGACGTGGCCCTCGCGCAATCCACCCACATCATCCGCCAGACGTTCGCTACCCAGGCGATCGACCCCGCCTTCCTCGAACCGGAGGCATGCCTCGCGCTGCCCCAGGGACATGGAGTCAAAGTCTTCTCCCAGAGCCAGGGTTCCACCTTCGACCAGGCGCAGATCGCCAAGGTGCTCAACCTCCCGGCAGAAGAGGTCGAGATCGGTCTCGCTTCGAGCGGAGGAGCCTTCGGCGCCAAAGAGGAGCTTTCCATCCAGGCGCAGACCGCGCTTGCCGCGTGGCTTCTCAAGCGGCCCGTAAAAACCGTGCTCACCCGCCGCGAATCCACTCAGCTTCACCCCAAGCGCCACCCTATGACGCTTGCCTACACAGTGGGCGCCGATGCGGAAGGCCACCTGCTGGCTGTGCGCGCCCGCATCGTGGGCGATACGGGCGCCTATGCCGGCACCGGCGCCAAGTGCCTGTTGCGGGCGGCCACGCATGCCACCGGTCCCTATCGCGTGCCCAACGTGGATGTGGAAGCCAAAGCCGTCTTCACCAATAACCCCACCAGCGGGGCCATGCGCGGCTTCGGCACAAATCAGGCTCAATTCGCCATGGAAGGAATCATGGACCTGCTGGCGGAAAAAGTTGGCGTGGACGCCTACGACATCCGCGAGCGCAATGTGCTTTTGCCCGGCGATGCCTTTGGCCCCGGGCAGGTGATGCGCCCAAGCTGCGGCATTCGCCAGACGCTCGAAGCCGTCAAGGACATTTATAAAAGCGCCAGGTACGCCGGCCTCGGCTGCGGCATCAAAAGCACGGGCATCGGCAATGGAACTATCGATAGCGGACACGTCAGCATCCGCGTGCTCGCGGGCGGCCGCCTTGAGATTCTCACCGGATACACGGAAATGGGCCAAGGCGTTTTCTCCACCATCCGCCAGGCCGTTTGCCAGGAAACCGGCTTACCGCTCGATCGTATGGAAGTCCGCTGGGACAAGGCCTTAGGCGCCAAATGCGGCGAAACCTGGGCGTCCCGCGCCACCACCCTCAGTTGCGCGGCGGCCGAGCGTGCGGCGCGCCAGTTGGCCGCGGACCTCGAACACGCGGCGCTCGAACAGCTCGCCGGCCGCGAGTACAGTGGCGATTACGTCTGCGACTTCACCACGCGGCCAGGCACTCCCGAAGCTCGGAAAAATCCCACCTCGCACCTTACTTTTAGTTACGCCACGCAGGTGGTGATTCTCGATGGCGAGGGCCACCTGGAGCGTGTGGTGGCGGCTCATGATGTGGGCCGCGCCATCAACCCCAAAGCCTGTGCTGGGCAAATCGAAGGCTCCGTGCACATGGGCTTAGGCTATGCCCTGTCCGAAAATTTCGCCTGCACCGGCGCCCGGCCCGATTCGCTTCTGCTGCGCGATATGGGCATTTTCAAAGCGAAAGACACGCCCCGCGTGGATGTGATTCTGGTCGAAGTGCCGGATGAAGTGGGTGGTTACGGGGCCAAGGGAGCCGGCGAAATTGGCCTGGTGCCCACCGCCGGCGCTGTGGCTGGCGCCCTCCGCGCTTATGACGGCATTGGCCGCTTCCGCCTGCCCATGGATGACGCGCCAGCGGCCGCGCCCAGTGTTCCCAAATCCCGGCGCAAGGAGCGCGTGCGTCCAGCGCGCTCGCCCGCGCTTGACAACCGGGAGCGTTATTGATATTCGTTATCGGTGATCGGTGGCGTGTGCGGCAATCTGCGGTCCGCGTAACCGCGCCCTACCGGAATTCGCCCCTCATAGGCGTAGCCGGAGGTATTTAAGCGTAGCCGCTGCGGCAAAAGAGCGGTAGATTGGGAGGTCGTGGGAATGATCGTGAATTGGAGAGTGGGGCTTGCAGGAATAGTCACAGGCATCGGTTTGCTGTTGTCTGTGCCTGCCTTTGCGCACCACTCGTTTGAAGCGGAGTACGATGCTAAGAAACCGATCACAGTGACGGGCACCGTCACCAAAGTCGAGTGGATGAATCCGCATGCCCGTTTCTATGTGGATGTCAAAGACGAGAGTGGTAAGGTAACCAATTGGAATTTCGAGTTGGGCAGCCCCAACGTGTTGAAGCGGCAGGGATGGCAGCGTGATTCCCTCAAGGCCGGCGATACTGTGACAGTGGAGGGCTACTTGGCCAAGGATGGCTCCTCGCTGGCCAATGCGCGCCGCGTCACGCTAGCGGACGGGCGGAGAGTGTTTGCCGGATCTGCCCCGGGCGAAGGCGGTCCCCAGCAGTAAAGATCCTTGGGAAGCAGGATTTCAAACAGGAGATTGGCAATGAAAGCAAAACTCAGTTTAGTGGCAGTCGGCCTCGGTTTGTTGCTGCCGGCAGTGCCCGCGATGGCGCACCACTCGTTTGCGGCGGAATACGATGCCCAGAAGCCCATCACGCTCAGCGGTACCGTGACCAAAATCGACTGGATGAATCCCCATATCTGGATTTATCTGGATGTGAAGGATGAGAGCGGCGCTGTGGTGCATTGGCAGTGCGAAGGCGGTCCTCCCAATACACTCACCCGCAATGGCTGGACCAAGAGCGCCTTGAAAACCGGCGATGCGATAACCGTTACAGGCTTCCTGGCAAAGGATGGCACCCACACTTGCGACTCACGCTCAGTGAAGCTGCCCGATGGCCGCAGCGTGTTCGCCGGGTCCGCTGGTGATGGCGGCCCTCAGGGGCGCAACGGTGGCGCTCAGTAACTCGGAGAAATGAACATGAGAATTGGTTTGTCCGTGGCAGCATTCCTTGCAGGAGTGCTGCCCGCTTTTACCCAGCCAGCACCCAAGCCGCCGGAAGGCCCCGCGCCGAAACTCAATGGAAAGCCTGATTTTAGCGGGCTGTGGCAACGGCCTTATGTCCCGGATATGACGGTCACCGCAGCCGATGGCAAAACCCAGGTGGCCGATCCCACTCTCCCCAACGATCCTAAAACCGAAAATTTGAAGGGGCGTAACGGTAGGCCTACTCCACCTAAGAAGCTGTTGCCCTATACTCCGTACGGTCAGCAAGTGTGGGATGCTTACGACCCCGCCAAAGGCGACTACACGGGGAGTTGTCTTCCCTTCGGATTAATGCGTTCGATGAATTCTCCCGATCCCATCCAGGTGATGCAGAGCCCTCAGTATCTTGCGTTGCTCTATGAGCAAAACACGTGGTTCAAGGTTTTCCCACTGGATGGCCGGAAGCATCGCGATATCACGCCCACCTGGTTTGGCGATTCTGTGGGCCGCTGGGAAGGCGATACGCTGGTGGTCGATACCACGAATTTCAACGGTAAGACGCGTCTGGACACCAACGGCCATCCCCACAGCGATCAACTCCACATCATCGAACGGTTCCAGCGTCCCGACCTGGGCCACATCAATTATGAAGTGACGATTGATGACCCGAAGACCTACACGCGGCCGTGGAAAAATTCGCGTGTGTTCACGCTGCGGCCCGATTGGGAAATCATGGAGTACTCCTGCGAGGAAAACAACAAGGATTTCCTCGAAGGCCACATCAAGGGCGGACTCAACCCCGGTAAGTAACGTCCCCTCCCTTCTCCTTTGCGGCGCCACGGTGTCCCGCCACCGTGGCGTCGCTTTGTTTTGTCCAGCATATTGACAAATCGCCTACACCGCAATGTCAAATCCTTGTACACCCCGGCTTGACGATCGCTAACTTGCTGATTTGACGAATCCGAAGTGGGAGAGGAACGTGCAGTCCCAGACACTTCGGGGTATTATACTGAAACTGACCAGCAGGGGAGTTTCGATCGGAGGTTGTCATGCTGCCGAGAATCTGTGTTGCTGCGCTGTGCGTAGTGTGGGCTGCTGTGGCGCAAGAGCAAACCAAACCACAACTCACCGCGCGCGAGCTATTCTACTCCGCCGCGGAGCCGTCGAAACCTGCGCATGCTGCCAAATCACACGCTGCTGCACCTCCCAAAAAAGCCGTTGCCACACAAATCGCAGGCAACAGCAAAAGCCCGGCGTCTTCCACTAGCCCCGCGCCGGTTTCGCACGATGGCGCTCAGATCATCACGGCAGCCAACCTATCCGCGCCGCCCCCGGCCACCGGCACGCCGCTCGGACTCAAGTACATCATCCTGAAAAGTTCTTCGGGCCAGATGGTGGAAATCCCTGCCGATACCACGTTCCACGCGGGAGACCGTATCCAGCTCAACGTGGAAACCAATAGCACGGGATATCTCTACGTCATCAGCCAGGGTTCGAGCGGCGCGTGGAAGCCGATCTTCCCCTCACCGGAAGTAGCCGAAGGCAACAATCGCGTGGAGGCTTTCCACCAGTACACGCTCCCTCCGAAATCACGCCTGCTTTTCGATGAGCAGACCGGCACCGAGAAGTTGTTTGTGGTCTTTTCCCGGGAACCCGAGCCGAGCCTGGAGAAGATGATTTACTCGCTGCAGGGTGTTTCGCCGGCGGCGGCTCCCAGACCGGCCGCGCCGTCGCAATCTGAGCCCGCTCCACCGAAAACTCTGATGGCTCTGGCCGACGCCAGCATCGACGACAACACCGTTGGTCTGCTGCGCACCGCCTATAGCCGCGATCTGGTGATCGAGAAGGTGGATGACTCTACAGCTTCGTCCGGCAGCGCCGATCGAAAAGAGAAAGAAGCCGCGGTGTACGTGGTGAATCCCAGCGGCAGTGCCGATTCCCGCCTGGTGGCGGATTTACAGTTGGTGCATCGATGATTTTCTGGATGACGCCGCGCTGGGCAGCTTTGGCCGCGCTCGCCTGCGCGCTCAGCGTGTCATCCCATGCCGCGGGCGATGGCGCTTATCGCATGGAAATCATGCTCGATCGCCTGGATGCGGGCGCGTGGCACGCGGTTGATCCGGGCCTCGTGCTGGACCATTCCGACCGCATGCGTTTCCGGTTTCGCACCAATTTTGATGGTTACCTTTATGTGCTGAATCAGAGCACTTCCGGCAACTACGAGCAGCTCTTTCCGCGGGAAGAAACCGGACAGGACAATCACATCCGCTCCGGGAATGAGTATCTGGTTCCCGCTACCGATACTCTATTCCGCATCGATGGTCCGGCGGGCTACGAAATCGTTTACTGGCTGGTAAGCCCCGTGCGGCTGTCGGAAGGTTTTCGCAGCGCACCGCCGGGCAAACGCCCAGGGGACAAGGTTTCTCCTCCCACGCTGCTGCCGCGCTGTGACGATTCCATTCTGCGGTCACGGGGCGATTGCATCGATAACGGCGCTGGCTTAAAACTCGTTCCGCGCGATGGACAGCTCCCGCAAAATCTGGCCGGCGCCGCCGCGCAAAAACCGCAGGATTTGCTCCTCCTCCGCCAGAAGGAGGCATCCGTAGTTGCTTCGCCGGTTCCCCTGGATGGACCGGTAATCTACGAATTTCACTTGGCGCATCGGTGATGGCTATGCGGTTGGAACGAATTACCGTTTTTCTTATGTGTGCGGCTTTTGCCAGTGCGCAAACGCCGGCCGCACCACAGCAGCGCGATCTGAAAATTGAGCCCGCCGGGAAGATCGCGCCACCTGCTTCTGCAAACGTGGTTCCTGCGGTCTCCGTTCCGCGCAGCTATGCCGTGATCATCGGCATCTCCCGCTATAAAAAACTTCCCGAAAACCTCCAGCTTCAGTTTTCTGAGCGCGATGCCCAGTCTATCTACACCATCCTGATCAGCCCGGAAGGCGGCAATTTCAAAGTGGAAAACGTACACATGCTGACGGGCGACAAAGCTTCGCTCGCCGGCCTGCGCCGTGAAATCGATGGCTGGCTGCCTTCGGTGGCCAAAGAGGACGATCGCGTTCTGATTTACTTCGCCGGCCACGGCTTCATGTACCAGGGCAAGGGGTATCTCGCTCCTTACGACATTGACCGGAACGACATCGCCGCAACGGGCTACCCCATGGATGAATTGGGCTCTGTGATCGGCTCGAAGGTTCGCGCAAAATACAAAATTCTGCTGACGGACGCGTGTCACAGCGGCGCTATTTCGCCGGAAGATACCCAAAGCCTGAATCACTCGCTATCGGACTTGAACCAGTCGCTGTTCTCTCTCACCGCCAGCCGCGACCGCGAGCGATCCTTCGAAAGCCCCGATCTCGAGGGCGGGCACGGCGTGTTCACGTATTACGTGGTGAAAGGACTGGAAGGCGCGGCTGACAGTTCCCCCCGCGATGGTATTGTCACCGCCGACGAACTCGCCGAGTATGTGCACACCAACGTGCGCGATGCCACTCAAGGGCAGCAAAATCCGACTTCCGAGCGAGGCAGTTTCGATCCCAAAATGCTGCTGGCATGGGTGCTTTCGAATGCACCGCCGCCCGCCCCGCCCGCGCCCAAGTTCGGTTCCTTTGTGGTCGAAGCCAACATGGACGGCGTGGAGGTCTTCATCGATGGGAAATCGATTGGGGTGCTTTCCAAGGGCAAGCCTTTCTCCGTTCCCGGCCTCCTCCCCGGCGAGCACAGCGTGAAGGGGGTAAAGCTTGGTTATGAACCTGATGGCCCGCGCCAGGAAGTCGTTTATCCGGGCCAGCAATCCACGGTCTCTATTAAAATCCTCATCGCTCGCCGCCACGCCAGCGCCGCTCTGGATTCGCTCGATAAGGGCCTCGCATACTACCAGAAAGGCTACGAACAAAATTACCGCAAAGCCGCCGAGTATTTTGAGCAAGCTTTAACAACCGATCCATCTTACAGCCAGGCTGCGTTTTATCTGGGTCTCACTTACAATGCACTCTTCGATGAAGCGCAAGCCGAGCAATACTACAAAACAGCCATCCGGATTGACCCGGACTATCTCGAGGCTCACGCCAATTATGCCGGCATGCTGCTCGATATCGGCAATGTAGACGAAGCTATCCGGCAATTGAACATCGTTTTACAGCGACAACCGGATCACGCAGTGGCATTGACCATGCTCTCCCAAGCTTACCGCTTGAAGGAGTTATATTCGCAATCCATCGATGCCGCAAAGCGCGCCATTCGCAGCGCCCCGCAGAATGCCGAACCGCATCTTTGGATGGCCGATAGTTACCGGCTCAGTGGTAAGTATTCTGAAGCGCACACCGAATATGACCGCTATCTCCAGTTGAGCGATTTCGATAGCCATCTGGCCGGGCAGCTTAATTACTACGTCCTCGGTTTTCTTGCGGGCTTTGGCAAGAAGAAACGTGCCGCCCAGCAAGATATCTGGCGCGATCTGCGCAGTCTCGCTTACTTCGGCATATGCGACTCCGAGCGTAACCTCACTAACTTCGACTTAGCCATCAGTTATTGCCAGAAATCTCTGACTTACGATCCCAAAGACCCCTATGCCCACTATGCTCTGGGGTTGTGCTATATGAAAAAGGCGATCGCAGCCGGGAGCATCGCGGAACTCGATCCGGCCCTCCGCCATTTCCAGCAAATGCTGGCCATCAACCCCGGCCTGGGAGAAGCCGAGTTCGCCCGCAAGAACGTCGCGACGATTCAGCAGGCCATGCTGAAGCCTCACTAATCGCTTGCCCGTATTGGGCTATCGTTATATTCTGTAATGCAGGAGTTCGGGCATCGTATCATTTTGCGCGCTGGCGAGTGGCAGTTCCGGGAATGCCGCCTTTCTGTCCACCGATCGCACGCGCATCTTGATCGACGCCGGCCTTAGCCTTAGAGAACTGACGCGCAGGCTCGCCGCGATCGGGGAAGAGATCGAGCGGCTGGATGCGGTCCTGATCACTCACGAGCATTCTGACCACATTGCCGGCCTCGCTACCCTGGCGCGCAGCAAAAAGATGCGTGCTTCGATCTATCTGACTCACAGGACCGCCCCTGCCATCGATTGGGGCGCGGGCGGATCCCAACCGCAGCTCAAAACATTTCAAGCGGGCGCCGGTTTTGAAATCGGCGATATCGAAGTAAATAGCTTCAGCATTCCTCACGATGCCACCGATCCTGTGGGCTTTTGTTTTGAAACCGGCCACGTGCGGATCGCCACGGTCACCGACTTAGGCTACATGCCGGAATCGGTCAAGTATCACTTGCGCCGCACCGACCTCGTCCTGCTCGAAGCCAACCACGATCTGGAGATGCTCAAAGTGGGGCCGTATCCGTGGTCCGTGAAGCAGCGGGTGATGAGCCGCGTTGGCCATTTATCGAACCGGGTGATGGCGGAGTATCTCTCGGAGGAGTTCCCTGCCGGCGCCGCTCACCTGCTGCTCGGCCATTTGAGCGAGCAGAACAATCATCCCGAGATTGTGCGCGACCTTGCCACACAGGCGCTCGAAACGCGAGGCCTCCGTACGCGGCTCACGATCGCGAGCCAGCACACTCCCTCGGAAGTGTTTCAGTTCTAGTTCGGGGCCGGAGCCGCCGCAGCCGCCGGAGCACCGGGCGCAGAAGCGCCGGGATCAATGCCGATCGGCGCGCCGGTAACAACCATATCCACCCGCCGGTTTTTCTGCCGTCCCGCGGCGGTGTCATTCGAAGCGATGGGATTGGCCTTTCCAAGACCGATGGCGGCCACCGTATCCGCCGGAACGCCCTCATTGACCAGGTAGCCGCGAACCGCATCCGCACGATCCTCGGAAAGTTTCTGGTTGTAATCATCACTGCCAACGCTGTCTGTATGGCCTTCCAACTGGATCTTCAATCCGGGGTAGGCCAGCAGGATACCGGAGGCTTTCGCCAGTTTCTCCCGCGCGTCCGGCTTCAGCGTGTATTTGCCGAAGTCGAATAAAACGTCCGAGATATTCACGATCAGGCCGCGAGCGGTCTCCTGGGTTTCGAGGACGCTGCTGAGCTGTTGCTTCAGGCGTTCGCGAAGCTGGGTTTTTTCGGTTTCGGCCAGTTGGCGCTGGCGTTCGGCATCCTGGGCAGCGAGTTTGGCCTGCTCGGCCTGCGCGGCCAGCAACTGCTGCTGCTGGATGGCGGCGGCGCGCGCGGCGTCGGCCTCGGCTCTTTCTTTCGCTGCCAGAGCCGCAGCTTCGTCCGCTTCCCGTTTGGCTTTTTCCGCAGCCAAGCGATCCGCGTCGGCGCGCGCGCGCGCGTCTGCTTCGAGCCGCGCCTGCTCGGCCGCTTTCTCCGCTTTGGCCTTCTCATCAGCCTCGCGTTGCGCGGCCGCGGCGCGCTCGTTCGCCAATTCCTCGTCGCGAATCTTGCGGACGGTGATGATGCGCGCGTCTTCAGCCATCTGGGCCGCTTCCCGCGCGTTGGTCTCGGAGCGCTTCCGGTCGTGGGTCTTGTTCAGAAAACCCTCAGCGTTCTGCAGGTCGAGCGTGGCCTTTTGCAGGGTGTCCGTCGCGTAACGGTCCGCCCCGGCGAGCCGGGCGATCTCGACCGCATTCTCCGCTTCCGCAAGCTGCAGAGGCCCCTTGGGATCGATTTTGACCGGCTGGT
>JASIAM010000032.1 GCA_030041985.1 Bryobacteraceae bacterium | reverse complement strand
TTTGGGAGGCCCGGACGGCCTCACCTGCTTAGGATCATAAAACATTAGTGTATTATTGTCAAGTAATTTTATCAATACACAATAATATGCTCATCCCGGCACCACTAACCCCAATCGCCAGTCCCAATCCCCAGCCCCCCAGGCCCCAGCCCCGCCTTTCGTGTTATTCTCAGGGACCTGTATGGCCGATTACCGCTATGACGTCTTCCTGAGCGTGAAGCGAGACGACATCTTCGGAGACTGGCTCCGCGATCATTTCATTCCGCTTTTTTTCGCCTACCTGCGCCAGGACGTCATCGTCAAGTGCAACCGGCAGTTTGCCGGCCGTTTCTTCTATGAGCAGACGCTGCGGCCAGGGGCACCCTGGCCCGATGAGCTCAAGGAGGGTATTCGACAGTCGCGCGTAGGGCTGGCCCTTTGCTCCCCGGAATATTTTTATTCCGACTGGTGCATGACCGAGTTTTACTCCTTCCTCAACCGCGGCAGTAAGGTGCTCATTCCGGTCAGTATTTATGATGGCGAGGCGTTTCCGAAGGTCGCCCGGAACATCCAGAGCGCTGACCTGTCCGATTATGTGCTGGTCGGCAAAGGCTTTAAAGACACGGAGCGCTACATCGATTTCCAGGAAAAGCTCAAGACGCTATCGAAGGATGTTGCTGCCCGAATCGGCGCGGCGCCGCAATATTGCGACTGGCCTATCGAAGAAAAGACGGTGGCCGAGAGCGAGCCGGAAATCGGGCAAAAGACGCTCGAATCATGACACCCGGAAGCAGCCAGCCCGTTTCCCGGAAGTCGCCGGGGACGGTCGCGACTTTCTATTCCTTCAAGGGCGGCGTCGGCCGGTCGATGACCCTCGCCAACGTCGCGGCCCTGCTATCCAAGTGGGGGCAGAGGGTTCTCATTACCGATTGGGATCTTGAGGCGCCGGGCATAGAAAAATTCTTCGAGAGATGGATGCTGGAATCGGCAGGTCCCAAGGACGGCATCGTAGATTTGATCGGCGCCTACTCCTCCGGGTCCCCGATCGATTGGCGCTCCTGCATTGCCAAAGCGCGGCCTCAAGGCGGCCAGGAGATCCACATCATCACGGCCGGAAAGGAAGACGGCCGTTATGTCAGCCGCCTGCGCGCGCTCGATTGGGAGAAACTCTTCGAAGAAAACCGCCTGGGGAATTATCTCGAAACCCTGCGCCGCGAATGGAAGGCGGAGTATGACTTCATCCTGGTGGACAGCCGCACCGGAGTAACCGACATCGGCGGTATCTGTACCATTCACCTACCCGACCTGCTGATCGCCATGTTCGTAGCCAATGACCAGAGCCTGCAGGGTGTACGAACGGTACTCGAGAGCGCCGGACGCGGCCACGCCACCATGCCGGTGGATCGCACCAAGCTCATGGTAATTCCGGTGCCCTCGCGCGATGAAAGCTCGAGCGAGCACGACCTGGCGGATCAATGGCGGCAGCGCTTTGCCGGTGAACTGCGCACGTTCCTGGTGGATTGGGTTCCCCGCAACGAGAAGCACACAGACGTATTGAATTACCTCAAGATTCCCTACTTTCCGTATTGGAGTTTCGGGGAGCGCCTGCCGGTGCTCGAACAGGACGATCCCGAAAATCCCAAGACACTGGCCTATGCCTATCAGCCGCTCGCTAAATTGCTGTTGAGCGGTCTTGACTGGAACGAAGTACGGCGCGGGAACCTGGCGACGGAGCGGGCACTCGAACAGGCTGCGGAAGCCGAAAAGCTGAAACTGGAAGCCACACGGGTAGCGGAGGAGGCCAAACGGCGCGCCGCGGAGCAAGCCACCAAGCAATTGGAAGAAGCCGCCGCCGACCGGAAAAATCGGGTCGATGAATTTGAGGGCCGCGTTCAGGATCGGATTGCCTATTGGAGTGCGATTGCCAGAAGGCAAAGGAGCCAAGCCAGGCTGGCGAACCTGATTGCGATCATCGCAGCATCAGGCGCCTTAGGCCTGCTGGCCTTGGACTTGATTGCAGCCGGCTGGCGCAGCCCTGCGGTGACCGTCTCGGTCATTGCTTTCTTTGTGCTCGCTGGAGCGGCCTCAGCGTACTTGACAACTTTGACCCCGGCAAAGAAGGCGCAAACCGCCGCGCGCCTCGCCAGCGAACTGGAATCGGAGCAGGTCCTATTCCGGACTCGCGCCAATCCCTACAGCGGCGACGATCCGGAAAAAGTCTTCCGAAAGTACGTGATCAGCATCGAGGACATTTTGCGGCGGGGACAAGAAGCGTATGAGCGGGGCGGGGATCTACATGTTTACCCTGTTTTGTCCGGAGGTTCAACCGGCGGAGCCTCGTCAACAGAAACGGCGGCCCCTGTGTCCACCGTCACTGCCACGGTGACCGTACCGGCCGCCAGCATACCGAAGATCGAGGCGTCTCCCACCGACTATCAATTCGACGTCTACGTGAGCTATCGCCGTTTGGAGTTCTCATTTCAGTGGCTAGCGGAGTTCCTCCCTTTGTTCACGTTCTGGTTAGGGGAAGCGCTGGGACGCGATGCCGTTGTGTTCTTTGACCGCGCCCTTCCTCCTGGTAGCGACTGGGACGAAACCACCTACGCATTACATTTATCGAGAACCATCCTGGCCATCTGTTCTGGCTCTTATTTCCAGTCGCGAGCCAACGTTGCGGAATGGGAATACTTCCGTCGGCGCGCGCCCCAATCCATCATCCCTGTTCTGTATGGGCGCGAGGTTCGACTTCCGGACCCGGACCTTAAAGCCGCGGACTTTTCCCGTTTTACCTTCATTGGTGAGGGATTCCGCCAGAGCGAGTTATACGTGGACTTTCAGCGTGCGGTTCAGGACTTAGCCAACACCACAGCCGAAAAGATCCGCAATGCACCGCCGTTCCAAGCGGAAGGCCCGTCGCCCGACTTCACGGCAGACACGACGCCATGAACTTCCCCAGATCCTGCCGTGCCTTTTCGAGCGACTTCAGGTGCGTGTACATCATGTGCCCGGCCTGGTAGTAAGAGATCGAGATGTGGTCGCGCAGTTTGGGGTCGAGACCCATATGATCCAGCGTGTATTCCTGGCTGAAGAAGGGCGTCGCGAGATCGTAATAGCCCATGCCGACAAATACTTTGAGCGACCCGTTCTCGATCATTGCATCGCGCAGCGTGTTAGCCACGTTCACGTAGCGGTTCTCGTACCCCTGAAAACTCCAGGGCTGCACTTTGCTGGTGAGCACTTCGTAGGGTTGATCGCTATCGAATTTCAATTCCGTGCGCACGTACTGGTTGAATGCCGCCGTGAAGGCGCCTTGTACGGAGGCGTAACTGGGATCGAAATCGGGATATGAGGCGGTGGCGTCCTCGTCCACTCCTTCGAGGCGGCTGTCGTAACGGCCGAGCGTGCGGCGCTGGTCGAGCAGCAGTTCCTTTTCAAAACGGTCGGCGCGCACCCGCAGGTTGCTCTGGTCGATGTATTGCGGCGGCAAACCGGTGAGCCGTGCCAGGTTTTTCACCACGGCCGCCCGCTCCTCGGCGGTAATCGAATCGCCTTTGAACAGCGCGGCGGTATAGGGGCCTGCGGCATATCGCTGCGATTCGTCGATCGCCTTTTGCAATCCCGCAGTCTGCAGATCCTTAGATAGCTTGTTGTGATACCAGGCCGCAGCGGTGTAGGTGGGCAGGAACAACGCGTAAGGAAGGTCGTTGCCGGGATCGAAGCTGATGGCGCCGAAGTTCAGCACGGAGGAAAGCAGTATGATGCCGTTGAGGTTCATGCCGAGGTTATCCTGCAGATAACCGGAAAGCGCCGCCGCGCGTGTCGTACCATACGATTCGCCAGCCAGGAACTTGGGCGAAGCCCAGCGTTCGTTGCGCGTGGTGTAGAGGCGGATGAACTCAGCCACCGAATCCAGGTCGCCCTTGAGGCTATGAAAATTTCGGGCGGTGTTGTCAGGCACGGCCCGGCTGTAGCCCGTGCTGACCGGATCAATGAACACAAGATCCGTGAGATCGAGTAACGAATATTCGTTATCGGTGAACTTATAGGGCGGCGGCATGGGGTTGCCTTCCGGGTCCATAACCACGCGCTTGGGACCCAGCGTGCCCATATGCAGCCACACGGAGGACGAACCCGGCCCGCCATTGAAGGCGAAGGTGAGCGGCCGCTTCGAAAGATCAGCGACATCATCCTTTGTATAAGCAATATAAAAGATACTGGCGGTGGGTGTCCCGTCCTCTTTCTTCAGCACCATGGTGCCCGCGAGAGCCGTGTATTTAATGGTTTGGCCGTTGAGTTGGATGGTGTGTCCGGTTTTGGAGTTCTTCTCTTCGACCTTGGGTGGGGTGGCCGGGGCAGCAGGCGGCGTTCCTTCCGCACCTTGCGGTGGCCCAGGCCGATTACCTCCGCGCTGCGCGAAAACGGTCCAGGCGATCATGCCCGCCAGGGGCAAAAGGGCGAGTCGATGCATTTGGTTTGATTGTAGCCTCTACTTTAGATTAGACGGGCGAACAGGCAGAACGCATTGGGGCCTCCGGGTACAGGGCGTCACTCGCTGCGCAAGCTTTCGAGCGGATCGGCCGTTGCCGCGCGCCGGGCGGGCACAAACGCTGCCACCAGCGCTACGGCGGCAAATGCGCCAGCCAAGGCCACAAGCAATGCCCCATCGCGTCCCACATCGAGCGGCACCACTCTGGCAATGATTTGGCGCGCGGCCCACACGGCTAGCAGGCCACCGGCAATTCCCGCGCCCAGCATGCCCCCCACGCGCCGATAGACCAATCCAAAGATGCGCCGGTGCGTAGCGCCCATCGCGATCCGTATCCCGATGTCGCGCCGTGAAAGCTCTACTTCATGGCTGATCAGCCCGTACAGTCCCACCAGCGCCAATAGCAGAGCGAGCGCGGCGAAGCTCGCGAACAGCCAGTTTTCGAGGCGCTCCAGCCGTAAAGCGCCGGCCACTACTTCATCCATGGTTTCCGGTTTGCGGAAAGGCAGCGTTTTGTCGAGCGCGGCGAAGGTGCGCCGCAGCTCCGGGCCGATCCGTTCAGGATGTCCCTCCACGCGCGTGACCAACTGCATCGAATCGATGATCAACGGGCGGATCGGCGGTGGAAGCTGCGAGATGGCATAATCCATCTCCGCCAGTGGCGGCTCATATATGTTCTGGCGGACGTTGCGCACCACTCCGGCGATGACCACTTTTGCATCGCCATCCATGATCGCCTGCCCCACAGGATCCAAACCCTTCGGCATGAACCGCTCGACAAAGCGTTCGTTCACCACCATCACGCGCCGCGATGTGGGCGTATCGAGCTTCTCATCCAGCATCCGGCCGCGCACAAGGTGGATACCCAGCACGGAAAAATAACCGGGAGTTACGACCCGCAATTCCGCCAGGCGTTCTTCGTTGGGCGGACTGGGTGGCTGCCCCACGATGTGAATGTCGGAGTTCCATCCCCAGGCCTGTATAGGCAGAAATTGGATCAGACCGGCATCACGCACGCCCGGTATGGCACGGACGCGCTCCAGCATCGGCGTGTAAAAATCCGCGAGCACGTCGCGATTTTGGTACGCGCCGGGCGAGAGATCGATCTCGGTGGTGAGAATTGGCGCGGGATCGAAACCCAAATCGGCATGCTGGAAGCGAGCCAGCGCGCGGAATACCAGTCCCGCGGTGACCAGCAGCACCAGCGCCAGCGAGACCTGCACGGCCACAAACGCGGCGCGCAGATGGTTCTGTCTGCGATCCATTCCGCCGCGGCTTCCGGCACGCAAGGAAAGTGCGGCGGAGGCGCCCGAAAGCCGCCATGCGGGCCACAACCCGGCAACGAGACTGGTCGCGATTGAGATCGCCAGCGATGCCAGCAGCACGCTGCCATTGATCCCCACTTCCGCGCCGCGATTCAGCGCCGCCACCAGCAGCACGCTGGTAGCGCGCAGCAGTCCATAGGCGAGCAGCACGCCCAGCGCTCCTCCGGCCAGCGCATAAAAGAGGTTGTCGGACAGAAGCTGCGCGAGGAGTTGCCACCGGTCCGCGCCCAGTGCGCGGCGAATGGCAACTTCATGTTCCCGGCGAACGCCGCGCGCAAACAGCAGCCCGGCAAGATTAGCGCAGCCGATCAAAATGAGCGCCAAAACCGCGTAAGAGAGCAGGCGTAGCGGCGCATCGGACCGGCCGATCGCAAATGTCGCTACATCGATCAACTGCGCTCTGCGCCCTTTGGTATCGGGGTACGCTTCGCCCAGGCGCGCAAAAATCCCGCTGAAACGGCTCTGCGCCTGCTGCGCGGTCACCCCGGGCGCCAGCCGCGCGATGGTCGGCAGGAAATGATTGCCGCGGCCTTCTCTCTGCATGGGCGTCAGGCTCAACGGGAAATAGATTGCGCCGGTCTGGTAGATGGGGAAACGGAATCCCGCCGGCATGACACCGATAATGGTGTAGGGCCGGCCCGCGATCTTGATACCGGTGCCGATTACGTCACGCCGCGCGCCCAACATGTCGTGCCAGACCTCATAACTCAACACCGCAACAAACTGCCTCCCGGGCTGCTCTTCGCCCTTGACAAAGGTTCGGCCCAGAAGCGGCTTCACTCCGAAAACTTCGAAGAAGTTATCGCTCGCCGATACTGCGCGCACCGGGAGCGGGGCTCCACCAATCTCGGCATTGATGCCTACAATGGCGCTGTAAGGATATGTCACAAAATAAATAGGACATTCACACGGGGCGCGGAAGGATGGTGTAGTTCCATTCGCCATGGAACGGATCTCGCTCCAGTCGGATTGCGGCAACCTCTTTATCGGAGATCTTGACTCCCTTCGGGTATTTGCCTGGATCGAGTTCAGCGCGGACCTTCAATCCGGTCCGCGTGGTAGTTCCCGCGA
>JASIAM010000322.1 GCA_030041985.1 Bryobacteraceae bacterium | reverse complement strand
GCGCTGTGGTGCGGTGAAGTCAAGATCCTGCGACCATAGCCGGCCCATTCGCGTCAAAATATCTATCTATGCGCTATCGACTACTCGGAAACACCGGGCTAAGAGTATCCGAACTCTGCCTGGGAACCATGACGTTCGGCGAGGAGTGGGGCTGGGGTTCCAACCAGCAGGAAAGCCGGGCGATTTACGGCCGCTTCCGCGAGGCCGGAGGCAATTTTATTGATACTGCCAATGTCTACACTGCCGGCACCAGTGAAAAACTCTTGGGCGAGTTCATGGAAGGCCATCGCCAGGAGATCGTGCTGGCGACCAAATACACCAACTCGTGGCCGCAACCCGATCCCAACGCCGCCGGCAATCACCGCAAGAGCATGATGCAGGCCGTAGAAGCCAGCCTCAAGCGGTTACGGACCGATTACATTGACTTGTATTTGCTGCACATCTGGGACCAGATGACGCCGATTGAAGAAGTAATGCGCGGTTTCGATGACCTGGTGCATCAGGGAAAAATCGTCTATGCGGGCGTCTCCGATATGCCGGCCTGGCTGGTGTCGCGCGGCAACACGCTGGCTGAACTTCGCGGCTGGTCGCCCTTCATCAATCTGCAAATCGAATACAGCCTGATCGAGCGCACCGTCGAGCGCGACCTCATACCGATGGCCCGCGCCCTCGGCATCGGCGTGACTGCATGGTCGCCCTTGGCAGGAGGGCTGCTGACGGGCAAGTACGCCAAGGGCCTTCAGGCTGCCGGCGACTCCCGCTTCACCACGCCCGCGATGCAAGGCCGCTATTCGCCCGATCCGCGCAAGGAGGCCATCGTGGCTGCAGTCCAGGAGGTAGCGCGCGAAGTAGGCCGCTCGCCCGCGCAAGTGGCCAACGCCTGGGTGCTCAGCCGCAACGTGATTCCCATCATCGGCGCGCGGCGCCTCGCGCAGTTCGAAGATAACCTGGCGGCGGCCACACTGACTCTGAGCCCCGAACATATCGAGAAGCTCGATACAGTTAGCAAGGTCGAGTTGGGCTTCCCGTATCATTTCCTGAATAGCGAATTCATCAGGAACCTGACTACCGCCGGCCACTACGCGTCCATCGTGGCGGCGGCCTGACGCATGTCCAATCGAGTCGCCCTAGTCACTGGCGCCAGCCGCGGGATTGGCCGGGCCATCACACTGGCGCTCTGCCGCGCGGGCTATGACGTTGCGGCTGCTGCCACCACTATCGAAAACAGCCCGGAGTTCGCAGAAGCCATGCGCGCTTCGGGCTTCTCTCCAACCGCTATCAATCTTGACCTGCGCTCGCCGGAATCAATCAAGGAAGCCTTCGGGCGCGTGCTGAAGAGCAAGGGCCGCATCGACGTGCTGGTGAACAATGCCGGCATCACGCGCGATGGCTTGGCCGTGCGCATGAAGCAGGCGGACTGGGACGCCGTGCTGCGCACCAATCTCGACGGCGCGTTCCTGGCCATCCAACAGGTTCTCCCCGGCATGATGCGCAACCGTTGGGGCCGCATCATCAACATTTCTTCGGTGGTCGGGCAGGCTGGGAGCGCCGGACAAGTGAACTACGCGGCCTCTAAAGCCGGCCTGATCGGCATGTCCAAGTCCCTGGCGCAGGAAATGGGCAGCCGCGGGATTACCGTAAACGTGGTGGCGCCCGGTTACATTGCCACTGACATGACAAAAGAGCTGCCCGAAGAACGCCAGCAGAAGATTCTGGCCTCCATTCCGCTGGAGCGGATCGGCACACCGGAAGAAGTCGCCGCCGCAGTCGCCTTTCTAGCGAGCGAAGAAGCGGGCTATATCACCGGGCAGGTCCTTGCCGTCAACGGCGGCATATATATGTAGAATATCTGCATGTCCCGCTACGACCCGTTCTTTCGCGGCCCATTTCCCGCCGGCGTGCAGACCGTCCAGTCACTCGATAGCGCACGCAATCGCTCGTTCCCATGCGAGATCTGGTACCCCGCTGCGGCAGCGCATCAGGGGCAAGACCTGTCTCCCGAAACTCAGGATGTGTTCACCGTTCCGCAAATTAATACGCCACGCCGGCAAGCGGCCGTTCGCAACGCCGCAGCGCATCCGGGCGCTTATCCGGCAATCGTCTTCTCCCATCACAGCGGTGGCCACCGCCGCGCGGCCACGTTCCTCTGCACGCACTTGAGCAGCCACGGATACATAGTCGCCGCTCTCGATCACTCTGAGGTGAGCGCGCCGGAACTGGCAATCCAGCAAGGAGAAACTCGGGAACAACGAACGGCGCGCATGCAAGCAGCGATTGCCAGCCGCGTACCAGATGTGCGCTTCTTGTTGGATCGTCTTTTGAGTGACACCGCATTCGACGTCAGGCCCGATCCCGAGCGCATCGGCATCGTCGGACATAGCTTCGGAGGCTGGACGGCACTAGCCGCCCCGGAAACAGATTCGCGTTTCCGGGCCGTTGTCGCGCTCGCTCCCGGTGGCGCTTCTAATCCCAGGCCGGGCATTCTCCCCGTCACCCTGACATTCGCCTGGGGCGGTGATGTTCCGGTGCTGTACCTCGTTGCCGATAACGACGTCTGTCTTCCCCTTGTGGGCATGCATGAACTGTTCGACAGAACAGTTGCCACAAAGCAAATGATTATCGTGCGCAGAGCCGACCACATGCATTTCATGGACAACGTCGAAGAGCAGCACGAAGCCGTGCGCAACATGACCTTCCCCGAAGAGTTATCGTGGATTCCCAGGGAGATGAAACCGATCACCGAACTCATCTCCGGAGAGCAGGCACACTTATTTGTCCGCGGTCTCACTCTGGCCCACATGGACGCCGTCCTGAAGCAAAGCGGAGAAGCGCAGCGATTCCTGGAGGGTGACATCACCGGGGAACTCGCCGCGCGGGGCGTTGAAGCGCTTGCGTACCATCACGCGCGCGCGGGCGGCACGCAGTAGCACGTTTGGTTTTGTAGCACCGGCGATCCCGAGGGGCACGCCGAGGAGGCAGTCGATGATCGGCTGGGATTGGACTACACCGGCTAGGCTACTCTCCGGCGTGGAACCCGGATGGTTTATTCATCCGGCCCAGCATTTAGCAGGGTGGAGGCGAGATACGGTTTTAGCCGGCGCTTGATCGATTGCGGCACCAGAGCCTCCACATCGCAGCCCTTTTCGTCGTAGCGGATCGAAGTCACCTGAGCATTTTCGTGCAAAAGATTGAGCGGCGCGAGGTCGGAAACCGAAAACCGGAAGACCGCCGCGGATACCGGATCGAGCGCCAGCACCTGGTCGATCTTCTCGAGCAGCCGCTCAAACCCCGCGCCGGTCACTGCCGAAATAGCGACTGCGGACGCCGGTTGATGCTGGGGGTCGGCCAGAATTCTTCGCGCCAGCGCCGGCGCCGGATCGGGCTCGGCACCGAGCAAATCCGATTTATTCAGCACGAGAATCTGCGGCGTGGCGGCCGCGCCGATCTCGTTGAGTGCCGCCAGCACGTGCGAGGTATGATGCGGCGCTTCGGGCGAGATCGCATCTACGATGTGCAACAGCAGATCCGCCTCCACGACTTCTTCGAGGGTCGCCCGAAAAGCGTGAACCAAGGTCGCCGGCAAATTGCGGATGAAGCCGACCGTGTCGCTGACCAACGCTCGCCTTTTGGAAGGCAAAACGATATGTCTGACCGTCGGATCGAGTGTGGCGAACATTTTCGAATCCGCCAGCACGCCCGCTCCGGTCAGCCGGTTAAAGAGCGTCGATTTTCCGGCATTCGTGTAACCGACCAGCGCGATTGTCGCCAGCGGCACGGCCTGCCGCTGGCCCCGCTGGGTGGCACGCGCGCCGCGAACGCGTTCGAGGTCGCGTTCGAGCGAGTGAATCCGCTGATGAATGCGCCGGCGATCCGTTTCGAGCTTGGTTTCACCGGGTCCGCGCGTTCCGATTCCGCCGCCGAGCCGGGACATCGCCGCGCCGTGGCCGGTCAAGCGCGGCAGCAGGTAGCTCAATTGTGCAAGCTCGACCTGAAGCTGCCCTTCGCGGGTGCGCGCGCGGCGGGCGAAAATATCGAGAATCAATTGGGTGCGGTCGAGCACCTTCACGTTGAGCGCTTTTTCAAGGTTCCGCTGCTGCGTCGGCGACAATTCGCGATCGACGATCAGGGTGGTCGCTTCGTGGAAGTGAATCTGCGCCTTTAGCTCCTCGACTTTTCCCGAGCCGACCAGCGTCGCGGGATCGATGCGCAGCCGCGTTTGAATGGATGTTTCGGCCACACGCGCCCCCGCGGTCGCCGCCAATGCGGCCAACTCTTCGAGAGACTCCTCGGCGGAAAGCAGATCGCCGGCCGGCGGCGGCAGCCCATGCTGGGAGCGGCGCGAGGTTACGCGCAGGCCCACAAGTAACGCAACTTCTTGCGGGGGCAAGCGGTCAGTTATTGCCGTCACCTACCGGCGCGCAAAGCACGGAGTGCCATGCGGCGGAAGCGGCCTTGGTGTGCATGGGCCCATGAAACGGCGTTTCGAGAATCACGGAGTATTTGTCGTTCCGGATAGCTTCACCCCACTCATCAAATCCTTTTTGACAATTTCAGCATACCTGTTTGGACACGGCCTCGTCCTCATCCCGTTATCCCTCACGTCACTTCAAAAACAATGGCGTCCCGCCGCCGGTTTTGGCGGGCCAGGATGCGCCGCCGTCGAATCGCTCGAAGTAAGTGGGCGCTAACTTCACACGCTCAAATGCGCGCGCACCACGTCGTCTGTAAGCTGCCCGATTGAGCCGGCAGCAACGCGGCGGCCCTTGTCCAGAATGCAGAACTCGCTCGCCACGCGGCGCGCGAACGGCAGCTTTTGTTCGACCAGCAACACAGTAAGTCCTGCTTCCTGATTGAGCTTCAGGACGATGTCGCCGATTTCGTGAACAATATTCGGCTGAATCCCTTCAGTCGGCTCGTCCAGAATCAGCAGCTTCGGTTCCAGCACCAGGGCGCGGCCGATGGCGAGCTGTTGTTGCTGCCCGCCCGAAAGATCGCCTCCGCGCCGTCTCAGCATCCGCTTCAGGATGGGAAAGAGATCGAAGACACCGCTAGGGATAGTGCGGTAGCCGTTCTTGCGTACGCCCAAGCCGACACGCAAATTCTCCTCCACTGTCAGATGGGAAAAGATCTCACGCCCCTGCGGAACATAACCGATGCCAAGTTTGGCCCGCTGCTCGGCCGGACTGTGGAGCAAATCGTTTCCATCGAAAGTGATGGCCCCAGAGGTGGCCGGCAGCAGCCCCATGATGCATTTGAGGAGGGTTGTCTTCCCCATTCCGTTACGTCCCATAACGCACATTCGCGACCCGGGGGCAACGGTGAGATCCACATCCCATAACGTGTGGCTGCCGCCATAAAACTGATTGAGACCCGTGATTGCCAGCACGCTCACTCACCAAGATAGACTTCTTTGACCCGCGCATCCTTCTGCACCTTATCCATATCTCCTTCCGCAATCACTCGGCCTTCATGCAGGACCGTGACTCGGCGGGCGATTGATCGAACGAAGTGCATATCATGCTCGACAACCACAATGGAGTGTTCGCCTTCGAGCGAAAGCAGCAGTTCGGCGGTGCGCTCGATTTCATGCGGCGTCATGCCGGCGACAGGCTCATCAACCAGGAGCAATTCGGGATTCTGCATCAGGAGCATGCCAATTTCCAGCCACTGCTTTTGGCCGTGCGAGAGGGTTCTGGCCAGCAGTGTGCGCTGTTTCGTGAGGCCGATGATCTCCAGCACATCGTCGATTCTATTTTGTTGGGCGGGCGTGATGCGGGCCCGCAGCGTCCTATAGAAGGAGCGGCCGCCGGCCAGCGCCAATTCGAGATTCTCGAAAACAGTCAACTGCTCAAACACGGTGGGTTTCTGAAATTTACGGCCGATTCCGGCGTTCACGATCTCCGGCTCGGTCAAGCGGAGCAGATCAATTTCAGACCCAAACCACGCCGTTCCCGAATCGGGCCGCGTCTTTCCCGTGATCACGTCCATCATTGTAGTTTTGCCGGCGCCATTGGGGCCGATAATGCACAGTAACTCTCCCGGATCGACATAAAGCGACAGCTTATTGAGCGCCTTAAAACCATCGAAGATGACGGTCAGGTCCCTAAGATCGAGCCGCTTGTCGCGAACGGGCGCTTTCTTCATGACTCTCTCCTAACAGTGCTGCTTTCGGCACGACTTTATCTTTTGACGGCAGCAGGCCGATAATGCCGCGCGGCAGGTACCGCGTGACTAACACGAACAAAGCGCCAAGCGCGTAGAGCCAGACTTCCGGAAACGCACCGGTAAGATATGTTTTCGCGTAGTTCACCAGTACGGCGCCTGCAATCGCGCCATATAACGTCCCCCGGCCCCCGACTGCGACCCAGATGACGGCTTCAATAGAATTGATCGGCGCAAACTCGCTCGGGTTAATGATCCCGATTTGCGGCACATACAGTGCGCCGGCGATGCCGGCGATAATACCCGAAAACACGAAGAGCCACAGCTTGAACGATTCAACCGGATACCCGAGGAAACGGGTCCGGCTCTCCGCGTCCCGGATAGCACGAATCACTCGCCCGGCGCGCGAATCGACAATGGCGCGGCATGCGAGATAGCTGGCCCCTAGAGCCACGGCGGTAATCACCAGCAGGACGGCGTGAGTGCCGTCGGAATGCAGGTCGAAGCCGAGAATATCCTTGAAATCGGTGAATCCGTTGTTGCCGCCGAAGCCCATATTGTTGCGGAAGAAGGCGAGCATCAGGGCATAGGTGAGTGCCTGGGTGATGATCGAGAAATAAACGCCAGTAACACGGGACCGGAAAGCAAACCATCCGAAGACCAGGGCCAGTAAGGCCGGCACGGCCACGACCATGGCGGCCGCGAAAAGGAAGTGATTGAAACCGTGCCAGAACCAAGGCAGTGATTTCCAATTCAGAAACACCATGAAATCGGGCAGAATCGGATTGCCGTAAACGCCCCTCGGTCCGATCTCCCGCATCAGATACATGCCCATAGCGTAGCCGCCGAGCGCGAAGAACGCCGCGTGCCCGAGGCTGAGGATTCCGCAGAAGCCCCAGATGAGGTCCAGAGCCAGAGCCAGCATCCCGTAACACAGATACTTGCCGATGAGAGCGATTCCATAGGCCGAGAGATGGAACGTAGAGGAAGGGGGCACAAGAATGTTCAGGACGGGCACAGCGATGGCTATCAGGGTAAGAATCCCCAGGAACCAGGCGCCTCCTCGATCGCGCCCCGCGATCGAATTGCCGAAACGGACCACCTACTTATCCTCTGCGGCGCGGCCGGCTTGCGGGAATAGTCCACGCGGGCGCGCCTGGATGAAAAGAATCAGCGCGACCAGAACGAAAATTTTCGCCAGCACCGCCCCGGCGTACGGCTCTAGCAACTCATTGACAATGCCCATAGACATCCCGCCGATGAGCGACCCCCAAAGGTTGCCCACCCCACCAAAAACGACGACCATGAACGAGTCGATGATATAGGATTGTCCCAGGTTCGGACCGACATTGGTCAACTGGCTAAGAGCGACACCCGCCACACCAGCGATGCCGGATCCCAGGCCGAAGGTCATCGCATCTACCCAATCGGTGCGGATGCCCATGGCCTTGGCCATGGCCCGGTTCTGCGACACCGCCCGGATATCGAGACCGACCCGGGTCCGCTTCAACACGGCCAGGATGAGAGAGAAGACAAGCAGAGTGAAAATAACTACATATAGGCGGTTGTAAGTAATCTCAATGGCATCGTTCAGCCGGAGCGAGCCACTCATCCAGTCAGGAGTAATGACCGAGCGGTTGAGCGCGGTGAAAATGGACCGGACCGACTGTTGTAGGATAAGGCTCACACCAAATGTGGCAAGCAGGGTCTCCAGAGGCCTGCCGTAAAGGTGCCGGATGATGGTGCGCTCCATCGCAATCCCGGTCAGTCCGGAGACGATAAATGCCGCCGGAATGGCCAGCAAGATCGAGATACCAGTGTGTCCGGGCATCGCCAACTGGACCGCATAAGTGGTGTAGGCGCCGAGCATCATCAATTCACCATGAGCCATATTGATAACACCCATGACGCCAAATGTAATGGCCAAGCCGATGGCGATGAGAACCAGCACGGATCCCAGGCTCAAGCCGAAGAATAATGTCTGGAAGCCCGAATAGAAAGTACGCCAGCGGTCGATGGCTGCGACTGCGCTGGCGGCGGCCCGCCGTACATTCTCATCCTTTTCAATGAAAGCGCCATCGGACGACTTATCGAGCAGGAGAGCCAGCCTGTTGCGCACGTCCTGGCTCAGACCTCCTTTCAGAGTACTGATTGCCGCAAGGCGCGTCTTAGTATCAGGACTGTCCAATGCGGCAAGCGCCAAACCGGTAGCAATTTCTTTCCTGACGCTCGAGTTTCTCTCAACGCCAAGCCGCTCGCGGAGCAGTGCGACTGTAGGGTCGTCCAGCGATTTCAACATTTCCCGCGCGGCGTCCAGCCGGACAGATGCGCTAGGGCTGGATAATCCGAAGCGCGCCACTGCCATCCTCACCACACGCCGCAAGGCGTTGTTAGTGCCGATCTGAGTGAGGTTGGCCGCGGGAGCGGACCCGGAGTTTTTGAGCGAAAGGGGGTCGATCAGATTGAGAGGGTCACTATCGGCCGATTTGGCAATGAAGACCTTCTGATCGCTATTGCGGTAATAGAGCCGCTCTTCGAGCAGCGCCGTCAGCACCGCACGGACACTGGGATGGCCGCTCTGGCCCAATCGTTCGACAATGCCGGCCTTGCCGGAATAGGTTGCTTCCCGTAGCTCGCCGAGGGTGGATAGGAAATTGGCGTCTTTTGGAGATTGCGCGTGCGCCGCGAATAGCGCCCCCAGGAGGAGCAGCGGCCCAAAAAACCTCTGCCCGCCCCGAGGGAAGCGTATCACTATTTGTAGTTTTGTCCCGAGCACTTCTTTGTGACCTTATTATAGTTGCCGCACTTCAGGGTGACCCAGTCGGCCTCGATGTCCTTGCTACCCGGAAGATAGTCGGACCAGGCATCTCCAGGCACTTCGGCTGGGGATTTCCAGACTACGCTAAACTGGCCGTCAGCTCTCACTTCGCCAATGTAAACGGGCTTGGTGATGTGGTGATTCGGCAGGACCTTGGCGACGCCACCGGTGAGATTCGGCGTCTCGAGGCCTGGAAGCGCCGCGAGCACCTTTTCCACGTTAGTGGATTGGGCTTTCTGCACCGCTTTTACCCAGAGATTGAAACCGATGTAATGCGCCTCCATCGGATCATTGGTAGTGCGCTTCGGGTTCTTGATGAACGCATGCCACTGATCGATGAACGCTTTGTTCGCCGGTGTGTTGATGCTTTCAAAGTAGTTCCACGCGGCTAAGTGGCCGACCAGCGGCTTGGTATCTACTCCGGACAGTTCCTCCTCACCCACTGAGAAGGCTACGACTGGAATATCTTCCGCCGAAATCTTCTGGTTGCCAAGCTCCTTATAGAAGGGTACGTTGGCGTCACCGTTGATTGTCGAGACGACCGCGGTTTTCTTCCCGGCCGAGCCGAACCGCTTGATAGCCGCTACCCGGCTCTGCCAGTCCGAGTAACCGAAAGGCGTATAGTTGATGGAGATATCCTCGTCTTTGACCCCTTTCAAATGCAGGTAAGCTTCGAGGATTTTGTTAGTCGTGCGCGGGTAGACGTAATCGGTTCCTTCCAGCACCCATCGCTTTACGCCCACTTCTTTCATCAGGTAATCTACCGCCGGGATGGCCTGCTGGTTCGGCGCAGCGCCTGTATAGATCACGTTCTTCGATGACTCTTCTCCTTCGTACTGAACCGGGTAAAATAGCAGACCGTCATCCTTTTCGAAAACAGGCAGGACCGATTTTCTGGAAACGGATGTCCAGCATCCGAAAACCACCGCGACCTTGTCTTTTTCGAGTAGCTGCGCGGCCTTCTCGGCGAAGAGTGGCCAGTCAGAAGCCGGATCGACCACAACCGCCTCCAACTTCTTGCCCAGCAATCCACCTTTTTTGTTCTGGGCATCGATCATCATCAGGATCGTGTCCTTCAAGGTGGTTTCGCTGATAGCCATGGTGCCTGACAGGGAATGCAGCACGCCTATCTTAATGGTATCCTGCGCCGCCGCCAGGTTGGCGAACGCCATCGCGGCGATTAGTAGACAGGGACTTACGATCAGTGTGTTACGTTTCATCTCAACTCCTTCCTTACCATTGGGAAACCGGTCACATTTGGATTTGGAGGCCGAGGCCGGCCTCCCAGAAATTCGCATTTACCCGGTTGAATCTCACATTCTGATAGAACGACATGACTCGCGCGTTGAACTGTTTGATGACATAGTTGAAGTTGACCTCGTCAGTCTTTTGGTCATAGTTCGGATTTGCAATTGACCCACGAGTAAAATCCGCCTTGGCGATTTTACCGAGGAGTTCGAACTGGCCTACTCCGACCTTCTTGGCAAAAAGATAGCTGGCCAGCACATAAGCGCCTTCACTCTTGGCGTAAAGCGAGTTGTATCCCCCCAGCCGGTTGTAGTCGGAGTACTCGCTTTCTACGGAGACGACGCCGCCGGATTTAGGGAGTTTTCTTTCCATGAGGAAATCGACGGTGGTAGCGGTGTGGCCGTCCTGAATCTGACTCGCTCCACCGATGGCAAGAAGGTTCTTATCGCCATAATAAGTTCCATTCAGATAATAGCCATCCTCCGGATCCCAGAAATCGATCTGCACGCGGGCGGCTCCAATCAGGTCCGGACTCCCGGTAGCGGACTTGCCATCAAACCCGCCAACGGATACCTTCACTTTTTTGGCGAACGTTCCCCAATAGGTGACGCCATTCTGGCGGCCTTGAAAGACGCCAGGATATCCGTCCTGGATGCCGTCGCTATAGACGTTCCACTCATGCGCGAAGAATGGGCCATAGAGATCCGCCCGGTCACTAGGCGGCAGGAAGCGCCCGAACCAGATATTGAATTCGGGAGACACTTCGAGACGGGCCACCGCGTCCAGTACTTCGACTGAGTTAGTGATGCTGTTATAGTCAGTATTGAACATGAATTTCAGGTCGTCATAAACGGGTCCATTCACATAAAGGCGAATGTCATTGATCTGGAAGTCATTAGTAGTAGGCCCATTGGTAGGTGTAGTACTCACGAAATCGGTTCGCAATCCCGCCCCGACCGTAATCGGGCCCAAATTCACCTGCGCCCGAGACAGGGGCGCCATCACAAAAAGCCCCGACAGAAAAAGGGGGGCACATCGTCGCATGATGCCGGCGCGGTAATTGCCGGCACATTTTCTAAACATGAGTGATCTCTCTCCGGCGCCTGAAGCGCCTGTTCGTGATTTTGTTCGTGCTACAGATTTAGAACTGGAATAGGGATTGAAAGCACGCAATCCCGTTGTGCGTCCTCGTGGGCGATCACAAACAACCGGCTGAGGTCACTGAGGGATACGTCTGGACTTGGACTTGGGGCCCGTGCCAACATTGCCACGAGCCGAGACCCACAGTTGATAACAACAATCTCTCGTTGTTTGAAGAGGTTATCATCGAAATGTAAGATTGTCAACGGATGGCACCACGGCCACGTTGTCACTCCATCTAGCGCAGCCGGTGACAACTGCATGCCTGAGCTACTCTCCCAAAAAGTTTGGAAGGCACGTATTTCGCTGCTGGGTAAGGGCAATCAAGCCTTTGCTGTCCCAACAGCCCATCCAACTAACGGATGTCCTAACCGCTCCTTCTGACGCGGGATAGATATCATTGATGAAAGTCCAAAAGAAAATCTATTAGTGCCTGACAAGGTTCCCTTCGGCTCTTGCGGGATGAAGCCCCGGTCCACCCAGGGGCGCGTGTATAATTACCCTTCGGCGTGGCCTGCGCCGAAAGGGAGGTACCCATGCGAGCCAAGCATGTGGTTTTGGTATTGGCGGCTTCGCTCAGCGCCGGTTTCGGCATGCTCTTCTGGCCCGGCGCTGCCACGGCCGCGGGCCCTATCCCTGTGGATTGCGGCCGCGCATGCCTGGAGGGCCTGGTGAATCAATACCTGGCGGCACTGGTGGCCCACGATCCCAAACGGCTGCCGCTCTCCGCCGACGTGAAATACACCGAGAACGA
>JASIAM010000031.1 GCA_030041985.1 Bryobacteraceae bacterium | reverse complement strand
ATACGCCCCTTGCGGATCCCGGCGACACCAACAGCGCGAGGCTGGAAGCGGTGTTCAAAGACTTTACCTCCTACAAGAACAGGGGCGCTGCCATCTGGGCCCGTGGCGAGGATCATGTCTTCGACGGCTTGAAGATTGCCGACAGCGCTATCGGCTACACGCACGCGTACCCTGGCACGGCCCAGCTCCACGGCGAGTATACCTCAAAAGTCGAGAACTCTCTGTTCGTGGGCGAAACCGGCAATAAAGGCACCCCCAAAACCGAAGCGGAAATCGCGTATGGCCGAACCATGCCTCGCAAGGATGCGGATTACCCGATCCGTGGCTACGAATACTACGATTTCACGCACCATCTGGTGAATGACACGTTCGTCAATTTTGTGGACAATGCCACTCGCAAAACCGGAGCCATTTCTTACCTGCTGTACACCAGCTTTCCCATCAGCACCAACAACGATGTCGAAGGCCTGAAATTCGAAAATGCCAAGCCGGTGTATTTCCCGCCGCAGCAGGATCGCCGCTGGTCCTTCTCCGGTGAATTCGGAAGATTTTCAGGCTGGAATGGCGCGGTGTTCCACGATATCGACGGGTCGGTCGGCGGCGTTCCCGATTCTTACATTGTGATTGACAACGGGATCGCGGACGATCCGCAACACTGTCAAATCAAGCCGGACTGGAACGCTGCCGTGTGTAAGGGCGATTTCGGGCGCATGGGAATTACCGCCGGCGGTGGCGGAGGTGGCGCTAGAGGCGGATTTCCCGGTTTTGGCGCTGCCGGAGGCCGTGGTGGACCTGGCGCGCCTGCTCCCGGCACTGCTGGCGCGCCTGCCGCAGCTCTCGGTCCTGGTAGAGGGCGAGGCGGCGCTGGCGGTAGAGGAGGTTTCGGTGGAGGCGCTCCACCGGTCGTTCTCGTCCGCAATGGCAGGAAACTTGCCGTCAACGGGGACACCACGGTACTCGCCGGCACCGAGATCCGCGCGGAAAGCGAAGCGCCGTCCCTGAACATTAGCCTGAGGGAGCTGGACAACGGCTCATGGGTTATCTTCGAATTACCGGGATACTCCAGCGCAGCCACCGGCACGGCAGAAACTAGTCTGGATGCACTGCGCAGCGCCAGCAGCACCTCGTACTACCGCGGACAAGGCACACTTTGGGTAAAGCTTGTCTCTAACGGCGGCGGCGCTCGGCCCGGCCGTGGCGGCGGTGTTGGAGGCAGTATCCAGGTCAGCCGGTAAGCTGAATCCTGCGGTGAATGGCCAGTGGCTCTACAAGACACGCCAGATCGTGACTGGAAGGAATCAGCACCCGGCGCGTTGCAGGCTCTGGCGTCCCAACCGCCGTGCCCAGATCCCTTCAGCCCTGCGCTCCGCAAAACCCATCCGCTGGCGAATACGTTGAAACTAAGGATATTGTCCGGCCGGCAATTGGTGTAAAATGTCCCTGGCTACACGTTCTTCGATCCTCGCGGGAGAAAGCAGCGCAACATGATCGATCACGGAGACTTAACGATGCGAAAACGTTCTCTCTTGTTCCTTTCGTTGCTGGTTCCAGCCTTTTTAGGCCTCGGCGGATATGCCGTCCTTAAGGCGCAGCAAAAGACTTCGGTGGCCAGCGCCAGGCGCTGGTCCGATTCAGCCACCTGGCCTGACAAGAAGGTGCCCGGCAAAGACGCCGTTGTCACCATTGACAAGGACATGAACGTTGTCCTTGATGTCAGTCCACCGGAGTTGCACGGTGTGACCATCAACGGCAAGCTGAGCTTTGCAGATAACAAAGATCTCGAACTGACCACCGAGTGGATCATGGTCCACGGGGAGTTGGAAATCGGCACCGAAGCCAGGCCCCATACGCGCAAGGCGACTATTACCCTCACCGATAACGTCAAAGACGAAGATATTACTGGAACGGGTGGAACGAATGACCGCAGTGACCGCGGGATCATGCTCATGGGCGGAACCCTGAACCTGCACGGTACGGAGAAGAACTCCTGGACCAAGCTGGCAAAGACGGCCGCCGCGGGCAGCAACACCATCGAAGTCTTGAATGCCGGTGACTGGAAGAAAGGCGACGTGGTTGTCCTCGCGTCGACGGATTTCGATCCTCATCAGGCAGAGCGGCGCACCATTGCCGCTATCCACGGCAATACGATCACGCTCGACAAGAAACTCGACTACATGCACTTCGGCAAGATTACCTTCAACGTGGATGAACGCGGCGAAGTCGGCATGCTGTCGCGCAATATCCTGATCCAGGCTTCGCCTGACGCAGACAAGACGCTCTTTGGCGGCCACATTATGGCGATGAACGGGAGCAAGATGTTTGTCGATGGCGTCGAGCTCAATCGCATGGGTCAGAATATGCATCTGGCCCGGTATCCGATCCACTGGCATCTGATCGGCGATGCGCAGGGGCAGTACATCAAGAACTCGGCGATTCACGACACCTACAGCCGTTGCGTGACCGTGCATGGCACAAATTACTTGGACATTGAAAATAACGTGACCTACAACAACATTGGTCACTGCTTCTTCCTGGAGGATGCCGTGGAGCACGACAATCAGTTCGTGCACAACCTGGGGATCCTCACCAAGTGTCATCCGGACGCGCCGTGCACCCCCACAAACCTCGGCCCGTTCGGATCGGAGGGCGGCCAGAACTTCGATACGGCCGGCCAGAACGCCAAGGATATCCTGATCCCTTCAGACAACACGGCGTCGACTTTCTGGATCACCAATCCGGACAATATTTACCGGGACAACGTGGCCGCGGGGTCCGATGCGACCGGTTTCTGGTTCGCCTTGCCGGAGCATCCGACGGGTAAATTCGAAGGCACGGAGATCAGTGCGAAGACCTGGCCGCGTCGAACCCGGGTGCGGGAGTTCAAGGGCAACACCGCCCATTCGAACTTTGACGGTTTCATGTTGGACCGCGGCCCTAGGGCCGATGGCCATTTCGCCACCGGCGGGCATATTTCCCTTGCCAATCCCGCTGACGCGAACAGCCCGCAAGTGGCGTCGGTCATTGAGGATTTCACCAGCTACAAGAACCGGAATAGCGGCCTCTGGTCCCGCGGTGAGATGCACCTGTTCAAGAACTTGAAGGTGGCCGACAACGCAATTGGCTACACGCATGCCTCCGGCAACTCCGGTCGTTCCGCCTTTACGTCACGCGTGGTTGACTCGCTGTTCGTGGGCGAAACCGAGAACATCGGCAACCCCAGGACGCCGGCGGAAATGGCTTACGGCCGCAGCTTGCCGGAGCCCGAACTCGCGGATTTCCCGATCCGCGGCTACGAGTTCTACGACTACCGTCATGAACTGGACAATGACACCTTCGTGAATTTCGAGGACAACGCCACCCGCAAGACGGGAGCGATCTCTTACCTGCTGTATACCAGCTTCGGAATGAGCTCCAACAACACCATACAGCGCGCGAAATTCATCAACGCCAAGCCGGTGTATTTCCCGCCGATGGAGTTTAAGTGGAGCAACGATGACTACGGCAATGGGCCCTATCAGACCGCGGTGTTCCACGACCTGGACGGCTCGGTCGACGGCGTTCCGGATTCCTTCATTCTCATCAACGACGAAAACAACAGAATCGCAATCGACGAAGCCTGCGAGATCAAGCCCACCTGGAACGCTGCCGTGTGCAAGGGCGATGTCGGGCGCTTGAACGTTGGCGGAGGAGGAGGACGTGGATTGGCCGGCGGCCGCGGATCGTTCGGCAGAGGCGGCGGCCGTGGAGGTCCTGGCGCTGGCGGCTTTGCCGCAGCGGGCGGTCCTGGCAATCGAGGCGCGGCTGCTGGTCCTGGCGGACGTGGTGGTCCAGGCGGCGGTTTCGTTAGAGGCAGGTTCGGTAAAGGCGCGGCCGGTGGAGATTCTGCGCAGCCGCCAGTCGTTCTCAGCCGCAATGGCAAGGATTTTCCCATCACCGGAGAAACCAACGTACGAGCAGGTACCGAGATCAAGGTGACCACCGAAAGGCCGTCCTTGTCCCTCAGCGTGAAGGAACTGGATCGCGGCTCGTGGGTGATCTTCGATCTGCCGGGATTCACCACTGCAGCGTCGGGTACGGAGCAGAGCAGCCTGGATGCACTTCGCGAGGCCAGTGCCACCTCGTACTACAAAGACAACGGTTCGCTTTGGGTCAAGCTTGTCTCCACCGGTGACATCCTTGGCAGCGGCCCTGACAGTGGCCCTAGTGGCGGTGCCAGCCTCCAGGTCAGCCGGTAGGCTGAACCTTGCTACATGAAAGAGCCCCCGGCGCAGGCCGCCGGGGGCTCTTTTTGTGTGCCGCAATGCTGCGCAATCGGTTCCCGGAACAATGCGCATTGAAGGATCCATCCGTCGCTAGTCCCTGCACTGGACGTACTGGACGTCACTCTCCTTGACATTCTACATATCCCGCCTTAATATGTAGATTATCTAGGAGACGCGCCCATGCCCCCGGAAAAATCCGGCCTCCTCCAAGGCACCCTCGATATGCTGATTCTGAAGGTGGTGGCCCTCGGTCCGATTCATGGATATGGCATCTCGCAGCGCATCCGTCAGATCTCTCAAGAGGTCTTGCAGGTGCAGCAGGGGTCGCTCTACCCTGCCCTGCACCGGCTCCAAAAGCGGGGCTGGCTGCACGCGGCTTGGGGCGAGTCGGAAAACGGCCGCCAGGCCAAGTTCTACAGTTTGTCGCCCAAAGGACGCCGGCAACTGGCTGCGGAAACATCCAACTGGAATCGCCTCGCCATGGCGGTGATGCTCATCCTGGAGGCCGCTCAATAGAAGGTCCGTATGAGCCGGTCACCGATTGTTTTAGAACTTTTTTTGAATCCTTCTTTGTGTTTACCGTCCCCAAGCCCAAATCCGTAATTCTCCCGGAGCATACTGAGCTCGCCATGACGATACCCAAGTTACTTATGTTCCTGCGCGCGCCGCGACGATCGCCCGGTCTTTCGCAACCCTCAGAGCAATGCCTCGACAGATCTTCGAAAAAACCCCGCAAGATGCGTCTCCCATCTTTACAGCTAACACAAAACAAGCCGTTTACGAGTTCAACGACGGCCCTGCTCTCAACCTCCGTCTCCTCCCTTGCGGCGTCCACCCCAACGCCAGTAACGCTTCGGCCGCTCGCCGCGCAAGAACTGATTCTCGAGAATCTCGCTGCCGGCATGTCACTCAAGGAAGCGCGCCGCCGCGCCCGCGCGAAATTGCATGACGAATGTGCCCGCGATATTTCTAGCCGAAATAGCGGAACTTTGCTGTCCATTCCGCCGTCTTACACGTCAAACATACGGTTCCGGATGGTAAGCGGCCAAGGTTGAAAGGTTAAGCTGTAAGCTGGTAGGGGTGTGCTGGAACACATACGCATATGGATGTCATTCGTAAGGACGCTCGCAAGAAGAAAACCATCCGCCGAACCGTGATGGTAGTGGTTCTGTTGGCTGCCGTCTCCGGAGCCACTTTCGCGGTCAGCCGCCTGAAGCCGGCCGTGCCCAGTGTCGACCTTTCCACACAGTGGCCCGGAACGGTCAAGCGCGGAGAGATGTTGCGCGATGTTCGCGGTCTGGGAACCCTGGTTCCCGAGGACACCATGCTCATTCCGGCCACCACCGATGGCCGCGTGCAGCGAATCCTCGTATATCCCGGCACGCCAGTCACTGCCAATACGGTCGTCATGATCCTCACCAGCCAGGAGCTGGAAACCGCTACTTTGGATGCCGAGTACAACCTCAAAGCCGCCCAAGCCGATTACGAAAATTTGAAAGTCACCCTGGAAAAAACCAAGATTGACTTGCAGGCCACCGCCGCCCAGGTGGGCGCCGATTATAATACGGCGAAACTCGAAGCCGATCGCGACGCCGATCTCGCTAAACAAGGCCTGAGCGCCGCGCTCGACGCCAAAATCTCCGCCGTCAAGGCCCAGGAATTAGGCGAACGCTATAAGCTCGAGCAGCAGCGTCTGGAGATCAACGCGTCCGCCGAAGAGGCGCAACTGGCAGCGCAAAAAGTGAAAGTGGATCAGCTCCAGGCCGAATACAACCTTAAGAAAAGCCAGTTGGACCAACTCAATGTCAAGGCCGGTTTCGATGGCGTCCTTCAGCAACTGCCCACCCCGGTTGAAGTGGGACAGAAGGTGACCGCTGGAACGCCCCTCGGGAAAGTGGCTCAGCGCTCCAAGTTGAAGGCCGAATTGAAAATCGCCGAGACCCAAGTGAAGGATGTGGCTATCGGCCAGCCTGCCACCATCGATACGCGCAACGGACTGATTCAGGGCCATGTCTCCCGCATCGACCCTTCGGTTTTGAATGGCACCGTGACGGTCGATGTGAGGCTCGAAGGGCCTCTGCCGGAAGCGGCCCGCCCCGATCTCAGCGTGGATGGGACGATCCAACTGGAAAAGCTGAATAACGTGCTATTCGTCGAGCGCCCTGTGTTCGGCCAGCAGGATGCCAGTGTGCAGATTTTCAAGATCGACCCGGACGGCAAATTTGCTAATAAAGTTAAGGTCACATTCGGGAAAGCAGCCGTCAATACCATCGAAATTAAAGATGGATTACAGGTCGGCGACAAAGTAATTCTTTCCGACATGTCGAACTATGACAGTTACGATCGCATTCGGTTAAACTGAAGCCCCGTCTGGCCGGGAACGAATCGGGCGCAAGTTGCGTAAGAGGTCAAGAGGAAGAGGTAGAGAAGCATGACGAATGGTAACGGTTCAGAGTCGCTCATCAAGCTGGATGCCGTCAGCAAAGTTTTCATAACCGACGAGGTGGAAACCCACGCCCTCGCTGATATTCACTTTGATGTGCGCAAGGGAGAGTACCTCTCGATCGCCGGCCCCTCCGGCTGCGGCAAATCCACGCTGCTGGCTATCCTCGGGCTGCTCGACACGCCGAGCGACGGCATGTACTACTTGAACGGCAAGCCCGTCACGGGACTGAAAATGTCCGAGCGGGCGCGCATCCGCAACCGCGAGATTGGCTTCATCTTCCAGGCATTCAACCTGATTGGCGATCTCACCGTCTACGAAAACGTCGAATTGCCGCTGACCTATCGCGGCATGCCTTCCTCGGAACGCAAACGTAGAGTCCAGGAGTCACTCGAGCGCGTGGGCATGCAGCACCGTGTCAAGCACTACCCCTCCCAGCTCTCCGGCGGCCAGCAACAGCGTGTCGCAGTCGCACGTGCACTCGCCGGCGATCCCCTCATTTTGCTCGCCGACGAGCCTACCGGAAACCTCGACTCCCACAACGGCGAGGCCGTCATGACCCTTCTCCGCGAGCTGCACAAAGCCGGCTCTACCATCTGCATGGTGACCCACGACCCGCGCTATGCCGAATTCGCCGACCGCACCATCCACTTGTTCGACGGTAAGATAGTGGAAGAACAGGTCCAGCAGCAGGCACAAGTACAAACGCGGCCCAATTAAAGAGAGGCGCCGCTGGCACAGCATCCTGCCCAGCCTGGTAGTTCCAACCGATGATCACTCTTAACAACGTAGAGAAGTTCTACGAGGGCGCCTACGGACGCAGTTATGTTCTGCGCCGCATCAATCTGGAAGTCCGCGAAGGCGAGTTCGTCACCATCATGGGCCCCAGCGGCGCCGGCAAATCAACTCTGCTCAGCATTCTGGGCATGCTGGATGGCGCATGGAGCGGCGAGTTCGAATTCACCGGCCACCTGGTACACCGCATGAAGCCTCGCGACCGCGTCGAACTCAACAAGAAGTATATCGGCTTTGTCTTTCAAAGCTATCACCTGATCGATAACCTCACGGTTTACGAGAACCTCGATATCCCGCTTTCCTACCGCAATATCAAAAGCTCACAGCGCGCTTCCATGGTTTGCGATACGCTCGACCGCTTCCACATCGTGGCCAAGCGCGACCTCTATCCCAGCCAGCTCTCCGGCGGCCAGCAGCAACTGGTGGCCGTGGCCCGCGCCGTAATCGCCAGCCCCAAGCTCATCCTCGCCGACGAACCGACCGGCAACCTGCACTCCTCCCAGGGAAAAGAGATCATGGAGCTATTCAAGAAACTCAATGACGAAGGGACCACGATCATACAGGTGACCCACTCGGAAACCAACGCCGCCTATGGCCACCGCGTAATCCAACTGGCCGATGGGTGGATGGTAAGTTAACGCCGGCTGATTATCTCTCTCCCCCTGCTCCCGCGCTGGTCAGTAGGGGTATGGGATGCGCGTCGGAATATGGCTCTGAGCAAGAATTCGATCAACTCCAAGCAGAGCGGCTTGGTGGGTGAACGGGATTTCGGTACACTCAACGGTTGCGCGACAGCGACCTGACGAAACTACTGGGGTGGCCGGGGTACCGAGTGTACCGGCACGAGATCAATGAGCGTGCCAAGAAGCTCAAGCTGTGGATACGCCGGAAGCGCGGGAATCGGAAGTGGTTGTGCTCCGGATGCGGACGCAAACTGGAAGCGGCGCACGACATTAGCGAGCGCGAGGTGCGCGATTTGCCGTGCCTGGAATTCCGCACGACGGTAGTGGTGGAAGTGTACCGTGTGTGTTGCCCGGACTGCGGCATCAAGATCGAAAAGGTGCCCTAGTTGCCGAGCAAAGCGCCCTTCAGCAAACGGTTCGAGGACGCTATGGGACAGGCCTGCGAGAGCGCGTCGGCGCGGCAAGTGGGGCGGCGGTTTGGCTGGGCGGCAAGCACCGTCCGCGCGATCGATCTGCGATACCTGGAGCGGTGGGCGGCGGCGCGACGGAAGCCCGCGCTCGTACAAATTGGCGTAGATGTATAGTGGTCCCCAGAATTTAGACCAGGCAATAAGCTAAAATTTCGGCG
>JASIAM010000030.1 GCA_030041985.1 Bryobacteraceae bacterium | reverse complement strand
GAAAAGGACGGATTCCCTATCGATGCCCGCATCGAGTGCCTGCTCAGCTCCGACAGCGATATCGGCATGGCTAAGACGATTGGCGTGGCGGCCTTAGGATTGGCCGATTACCTTGGCCACGTGCGGCCGGACCTGCTCTTGTTGATCGCAGACCGGTACGAGATGCTGGCGCCCGCAGCGGTCGCGCTGGCGTTACGCATTCCTATCGCGCACATCGAAGGAGGAGAAGTCAGCGAAGGCGCGATCGACGACGCTGTTCGCAACGCCATTACCAAGCTGAGCCATCTGCACTTCACCAGCACGGAGCGGGCGCGGGCGCGCGTCATCGCGATGGGTGAGGAGGAATGGCGCGTACATTGTACGGGCGCTCCGTCTTTGGATCACCTCCGCCGCAGCAAACTGCTCTCCCGCGAAGAACTGGAGGCCGAACTCGGCATTCGTCTTTCGCAGCCGGCCATCGTGATCGGATACCATCCTACGACCATCGCACGCGACACCACGCGCGAAGCGGGCGCGCTATTCGCGGCGCTCGAACGTATCCCCGGCCAGCTCTTATTCTGTTATCCCAATGCGGATGCCGGCAGCCGATGGCTCATCGCCCGCACGCGCTCGTTTTTAGAGGGGCGGACGGATGGCCACATATTCATCAACCTGTCCCCGCAGATATATTGGAGCCTGTTGCGGCAGGCCGATCTTCTGCTGGGAAATTCTTCGAGCGGAATTATGGAAGCAGCTTCTTTTGAATTGCCCGCGGTGAACATCGGGATACGGCAGCGCGGGCGCGAGCGCGGCCGCAATGTAATCGATGCCGAGGCAACGATGGAATCCATTGCGGATTCGGTCGAGCGGGCGTGCAGCCCCGAATTCCGCCGCTCCTTGCGCGGCATCGAGAACCCATACGGAGACGGGCGGGCAGCGGAGCGAATCGTATCCGTGCTGGCATCGGCGCCCTTGGGAGAAGAATTGCTGATGAAGCGAGCGTGCCCGTGATGATTCCGCTCTCTGCGCCGGATGTCACTGAGGAAGATATCGCCGCGGTGTCGGCGGTGCTGCGAACGCCGCGACTTAGCCTCGGCCCCAAGATGGAGGAGTTCGAGGCGGCAGTGGCCAGCTTCATTGGTGTGCCTTATGGCATAGCTTTGAGTTCGGGTACGGCCGGCCTCGATCTCGGCCTCCGCGCACTTGGCATTGGAGAAGGCGACGAGGTCATCCTGCCCTCGTTCACGTTTATAGGCGTGGCCAACGCGGTCATTGGCCGCGGAGCAAGGCCCGTTTTTGCCGATATCGATTCGGTGACCCTGAATCTCGACGCGAACTCCGTTGAGCAGGCCATCACGAGCAGAACCCGCGCCATCATCTTGGTACATACGTTTGGTTATCCCGCGGAACTTGATCCCATTCTGGAAATTGCGCGCGCGCATGGACTCCGCGTCATCGAAGATGCCTGTGAAGCACTGGGAGCGGAGTATCGCGGGAGAAGAGCCGGCGGTTGCGCAGACCTGGGAGTATTTGGCTTCTACCCGAATAAGCCCATCACAACGGGCGAAGGAGGAATGATAGTTACGCGCAATTCCGGCTTGGCCGAAACCATCCGCGCGTTGCGCAATCAGGGCAGGAGGCCCGCCGATGGCTGGCTGGAGCATAGTCTTCCCGGCTGTAACTATCGCATTTCGGAAATCAACTGTGCGCTGGGTGTGTCACAAATGAAAAGAATCGACGCCATTCTCGACCAGCGGGATTCGCTGGCAATGCGCTATGCCGAAAAGCTTCGCGGTATCGCTCCCGTGACCTTGCCGCCGCTCCAGGCTACCGGCGGGCGCATCTCCTGGTTTGTATTTGTCGTGCGCTTACCGCGAGCGGTCCGCGACCGCGTGTGGCGACGCCTGGCGGAACAGGAGATCCAATGCGGGCGTTACTTTCCTCCGCTGCACCGCGAGCCGCTCTTTGCGCCTTTTCATGACCCATCCCGCGGTTTACCGGTAACGGACGCCATCGCTGGCACAACTCTGGCTCTGCCCTTCTTTAACCGGCTTACGGACGAGCAGATGTCGGAGGTTTGCTTGCAACTAGACGCTGCCATCCGCGCGGCATAACACATACAGAAGGTTTCCCTGGAAGCCCCACCGGCAGAGTTCGCCACTCGAGTAATCCACAATATATTTCCGCTCGACGCGCAGCCCTGCAGCGGCTATCATCCGCGTAACTTCGCGGTTCGTGAACACGTGTCCCGTGGTCGCACAATCGATGCCGTTAATAGTCCAGGTGACAGTCACATCGCCATTGCGCTCGCCGGGAGCAACCCAGTCATAGAGCAGGCGCGCGGCAGTTCGGAATGCGCCATACTGGCGGATGTTATAGCGGTGATTGCAATCAACAAAGATCTTACCTTCGGCAGAGGCCAATCGGGCAAACTGGCGCAATACCTCGGTCCGCCTGACGGCGGGAAATACATGGCCAATTACGTTCCACAGGCAAAGGATGACATCAAAGCTGCCTGCCACGGAAGCCAGTTCTTCTGCAGGGATCGCCAGCCCCTGAACACCAACCGGCCACTCGCGCCGCATAGCCCTGCTGGGTTCGACGAGAGCCACTTCGGGCAAGCCGGCCTCGCGCGCAATTCGCAGCCCGCGCGCACCGTTTCCGGCCCCGACATCCAGCAGGGAGTGGCTCCCGGGTGGAATTTCCGAGAGGATCAGGCGATCGATGCGATCGAGGTATGCCCGGCGCGGCTCTGCGAAGTTTGCGAAGGACGGGGCAATGCGGTCGTAAGCGGCAACAGGATCGAGTAAGTTCGGCTTAACCGCTCGCTTTATCGCTTACTCTCCTTAGCAATGATTCCCCGGCTCTCGTCCACGGTGATAAATTGGTCCGCTGCAATATTAGCCAGCTTTTGTTTGATACCGCTCGGCCAATCGATTTCGAGCGACGAAACGGCGGTGTCCTGACCCAGACCGAACGTCAGAGCGAGGTCGCTCTGCGAGCAGTAGCTCGAGCCGCTGCGCACTACATTCCACTGCTTGCCCGAGCGGCTCTCAATCCGCACCACCGCGCCGATGCCGTCGCGATTCGATTTACTGCCTGCTGTGCGCACGGTAAGCCAGTGATTACCGTTGGCGAGATCGTTGCGATAGAGATATGCCGGTCCATCGTTGGTGGTGATCAGAAGATCCGGATCGCCGTCGTGATCGATATCGGCATAGGCCGCGCCGCGCGCGACCAGCGGACGCTGGAACTCTTCCCCTACCATCGCCGAGACATTCTCGAACTTGCCTTTGCCGAGATTGTGAAACAGCAGCGGCGGCTGGCGATACTGGACCTTTGGTTGCACACGCCCGATTTCTTCTTCGATGTGGCCGTTAGCGGTGAACAGGTCCAGGTATCCATCCAGATCGTAGTCAAAGAAGAAGACGCCAAAGGTCAGAGCCAGCAGGCTGCTGCGTCCCACCGTCGAGGAAGGCGCTTCATCGACAAACAAGCCGTTTCCTTCGTTGTGATAAAGCCCAAGCATCTGGTTGGAAAAATTGCCGACCAGCAGGTGCGGGCGGCCGGAACGGTCGTAATCGCCCGAATCCGCGCCCATCGCTCCGCGCGCCACGCCATCCTCTCCGAAAGCGACACCGGCCGCGAGTCCTTCTTCTTTGAATGTGCCGTCATGATTGTTGCGGTAGAGCTTATTGGGCTGGGTGTCGTTGGCGACGAACAGATCAGGCCAACCATCCCCGTCGTAATCGAGCACGGTCACTCCCAGCGACTTACTCGCCGCGTCGCCCACTCCGGCCTTCACGCTGACATCTTCAAACCGGCCGTTGCCCAGGTTGTGATAGAGCTTCGACTGCGTGCCTTTATACGATTCGGGCGTGCAGTAAGATTTGGTCGCGCCGTCGAGAGAGCACCACAGATCGCCCTTCGGCGTCCATTGCACATAATTGGCTACGAACAGGTCCAACTTGCCATCCCGGTCATAATCGAGCCACGCCGCGCTCGTGCCGAAGTTGGCGTTCTGAATCCCCGCCGATTTTGTGACATCGCGAAATTTGCCGTTGCCCTCGTTATGGAAAAGGTGATCGCCATCCAATGCGGTGATGTAGATGTCATCGCGCCCGTCATTATCGTAATCGCCGATAGCCACGCCCATCCCATACATCTCGATACCGAGGCCGCTGCCGGCGGTCACATCAGTGAAGGTGCCATTGTGATTGTTATGGTAGAGCGCGCTGAGCGCGCGGCGTCCGCGCGGCGTCCAGTCTTTACTATTGATCAGCAGGATATCGGGCCAGCCGTCCTTGTCGTAGTCGAGGAACGCTGCACCCGATCCCAGAGTTTCGGGAAGATACTTCTTTCCCGCGCGTCCGCTGTTGTGTTTGAATTTGATTCCGGCCGCCTGAGTGATATCCGTAAAGCGCGTGGACTGCTTCTGCGGTATGCCAGCGGCAAAGACAGCCCCGGCAATCGCGCACAAGACTAAGATCCGCTTCATTGGCCGGCTCCAGTGGAAATGCGGCGCTGGTTGGCAGGCGAAAGCGCTCGCCCCACATCGACACTGGTGTGATCGTGAATCTGCTGCCGCTCGTTGTTGTCTTCCGGGCTGATCATGCGCCGTTTTGCGGTAATCGCCTGCGACGATTCTTCGGCTTTGAAGCGCTGGAATAAGCGCTCCTCGCGGTTGGCTTCATCCTTCATCCCGAGTCCCCGGTAGCACAGCATGGCCGTGTAATGCATCTGCAAGTCTTCGGGATCTACCGCCGCCACTCGTGTCAGCGCGCGGATCGCCTCTTTATACTGCCGCTTCAAAAACAGGATGCGGGCGATCTGATTCAGCACCACGCGGTCGCGCGGATAGAGCGATGCGGCGCGTTTGAAGGATTCGAGTGCTGCATCATAGTTGCCATCCGCCTTCTCGATCAGCCCTTGGAAATAGTAAATGCGGCCGAGCTTGTCATTGATCGCGAGCGCTTTGGCAATGAAGGGCTTCGCAGCATCGGTTTCGCCTTCCTGAATCAGCGCGCGCGCCACGTTCAGCCAGCCATCGGCATATCCCGGCTCTGCTTCCGTGACACGGCGGAAAGCGTATTCCGCGCCTTTCAAATCGCCCTGCAACAGCAGACCGATCCCCCAATCGTTCCACCGCTCCCGCACCGGCTGGTTCACCACCGGCTTCCATTGCGTTTCGGCCCCAGCGCTCACGCCGAGGTCCGCCTTGGCTTCCGCCAAAGTGACAATCGGCAAATTGGGGATTTCGCCTTTGATTTCCCCCGATACGTTGGCAGGAATGTTGGCTGGATCGAAGCTATATTCCTGGCTGTTAAACGACAGGCCGGCCGAAGATGCCGGCTGGCCCGGTTTGGGCACGCCGGCATAGGCAAACTGCGTGTAATACCAGGCGAATTTGCGGTAATTGAGCTTGGCTGTCACCGTGATCGGTCCCTTGGCATCCGGCGGAATGCGCATCCGGTAGTGCGCCACATCAGCAGCACCGGGAGGGATCTGATGCACATACAGAACGCTCCGGGCCTGCCACGCGTTTCGCTTGTTGATCGGATTGCTCGCGGCATCCAACTGGTAGGAGCGATAGAAGTGCGCTCCCGGGTCGACTGGCCCGCGGCCGCCATCCTCCACCCGGCCGCTCCAGAAGACCGTCTTCCCATCGGCATCCTTCGCCTGCACTTCGAGCCAGACGTCAAACGCGTCCAGCGTGCCGCCCGGAAACGAATGGCCGATCTTGCGCGTGCGCACGACCACATCCACCCGGACGTTATCGCCCGGCTTCAGCACAACATTGGATTGATCAATAGGCGCCGCCAGTTTTCCCACTTCCCGGATTACACCCTGCGGGCTCTGCTCGGCTTCTTCACCCACTCCGATGCCGGACATGACCTGCGGCGCTTCTCCAACCCGGCGCACCATCTGTGTCTGGTTTTTGGCGTCTTCTACGGGCGAGATGCCGAACACATCAACCGTGATGAATCCCGATTGCAGAAACTCTTCGGTGGTGCGCAACTGCTCTTCATCGCGATTGGCAAATGGCACGGCAGTGTTCGCCGCCGGGAAGCGGTGCGAATGCACCTTGCCGCCGTGATTGCCGGGGTCGTTCGAATTCACCAGGGGCATGTGGCAATCGGCGCAGGTAGATGTGTCCTTGGGGTAGTAGAACGACCGGGCGCCCTGCCCGGAAACGCCGCTGGCCTGCCAGTTATCGTAATCGTCGAAACCGCGATACCAGCGGTACTGATTCACTGGCACATCCAGATGGTTTTTGTGGCAGGCTGAGCAAAACTCGGAAGTGTCCTCCCGCATGAACGGTTTCATGAACGTGCGCCGGTGCGGTTCCGGATCTAGAAATGTGGCGAAGTAATCAACGGCATGGATGAACTTGTTTTTGCTCGTGACAAATTCGTGCAGCGGCGGGTACGCAATCGTGAAGCCCGCGTTGCCCATGCTGCTGTCCACGTGTACGATCGCGTGGCAGGAAGTGCATGCCAGGCCGGCCCGCGCTTCCGGCGTATCGATTTGCTCTTTGATGGGGCGTTCAAAACGTCCATTGAAGAAAACCGCGTGATCATGGCACCCCGCGCACCATTTACTGGGCTGCGGTCCCACCACGCTCTGCATGTATTCGATGGATTTCCTGTAGAACTGGTTGTTGAACGAGGCGAAGTGGTGCATGGAACTTTTCCATTGCTCGTAAATGTCTTTGTGACACTCGCCGCAGGCTTTCGAATCCATGAAGAAATTGGAAGGAATAATGCCGCCCACGTTGGTTTTCGCGGAAGACGGAAAGAAGGGCGACTGTGGTCCGCCGCCTTCCCCATCCATATTCAAAGGCGCGGTCGGCGGGTTCGCGATGCGATTGGTGGCGGCAGGAAACGTCCTGCTGTAGATCGCAGATGCTGGCGGCAATATCGCTACAATCGCCAGACACACGGCAAAGCCGTTCCGGAAACGCACCCAGCCGGCGCTCTGCGGCCGTCCGCGCCGCCAGACGTAAGCAAACAGCACCACCGTTCCCACTAGCGCTGCCACGATGTGCGCCAGCAGCGCCCAGCGGTGATCCAGTGTGTTGCCGGCAACTGCCAGGTACGCCCCTAAGAGAAGCGCGATCAGGAAAAAGCCGGCTGCCGCGAGCGCCCCTCCGCGAAGCTCCGCATCGCGCCCCAGCAACCACACCAGCATCACCGACAGCGCCAGACCAAGGCCCAGGTGCGCGAGAACGTTGGTCATGTAGAAGACAGTAGGAAATGCGAATGCCCAGATGTATGCGGCATTGAGCAGCAGGAGCAGAAAACCGATTGCCGTCCATTTGCGGAGCGTGGGAATGCTCATAGGACCTCCTTAGAACCTGGATTCCACGCTATAGAGATTTGCCAGCGACTGGGCGCCGCCGGTTCGAAGGCCATTCACGGATCCCCCCGGCAAGATTGCGACAAATAATTATAGAGTCGTGGCGCCGGGATAACAATAGTAGGAATCTATTATGGCCAGTGCGGTAGCTATCGGGCAGGCCGGCGGCTGCTCAGCGCTTCACGGCAATGCCGTAAACCGTCGATTCGGGATTGTATTCGCGCCAGTCGAACCAATAATCTTTAATTACTTCCACTGGCCTGAGGCACGCTCCTTCCATCGGCCCTCGTGTTGCGCACCCTCGGAAGTTCCACTGGCTGGCGGTGGTGCTATCCAGCAGAAATCCTGCGTCGCCGGTCAGCCGATAGAAATCGGCAACTCCACGCCCGCCCGGCAACTCCCGCGAGAATGCCCTTACCGATTCGTTATCCGGGCCTACCACCAGTAGCACCGGCTCGGTTCCGACGTGGTCGATCACCAGTTTCTCCCGCTCGACCACGCTGTAGGGAAATGCGCGCGCCGCGCTACCCGCGTGCACTCCCAGCATCAGATCACGCGCCGCGAGACCCGGCTCCGCATGGCTGATCACCGTCGGGTAGCGGCCCATGCGCACGTCCCAGTCGCGCGGCGAATATTCGGTCGTGTAGGCGGGCACGTCTTCAAGAACCGTCCCGCCCGGCTGTTCGCTCTTCCAAAGCGCAAAAGTCAGCTCGTCGCAATGGATGAGCGTCAGGGACTTTCCCGTTAACGGCCCTGAAATGGCGCGCCCGCTGATCTGCTGCCAGTACGTGCCGGTCTCCTCGTCCCGCATCAGGAAATTCTGATTATTGATGCCCGCAAGGTGGAACGTCAGCGTAACGCCGTCCACTTTGCGCCCCCACACCAGACCGGTGTGACAGAGCGTTCAATACGTGGCCACAATCGGAACGCCACCCAGCCGGTCGTTCACGAGGTGGTGGTAGGAAATGCTGCGGATCGGGTAAGCCCGCGCCGCCCCGCCCATGCGGATGGCGAGTACCTTCTCAGCTCCATCGAGTTTGGCGGCACTCGCGGCGATGAAGCCGGGGCGGTCTATAGGATGGAACATCAGCTCAAAGATGTTGATGCGCGAGAGCGCCGCGCAGGCGAAGGTCGCGAGCGCCGCCAGCGCGGCCAGAACGCGCCGTGACCGAATCGCCCGTGCGCGCCAATATGCAACGGCTGCGATGACGGCCAATGCCGTGGCCCCAGCCATAGGCATCAGCCTAAAACGCATCATGGCGAGCGCGAGCCTCAGTTCCCCCTGGCCCTGATGCCGGAATGGCCGAATCACATACACCGGGTAAAGAAGCAGGAACAGCGAAACGGCGAGGCAAACCAGCAATAGCGCGGTCCACTTACTGGACGGTCGTTCGGGGCGCATCGTTTTCGTGGGAAGGTTCATTTTCAAAACACCACTTTCAGGGCGAGTTGCAATTGGCGCGGCGGGCCCGCCTGCAGGATCTGCCCGAACGCCGGCGATTCCAGGTCATTCTCCGGCAGACCCAGATTCGCATGGTTCAGCAGATTGAAGCATTCCGCACGGAACTGTAATCGCCGCGACTCGCCCAGGCGGAAGTTCTTGAACAGCGAGAGATCCACATCTTCAATTCCCGGCCCGCGCACCACGTTTCGTCCCTCATTGCCAAACTGCCCGGCCTGCGTTACCGGATTCAATTGCTGAAATGGCGCGCGGCTTACCCACTCATTGGCCGTGTGCGGCTGATTGATATTCGGATTCGCAACGAGATTCGGGCGGCTCGAATAGAATCCCGTAATCTCAGGCGCGCTGCCCTGCAACGAGACATCCGCGCTGTCGTACACCGTGAACGGCGTGCCGGTGGAAAGGCTGGCGATGGTATTCAACTGCCATCCGTTCAGCAGCACCGCCGCCGTTTTCGCCGCGCCGCGCCAGGAAGGAAGCGCATAGCTTGCGCTGAACACGAAACGATGCGTAGCATCGAACAGTGACGGCCCGTGCTCGGCGCGCAGATCGAACGGATTCTGCGCGAGATCGTTTTCGCCAGCCACCAGCGTGGGCGCCGATCCTGCCACATTCAGTGACGAGATGTCATCGAGACTCTTCGAATACCAATAAGACGCCATGAACGCAAGGCCATTCGAATACTGCCGCGAAAACGCCACCTGCAACGCATTGTAAGTTGAGTCCGCAATGCCGGCCAGCAGCCCCACTGATCCGTAATTGCAAATGCCCGCCGCATTGCACTGCGTATACTCGCGGATCTCGTTGTCATTGTCGGCCGTAACGCCTGGGCCGTAGATCGTCGGGTTCCCTTCGATAAACCGCGGCAGGTGTGTTCCCTTCGTTCCGATGTAGCGGATATCGAAGAGATAGCTCTTCGCGATGACGCGTTCGATCGAGAGATTCCAGTTCTGCGAATATGGCGGCAGCATCCCTGATTGGACGGTCAGCACGGTTGCCGGCGCCACGAACGTATTACCGCCGAACGGCGGCGCTGAACCGCCGTACGGGTTTGCGAGATCGAATCCCGGCCCTGCCAATTGGTACGCCTGCGTCCATGGCAGCGCGCTCACCGCCGCCTGCAACGGTCCGCCTGTGCCGTTTGTAAAACCGTCGTAGAAAATTCCATAACCTGCGCGAATCGAAGTCTTGCCGTTGCCGAAAGGATCCCACGCGACACCCACTCGCGGCATGAATTCGTGATAATCGACCGGCGCAATCCCGGCGGGCACGCCCGGATCGCCGGGGAACAGCAGCCCAGCCGGCGCGTTCGGATAAACCGTCGATTGTTCGCCCGGCGCCCACGCGTTCAGGCGGTTGCGAATCTCCGTATAGGGCGTGTTCACTTCATACCGCAGGCCATAATTCAGTGTCAGCCGCGGAGTGATTCGCCATTCGTCCTGCGCATAACCCGCACCGATCCATTTCCGCAGCCCGCGGTCGAATTGGCCGCCGCCCTGAAAGAACTGCACCGACTGGCCCAGCAGAAAGCTCCCGAACGGATCGCTGACCGGAAAAGGCGCAAACACGAAAAAGCCGTTCGTCGCAATCCCGAACAGCACGTTGATCTGCTGCCGGTCGAGTTCCGCGCCCAGCTTGAAGTTGTGCGCCCCGCGAGTCATGGCGATCGAATACGATCCCTGGTAATCGTTCTGCCACGTGTTTTGCGGGCCGGTAATCGGATTTCCGAGGGAGGCATATCCGCTCACGATCAGATACGGCACGCCCTCATTGAGACCGAGCGTCGGCTGATAACTGAAACCGAGGCTCGAACCCGGAGTGTGGTTCGTCGCCTGCCCGATCGAAAGCGCGTTGCGGAAAAATGCTGCGCGAAACGTCTCGACGATCTGCGCCGACACCGAGTGCACGTCTGAAATCGTGAACGAATTTGTCACAATGTCATCCGTCACCGGAAAACCTGGCACGCCCGCGCCGGCAATGGGCAGCGGATCGAAATCGTGCCGCCCGGAGCCCGAGTACCGCGCGAACAACTGATCCCTGCCGCCGTTGAAATAATGATCCAGCCGCGCTCCGCCCTGATCATAGTTATCGGTTCCGAGCTGCGTGGATTCGTAAACGTTTGTCCCAATATTCGGCAGCGGGTAAAGCTGCTCCGCTTTGAGCGCAATCGGGCTGATCATCGACGCCGGTATTTGATTCCCTGGAAAAGGCTGCCCCGTCAAGTAATTGATCAGCGGCGTGGGCTGGCCCGTCTGCGGATCGGTCAGGCCGGAAAAGTTGCCGGTCCTCTCCGCGGCTGTGGGAACAATTGCGGCCTGCGTCTGGCCTTCCGAATCCCGCTGCCCTTCATAGTAGACAAAAAAGAAATCCTTATCCTTGCGCAGCGGACCGCCGATCGTGCCGCCGTATTGATTGCGGTGCAGCGGCTCCGTTGTGGCGGCAAAGAAGTTCCGCGTGTCCATCGCGTCGTTTCTCAGAAACTCGAACACATCGCCATGAATGGTATTGCTGCCGGACTTCGTCACCATTGAGGTGGTCGCCCCGCTTGTGTTCCCGTACTCCGCCGGAGCGTTCAGCGTCAGAATACGAAATTCGCTCACTGCGTCCACAGGCACGCGCAACGCATAGCCGCCGTTCACGCTGTCCACATTCGTGGCGCCATCGAGCAGATAATTGTTCGACTCCGGCCTTTCCCCGTTCACCGCGAACGCCTGCCCGCTCCGCGTAATCCCGCCGGCTTCCGCCAGCCCGGCCGTCATCGGCGCTACGCCCGGCTGCAACAGCCCGAGTTGCGTCAGGTCGCGGCCATTCAACGGCAACTCCTCCGCCTCGCGCGACGCCACCGTATCGCCCACCGTCTGGCTGGTGTCCACCATCACCGTTTGCCCGGTAACGTTCACCTCGGATCGCGCGCTCGCTACTTCCAGCCGTATGTCGTAAAGAGCGGCCTGACCTATGTTCACGCGAACCGCTTGGGCCGCGAAGGGTGCGAATCCCTGAGCGTTCACTTCAATCGCATATTCGCCTGCCGGAAGATTCGCGATATGAAACGTTCCGCGCGCCGACGAGCGCGCCGTCCGCGTCAAGCCGGTCTGCGCGTTGCGCGCCGTGACCTCGGCCCCGGAAATTGCGCCGTTCGACGGGTCCGTGACCTGCCCCTCCAGCGCGCCGATCGGTTCCTGCGCCATCCCCGTTACATACAGACATGCCATCGCGATCGTGGTGCGGATGGCCCACCCTGAATATCGACCCATGAAATTCGCTCGATCATATCCGGACCCCCATATTCCGTCAATAATAGAAACACACTATGGCGCGATAGCCGGCGCCGCGGCACAATAGCCGAGTCAACACGCTAGCCAAGTCAACGTCATGGAACCCATGTTTCTCCGCGACGTGGAAGCCGCGGAAACCAAAAGCCCGTTCTCCGATCTCATCAGAGCCGCCCGCAACTCCGGCGCCGAGTACTCGCAGATCTGGCATCTGTTCGCATTTCAGCCGCATGCCACCAAGCACCTCGAGCGCTTCACGCAGGCCATCATGCGCGAACCTGCCCCGCTCAGCCCCGGTCTGCGCGAGCTCATTGCGGCTTACACTTCCGCGCGCAATGATTGCCCGTTTTGAGTGAAATCCCACGCCGCAGTTGCGGCGGAATTGTTGGGGGATGAAGCCTTGGTCGCAGCCGTTATTAAAGATCTCGAATCTTCTCCGCTGCCGCCGCTCGAGAAAGTCCTGCTGCGCTTCGTCGATAAGGTGAATCGCGATTCGATACACATCGGACCGCCGGATATCGCCACGCTGCACGAAGCCGGCTGGCCGGATGCGGCCATCTATTACGCCATTACGGTTTGTGCGCTCTTCAATTTCTATAACCGCTGGATCGACGCCTCCGGTGTGCACGCGCTCAGCGAAGAAGCGCATCGCATGGGGGGAAAGCGTTCCGCGCAATCCGGTTACATACGAACTCCGCTCAACGAATGATGGCCTCTCGCACGCGCGTCCTCGTTATTTCTGTGCCCGCCATCATGGTGAGCTTCGGCTCGCTCGTAATCTTCTCCTTTGGGGCATTCATCAAACCGTTGAACGAGCGGTTCGGATGGTCACGCGGCCAGATTTCGCTGGCGTTCACGCTTGCGGCGCTGGCGGTCGCGATCTTTTCGCCGATACTCGGCCGGCTTATCGATCGCGCCGGCGTGCGGCGCGTGTTGCTTCCTTGCGTCATCATTTACTGTGCTGCATTTACGTCTCTGGCCGTCATCGGTTCCCTTTGGGCGCTCTATCTCGCATACGTGGCAATGGGCATTGTGGGAAATGGAACGGCGCATCTGGTCTGGGCTCGGATCATTTCGTCGTCTTTCGATAAGCAGCGCGGTCTCGCGCTCGCTGCCATGATGGCCGGGGTCGGCGCAGGCGCCATCGGCATACCGCCGCTCGCCACCTGGCTGCTCGGTTCATTCGGATGGAGCGCAGCTTGTCTCATCTTTGGCGGCGCGATTCTCGTCTTCGGGTGGTTGTCGCCGCTTCTGTTCCTCCCGGAGATTCGTGGCTCCGGGGAAAACAACCGCCCGGCCGGAACATTCCGAGATCTCCGTGGAAACCATGTGTTCTGGGTCCTGATCGTTGGCTTTTTCCTTTTCTCGATCAGCGTCAACGGCATCATCGCGCATCTGATCCCGCTGCTGAGCGATCGCGGTCTGAGCGCCTCGGCCGCCGGCTTCGCCGCCAGCATGCTGGGCGTCCTCACGCTATTCGGCCGTCTGCTTACCGGTGCCCTGCTCGACCGCTTCCGCGGCTCCTACGTCGGCGGTTTCCTATTTGGGCTCGCCGCGGTTGGTGTCGCGGCACTCAGTCAGGCGAAAACGATTCCCTCGGCTTACGCGGCGGCGGGACTGATCGGGCTTGGCATGGGAGCCGAAGCCGACGTGATGCCGTATCTCATTTCGCGCTTTTTCCCGATGGATTCGTTTTCGGAAATCTACGGTTACACGTTCACCGCGTACGCCGTTGCGGCCGCGTTTGGACCCTTGCTGATGGGTTGGAGTTTCGATCAATTCCATTCGTACGTGAGTGCGGCACTCGCGCTGGCAGCGGCGATGCTGGCAGGGGCGTTCGCGATCGGATCTCTCCCGGCGGAAGCGGGAATCGCCCGGGCTGCTGCTGGATAACGCCGAGAGAGCAGATGCGCCGCCCCGCTACTACTTTGCGGCAATCGAAAAACCCTCAAGGCACTCGTAACTTCCCGCGGCGACGTTCTTGAATTCCTGGTTTTCTCCGCTGGGCCACGCAATCACCATGCGGTCCGCGCGTGCTCTGCGCCCCAGCCCGAATGTCAGTGCGAGTTCCGACTGCGATAAATAACTCGACCCCGTTTTTACCATTCTCGATTGCGTCCCCTCGGAGGTAGAAACCCGCACCACCGCCCCGATGGCATCGCGATTCGATTTTTTCCCAACGAGACGGATGCGCAAGGATCGGTTTCCGTTCGTCAAGTCATTGCGATATAGGAAGGCCGGCCCGTTGTTGGTGGTGATCAGAAGATCCAGATCGCCATCCCGGTCGAAATCACCGTAAGCCAAACCCCGAGCCACTTTGGGCTCGGCGAAACCCTCCCCAACCGGCGCGGCAACATCGCGAAAGCGGCCTTTGCCATCGTTGAGAAATAGCAGCGGCGCCTGCGCATAACCGGTATTGCCGCGGATATGGCGGACAGTTTCGTCAATGTGCCCATTAACCGCCACCAGATCCAGGTTGCCGTCGAGATCCAGGTCGCCAAATGCGCACCCGAATCCCAGTCGGGTGCGCGACGCTGTACCGATTCCTGTTACCCCAGCGGCATCGGAGAAGATTCCATCGCGTCCTTGCTTATAGAGCGCCATCATTTCATTGTCGAAATTAGTCACCGCAATGCTCATTCGCCCGGAATTATCAAAATCGGCCGCGTCCACCCCCATGCCCGCACGCGCTCTCCCGTCGTCGCTAAAAGCCACTCCCTCGTGCACCGCAACCTCTTCGAATTTTCCATTGCGCAGGTTTCGATAGAGCTTGTTGGGCTGGGTATCGTTCGCGATAAACAGATCCAGCCACCCGTCGCCATCATAGTCGAGCATCGCCACTCCGAGCGACTTCGAACTGGCATCGAAGATTCCACTGCGGGCGGTGACATCTTCGAAAGCGCCGTTGCCGCGGTTGTGAAACAGCCAGCATGTCGAGCCGTGATAGGCTTCGGGTGTGCAATAAGATTTGCGCTCTCCGTCGACGCTGCAAAATACGTCGTCCTCCGGCGACCACTTCACGTAGTTGCATACCACCAGGTCTAAAAGGCCATCGCGGTCATAGTCAAACCATAAAGCGGAAGTGCTAAAGCCGCTTCTCCCGCCCAGCCCGGATTTCTCTGTGACATCGATAAAATGGCCCTTCCCCGTGTTCTCGAATAACCGGCTTTGACCGCATGCAGTGAGATAGAGATCCGGGAAACCATCGTTATTGTAATCACCTACTGCAATGCCCATCCCATACATCTCGATTGCGAGGCCGGCGCGCTCGGTCACGTCGGTGAAGCTCCTGTTGCGGTTATTCCGGTAGAGGTGAAGCGTGCTGCGCTGGCGTTTATGGCCCGGCCAATCCATCCCATTCACCAGTAAAATGTCGAGCCATCCGTCGCCATCAAAATCCAAAAACGCACAGCCCGAGCCGAGAGTCTCCGGCAGGTACTTGGCCCCAAATGCGCCCGTATTGTGGTGGAAAAAGATGCCGGCTTGCGAGGTAACGTCTACCAGGCGAAATCCCGCGCCGCCGGGCGGCAACGCTGCGCCCCAAAGGCTGCTTGCGGCTTTACTGGTCGCCGCACATAGCGGCGCTGCCGGTCCAGCCGCTTGCAAAAAAGAGCGGCGCGTCACGCTATGCTCACCAGTCCCTTGCGGATCGCAACCACCACCATCTCCGCAGTATTGTGCACATCTAGGGCTTGCATGATGTTGGCGCGGTGCACGGCCACAGTATTAGCGCTCAACCCCAATACCACGGCGATATCCTTATTTGATTTGCCGTCCACGATTAGCTGCACGATTTCCAACTCGCGCGTGGTCAAGTTCGGCCGGCTGCCCTCCGGTTCCGCTGCTGCGCTCAGCCGCCGGTCGAGCACACGAGCGCCGCCAGCTACGCGCCGCACCGTCTCGACCAGTTCCAAGTCCATAGCGTTTTTCAGCAGGTAGCCCCGCGCCCCCGCATCCAGACACGTCCGGACATAGGACGATTCCGCATGCATGCTGAGGATCAACACCGCCGTCGCGGGGTTATTTTTTAGAATCTGGCGGGTCGCGACCGCTCCATTCATACTCGGTAGAGCGAAATCCATCACCACGACCGACGGGCGAAGCTGTCGTGCTTGTTCGACAGCCTCCGGTCCATCGCCAGCTTCACCGGCCACGCAAATGTCGGGTTCTTCTTCCAGAATCCGCCGAAAGCCGCGCCGGACCAGCTCGTGATCCTCCACCAGCAAGACGCTTATTTTACGCATGGTCCCCCACGGGCGCATGATCCCCCACAGGCGCACATTCCCCCGCGGGAATCGTCACACGGACCAACGCTCCCTTCTTGCCGGACGAAAATTCCACGTTCCCGTTTGCCAGCTCCGCTCTTTCGCGCATCGAAATCAGCCCCATTCCGATCTTGTTCCGGCCTGGAAAACCGATTCCGTCGTCTTCTATTTCGAGGACTGTGGCTGCCTCCAGATATTGCAACCGCACCACGGCTTCACTGGCCTTGGAATGCTTTGCCACGTTGTTCAATGCTTCCTGCATCACCCGGTACAACTGGATGGACACCTTCCGTTCGAGCTCCCGGCCGGGGCCATTCTTTTCATACCGGATACGCAGGCCCGTTCGTTTCTCGAAGCTGTCGAGATATTGTTCCAAAGCGCTCTCCAATCCAATTTCTTCGAGAACCACCGGATGCAACGCGCGCGAAAGGGAGCGAACTTTATCGAGCGACTTCTGTACGATCTCCTGGACTTCGCGCAGATCACGAAGAGCGGCTGCGGGAAGGACATACTTCGCGGTTCGCTGCAGCATGGCTCCCGTGGCCGTCAGCACCTGCCCGAAATCATCGTGAAGCTCGCGGGAAACCGACCGCAGGGTGCTCTCCTGGATCGAAATCAACTGTTGTGCCAGCTCACTGCGGCGCTGGGAAAGCTCTGCTACCTGCCGGAAGACCCGGCGATTGTACTCCACCAGGTACAAGCTGGTGAGCAGAATCAGCACCAGCATCGAGGAAACGAACAGGTAAACGTTGCGCTCCACGCGCGCGTAAATTTCCTCCGTTCTCCGCGTTGCCTCCTGCTCGGTTTCGTTGTTCAGAACCAGCAATCGCGCCACTGCCGTACTCAACGCCTCCTGCCGCGCTTCGAGCGAAAGCCGGATGAGGACCCGCGCTTCTTTTTCCTTGCCCGCGCGTCCCAGCGCAAACAGCCGGCCGACGGCGTCCCAAAACTGAGCCACCGAGCCCATGAGGTAATTTCGTTGCCCGCTGGTGGGATCGCCCGGCGCATACTCCTGCTCTCTGCGTAAAGCGCCGTCCAGATCAGCGCGAATTCGGCGGAACTGTCCCTCCCAAGCGATCAGCGGATACCCTTCGCTGCCATCCACCATGTCGCGCATTGCCACGGCCAGCGAGTTCAGATTGTTCTGTATCCGCAGTAATAGCAGGGAATCCTTGCGGTTGCGCTCCATCGTCGCCTCCTGTAGCTGTTTGAGGCCGCGCAGTTGCGCAATGGTATAGCCCGAGTAAATGACTACCGCTGTCAAAGTGATGGCGAGCCCGGCGAGCAGTCGAATTGTTGGAGACCCGCTTTTTTCGGCCGCTTTATGGGCAGACATTTTAGACTAGTTTACCCGAAATTGGGAAGAACGATCGCTACCGCAGCGGGCCGGCTTGCGACAGCTCGTCCTCGATCTCCGCCAGCAGTTGCGGCGGGCCCGAGCTGCGCACCCGCGTCCGGGCCTGTTCCAGATACTGCCGCGCCGTCGCCCGGTCGCCCGTATACAGGTAGGCCTCTCCCAGCAGAACCATGACAAACGAAGTTTGGTCGTCCTCTACCGGAAGCGCAGGCAGCAAGTCGGAGATGGCTTCGCGGTCCCGCTGCGAATTGAGGAGGACGCGTCCCAACTGAATGCGGGCCTGGCGATAAGAGGGGTCGGCGGCGACGGCGCGCTGGTATTCACTCACGGCTTCGGCCAGGTGATGCTGCGACTCAAAAACTTCGGCCAGCCAGGTATGCGCCTCGGCATAGTCCGGCTTCAGTTCAATCGCTTTGCGAAGGGCAACGGCAGCAGCGTCCATTCTGCCCTGCCGCAACATCGCCGCGCCGTAATTGTTGTAGAACTCCGGGACTTTCGGATTGAGGCGGACTGCGCTCGCATAGAGAGAATCCACCTGGGAATCGAGGCGGTGAAGAAACCGTGCCAGGTACAACAGTTGGATCCAGGCGGCGGTTCTCGCTGGATCGTGCTTCAGAATGTCTTCATACAGATTGGCCGCTTCGTCCAGCTTCCCCTGCTGGATCAGGTGAAGGCCGGCCTCAAGCCGATTGGAGGAGCCGGCAGCCAATTCCGATACCTGACCCAGGACGGGATCCTCGGCCGGCGGAGATTGGCCGGAGTAACGCTGCGCCAGTGCGAGGTTGTTCGCTGCCTCGGCGTTCTTACCCAAAGCCCGATCGGCCGTGGCCAACCCATAGTAAGCCGCGCCGAAATTCGGAAAAGCCTCGCAGGCCTTTCGGAACAGATCCTCGGCCGATGCCATGTCCTTCTGGGCATACTTCACGCGTGCCAGGCCCTCGAGCGCCGCGGCCGATCCCGGTTCTTGCGTCAATAGCTTTTCATACGCCGATTGGGATTTGCGAAGTTGGCCCAATTGAAACAGCAGTTCCCCTTTCTTCAGCATGGCGGGAGCGTAGTCCGGCCGCTTCCGCAACGCCTCCGATAGGGCCTTTAGCGCATCTTCGGGCTTCGCCATCTGCGTTAGCGTCAGCGCCAAATAATATCTCCAGGCGAATTCATCCGGGTCCAGGCGTATGGCCCGTTGATAGGCAGCGGCGGCCAGCGGATAAACGGCGTGTGCGTGCAGCACCATTCCCAATCGCCCGGAAGCCGGCCCGCTCGAGGGTTCGCTCTCGGCTTGTTGATAGGCCGTCAGCACCGCATCACGCACTTCGGGATCGAACCCCGCGACCTGCGGCTTGGGAACAGGCGGCACCTGGCTCGAACAAGAGCAGAGGACGAGTACGGCCGCGATGGCACCGGTAAGCATCGCTGTTCGCTCTCCACTCATCGCCGGCCGCCCGGAAATTTGACACTCTATCATAGCCGCTGCCATTCTAAGCGGCTTATTTCATACCCCGCACGTTGCCGCTCCGGAAAGCCACCGGATCAAGCTCCTTTATCCTCTGTCGCGCGGCTTGGGTCAACCAGATCCAACGATGGAAAGAGCTTCCGATAAAAACCGCGATCTCTCGATAACAGGCGTGTAGCCTGCTTCTGGGCGTGAGCGCCGATCAAAAAATCCGCAAGAATTCTGGTCCGCTTCCCGCCTTGCTGCCGATACGTTCGCCATGCCCTGCTCGCGAGGAAGTGCGCTTCGCGTGTTAACGGCTGCACCCGAATTTCATTGCTTTCAAGGAATGTATCGCAGTCCCGCTGGTTTTCGAAGTGAATCGAGAGCTCCGCATAAACGATATCGCTAATCACAAGGGAGCCTTCCCCCGCGGCTTCCTCAAGAGCATAGCCCGAAGCCTTATAGAACTGCTCGTTGGGAACCAGAATATCGAGCAGAATGTTGGTATCGACAGCAGTAATCATCGACCGCGCACGTCATCGATGAATTTATCCACGGAGGAATAGCCGAGCTTGGCGAACGTGCCGCCGCAACGACCTTTCCATTTCGCAAGATTCAGTTTCTTGGGCGCCTTTTTTAGGACGATATTGCCGCCCACCACGCGAAATTCCACTTCCGTTTCCGGCCCGAGGCCGAACTGATCGCGGATCTCTTTCGGAATCGTCACCTGGCCGCGTTCGCCGATTCTCATACTTCTAAGTATGAGCACATTATCATACCCAGTCAATCGCGGAGTTGGGAGGCGGAGGCCTATGCGTTGGCGGCGGCTGTCGTAGCTGGCGCGCGGCGGCTGGAAGGTGAGCGAGCATGCAGAGCAAGGAAATTTCGGCGCTAGCGATGGCCCAGTAGCCAAGCATGAGAGTCAATCGGCGTGGACCGACTTTCAGAATTGATTTTCCAGACCCTTGGACGCCTTCTCAAGAAGGTTCCTTTGTGAGACGCAGACTGGTTTGAAATCCGTGCATTGTCTGGCCTCTCGGATGAGGCGCTGCCGTCCGATTTCCAACATCAGCGGCAGAAATAGAGCGCCCACCCCGCGCGGATGTGCCGTTCCCTTTTGAGGCAAGGTTCCGTCATAAACTAGCTCTATGAGCAACGCTTCGTTCTGCTCAATCCTTGCGCTTGTCTTGTTCGGGTATTTGCCGTTGACGGCTCTCGCTCAAAGTCAGGATATTTCAGGCGTCAGGACGAGCCTGAGGGATACGGACCCTGTCGATGTTGGAACAGTGATTTCCCGTGGACCCGACTCCGTCACCGTCAAAAACGACCTATTCACCCGCGTTTTCCGAATTAATGCCCAAACAGAAATCCGTCGCGTCGATTCCTCCCAGCTTCAGGTCGGAGATCAGGTAGCCATCCGTTGCCACTTCGATGACAAAGGTACTTCGATCGCGGACATGATCGAAGCCAATGTCGACCGCTGGGAAGGCGTAATAACGAAGGTGCTCAAAGATACGGTCTATATGAAATTCGACGCACCCATTATGGGAACCGCGAAGGTGATTTTCGATAGTAAGACCGAATTCGGTTACTGTGCCCCCGATGACCTTAAACGTGACTGTACGATCGACGACCTTAAGGTCGGCCGCCATCTTGAGACCACCGGCTTTGTTTTGGGGAAGAGCGAGATGCGCGCGATACGAGTGCTTAGCATCCAAAGCCACTGATTATGTTTCAAGCATGAGCCGCGCTGAAACATGGCGGCGGGCGATTCATCGTCGGCGCGCCGTTTTTGCGTTTCTCATAAACGGTAAGTTTTGAGACCGCCCTGATCCCCACAAAATCCAGCCCTTCTGGAGTCTCAAAAGTCTGTCGCGAAATGAAAACAAACGATCAAGGCTTCTGGACAGGCCAAGCCCTGGCGGCCAAGCCGGTTATCCGGGGCTTCGCGACAATGCGCCGAATTATGCGCGTAGCTCGGATACCACTCTCTCTACCCATGGCGTATCATCCGTAAAGCCGATCACCGGAAATTTGACACTCTTTCATACCTGTGCCATTCTAATCGGCTTGTCTGATTCTCCACGCGTGAAATTCTTGGCGGTATTCATCGCGGTGGCTGTGCTCTTGCTGTCGTGCAACTCCACGGGTCACGGCACTCCTCCGTTTCGAGACGTGGCCCAACAGACAGGCCTCGACTTCTGGCAATCTTCCGGTGCGAAGGGCGAATATTTTCTGCCCGAGATCATGGGTTCCGGCGCTGCTCTGTTCGATTACGACAACGACGGCTACCTCGACATCTACCTGGTCCAAGGCACACCGCTCGATTCGCAGCCGGCCGGCAAGTTGCTGGTCCCCACACCCCCAGGCTGGAAAACAGGCAACCGGTTGTTTCGGAACAATCTCGGGCGCACCGGAAAACTTTCCTTCACGGATGTCACCAGGAAAGCTGGCGTTGGCTATCGTGGCGTGGGTATGGGCGTAGCAGCCGGAGATTACGACAACGATGGCTATGTCGATTTGTATGTCACCAATTACGGCCAAAACATTCTCTATCACAACAATGGCGACGGAACCTTTACGGATGTGACCGCCACCGCCGGAGTGGCATCGTCGGGTTGGTCGACCAGCGCTGCGTTTATTGATTATGACCGCGATGGTTTGCTGGACCTCGCCGTCGTTCATTATTTAGATGTCGACACACGGTCTTGCATTTTGCCTACTGGCCGGCACGACTACTGCGGGCCAAAGCAGTTCCCGCGAACAGTGACCCAGCTATTCCGCAATCTGGGGAACGGGCACTTCGAAGACGTCACTTCCGCTGTGGGTCTCGATACGGCGCGCGGGCCGGGGCTGGGAATTCTGACCGGCGATTTTGGCGGCACCGGTTGGCCCAGTTTCGTGGTCGCTAACGATGGCGAAGCCAATCACCTCTGGTTGAACGAACCACGCAAGCCAGGAGGCAATTCGTCCGATCGCATATTTCGGGAGTCGGGCCTAGCGCGCGGAGTCGCATTCGCTTCCGATGGCAAGCCCCGCGCTGGGATGGGCTTGGCGTTGGGCGACATATACGGCGATGGCGGCGAAGATCTTGTGGTTACCAACCTCCCTACTGAAGGGTTCACGCTGTTTCAGCGGCAGCCGAGCCAGGACTTCGCCGATTCTTCCGCCCAGAGCGGGATCCTCCACACGTCGCTCCCGTACTCCGGCTTTGGTGTCGGCTTCCTGGACGTCGAGAACCGCGGACTCCTCGACTTGTTCACCGCCAACGGAGCAGTCGCGGCGACGCAGACGCAGCAAACCGGCCCCTACCCTTACGGGCAGCGAAATCTGTTGCTGCGCAATCTGGGAAAGGATCATGGCTTCGAGGACATCACCGCGTCGGCGGGCCCCGCGTTCGCATTCCAGGACGTCGGCCGGGCGGCGGTATTCGGCGATGTTAATAACGATGGCGGCGCCGACATTCTGGTCACCAATAACAACGGCCCGGCGCGCCTGCTGTTAAACACCGCTCCCCAACGGGGACATTGGCTGCTGGTCAAGCTGGAAGGCGTGCACACCAATCGCTCCGCATACGGAAGCGTAGTCGAGCTTTTTCGAAAGGATGGGACATCCGTGCGCCGCTGGGTGCGCGGCGACGGTAGTTACCTGGCGGCCAACGATCCGCGAGTCCATTTTGGTTTAGGCAAGACACCGCAAGTAGACCGTATCCAGGTCCGATGGCTCGGAGGCGTCTGCGAATCCTGGAAAGTGGCCGCCCCAGATCAGATTCTGACCTTGCGCGAAGGGACCGGTGAGAAGTGCCCCGCACCGCCCACCGGTTCCGGCAATTGACGCCGGCCTCGCAGGAAGCACAGGCTACCTGGTACTCTCGTGCCGTCACCGGAAGATGCCGGAGCGGCGTTGTTCGAGGGTGTTTACGCACTCAGTGCGTAGGTCTTACGACACGGCTCGTAAGAATGATGCATAGTTCACCAAAAGTTCTCGATACGCTACTGCCCGGGAGATTTCATCTCTTGATTCACAAAAAGCACCTTGCCGCCGCTCGCCGCCACCACATGCAACTCCGCCTTTCCCACCAGCTTTTCCAGAGGCGGCACCGAGGAATCTTCAATGACAAAGTAATAGCGATCGGGGCCGAGCCAAAGCCTGCGGAATTGCTGATCATCGATAAAAACATCCGGCGCACCGGGAGCATAGGAACCGTACACCAGGTTGTTAAAGCGGCCGTTCCGCAGCAGCGCTGTGCGACCGGTGTAGAAGAACACCGAAGAAAACGTGTAGTAGTGGTGATCGACGATCAGTTTTCCTGCGGGCGCGCGCTCGAGCGCCTCCGCCAGCGGCCGCGATGACAGGTACGGATCGAAAGTAACCAACGCCAACCGCGCCGCATGGAAGAACAGCACCATCATCACGGCAGCAGCCAGAAAAGCCCGTTGCGCTGTTGCCTTAAACATCCCCGCGGCGCCGATCAGAAATGCCGCTCCCGCTACCACCAGCGGCGTCCGCAGATAGGCGAACGAGTGTAGCGTCAGGTCCTTCATGTGATCGAGAGAAAGTGTGTAGCCGCTGCTCCGACTGTCCAGCGCTGATGAAATATCCCCAGGAGCAGGATAGTTGCGCACGAGAAAGGCGATACTCAGAACGGCGGCGGCGGCGCACAGAGAAATAGCCAAAAGCACGCGCGTGCCCCGCCGGATCCACACGCTATCAGTGACCATCCCCGAGCCCACCAGCAGCGCCAGCGCCGGGTAGCACGGCATCGAGTAATATTCCTGCGTTGTCGAAAACGTGAAGAACACGAGGATAAAGCCGGTCCAGCAGAGCGCCATCAGGCGAGTGCGCCCCGCGCGATCGGTTGGCCGGTAGGAAAGCTTGGCGCAGGTTGGAAACCACACGCTCCACGGAAACAACCACAGCAAATGGCCGAGCCAGAACCAGAGCCGCGGAACCGTGGCGTAGTCGCGCGGATAGCGCAGGTTGAGAAACCGCAGAAGCTGCTCGTTAATAAAAAAGAACCACAGGAAACCGTGGTATTCGCCGGGCACGCTGCGCATCGTGAAATCGAACCACGGCGGGTTACGCAACGTAGCCAGCACGTGCCATGGTGCGGCAATCAGCACAATGAGCGCGATCCCGCTCCAGGGATGCAGCCGTTTCCAGGTCTTGGCAACGAATAACTGGCGGGTCGCGGCGAGATACACCACCCCGGCGCCCACCGGAAATAAAGTCCCCACCAGGCTTTTCCAAAGCAGGCCCACACCCAGGCTCGCGGCCAGCACCCACGCCCAAACCCGCGGATGCGGCTCGTTCTCATCGAAAATTCTCAGGAACGCCCACAGCGCCAGCGTGACCGTCGTCGTAAGCATGACGTCCGGAATCTGTATGCGGGTGAAGAGAAATAGCCCCACACACGTGGACATGCACAATCCCGCATAAAAAGCCGCGCGCCGCCCAAAGGCCCACTTGCCGAACGCCCATGTCAGCCAGCACAACAGAATGGCCGATAGAACCACGGGCAGCCGCGCCACCCAATCGTGAACCCCCAGAACTTTGTAACAGCCGGCGATCAACCAGTAGATCAGCGGCGCTTTTTCGAGATACGGTACGCCGTCCAGGCGCGCCGTCACCCAATCGCCCGAAGTAAGCATGTTGCGGGCAATCTGCGCCTGTACCGCATCCACATCGTCCATCAGCGAAGGTGGGGAAACGATGCACCCCAGATACACGGCGGCGGCGAAGAGAAGAACTAATAAGGGGCCGTAGAGGTGGTCACGGCCAGCCGGGGTTGCCGCTTGTGCTGCGCCCCCGCCGGCACGTTCGTCTGTATATGCCATCGTTTCATCCAGAGAAAAAGGATCAGGAGACCCCACAAGTGATATCCGAGATTGGCGCGGCGCGCCAGGTGGTTTTCGAGGCACGTTTCGATGGCGCGGCGGTCAAACAGGTCCTCATGTTCTCGCAGCCCCGCGGCCAGTGCCTCCTGCAGCAGCGGCAGCAAGGGGCCGCGCAGCCACCGGTGAGCCGGAATATCAAATCCCATCTTCTTGCGCGCGAGCACCGCGGCCGGCAGACGATCCTTCATCAAATGCCGCAGCAGCACCTTTTGCGCGCCGCCATTCACTTTCATCTTCGCCGGCAGCCGCGCCGCGAACTCCACCATCCGGTGATCCAGAAACGGAGGGCGCACCTCGATTGAATGCGCCATGCTCATGCGGTCCACCTTGGCCAGAATGTCGTCGGGGAGGAAATACTTCTGGTCAAACCACAGGTAGGCGCCTGTACGGTCACCCGCTCGCGCAAGTTCGTCCAGAATCGCGCGCAGTTCCGCGGGCAAGCGTGCCCGCACCAGCCGCTGCTTTTCTTCCTCTGAAAAAGTTCCGTTCCAAAATACGTGCGCGCGCGCCGGCTCCATCCGGCAGCCTTCCAGAAAGCGCTGGAGCTTGTAGTCCAGCCCAATCTTCTCATCGGAAACCGGCCACCAGCGCGCCGCCGCGGCGCACCAGCGCAAAGGAGCAGCGGGCAGGTGGCGAACCGCGCGCGCCAGATCGTTAGCCCGATACGTCAAGTAGCCGCCGAACAGTTCGTCCGCTCCCTCCCCGCTCAATGCCACCACCACCTGCCGGCTCGTCATCTTCGAAAGAAACCAGACCGGGAGCGCGCCCGCGTCTGCGTTTGGTTCATCGGCATAGGAGGCGAATGATTCAATCGCGTCCGGCAGGTCCAAATCCGTATTCAGGTCCAGCTCTTCGTGTTGCGCGCCATAGCGGGCCGCCACCGGACGGAGATACCCGGTTTCGTCGAAGCTGTGGCCGTGAAAAGAAACCGAAAAGGTCTTCAGCGCCGAACCGCGTGCCTCGGTGGCGTAATGCAGAATAGTCGAGGAATCGAGTCCCCCGCTCAGCCACAGCCCCAGCGGAACGTCGCTGAGCAGGTGCTCGCGCACGGAAACCTGGAGAAGCGAATCGAGCTGCCCCGCCGCATCCTCCACGCTGATCCGGCACGGCGATGTCAACGGCAAACTCCAGTACGGCTCGCTGCGCACCTGCCCGTCGTGCCATTCGAGCCAATAGCCCGGACGCAGTTTTTCGATGCCTTCCACCATCGTACGCGGGCCGGGCACATAGTTGAGAGAGAGATAGCAGTCGAGAGCCGCCAGATCAATCGAGCGATCGATCTCGGGATGAAGAAAGATGGTCTTCATCTCCGAACCGAAAAAGAGATCTTCGCCCAGGCTTGCTATGTAGAGTGGCTTGATGCCCATCCGGTCCCGCGCCAGGATCAGCCGCCGGTCCGGCTCGCTCCAGATCGCCACTGCAAACATGCCGCGCAGACGCGAAAAGCAAGCCGTGCCCCATTCGAGAAAGGCCCGCAAGACCGTTTCGGTATCGGCTGCCGAAACAAATCGGTGGCCTGATTTCTCCAGCTCCGTCCGCAATTCGAGATGATTGTAAATTTCCCCGTTAAACGCGATCACCGTTTGGCTGCGATCGTCGGTCATCGGTTGATCGCCCCCAACCAGATCGAGAATTTTCAAACGCGCCGCGCCCAGCGAAACCAGTTCCGATTGAAAGACGGCCTGCCGGTCCGGCCCACGATGCGCGAGTGACTGTGCCGCCCTTTCGATCAGGCTGCGATCGGGCAGACGTTTCTTATGCGTGAACCCGGCAATGCCGCACAAATAGCTCTTCTCGATTCCCGGCCGCGCGGCTTAGTCCCCATAAAGGCCTTTGCGGTCTGTATGTATGACTGTAACACGAGCACCCTGGCTGGTTGTTAGAATGATCTCTCCACGTGAGTCTCGCCAGTTACGCCGTTCTCGCCGTAGCCACCTTTCCCTTCTTCTATTATCTGATCGCTGTGTACAGCACGGCGCGATTCTTCCGGCAATCCAAAACCGCCGTGCGCAAGCCGGACTATACGCCCCCGGTAAGTAATCTAAAACCTATCCGCGGTAGCGACCCGGAGGCCTACGAGAATTTCGCCAGCCTCTGCCGCCAGGATTATCCCGATTACGAACTGCTATTTTGCGTTTCCTCGCGCAGCGATCCCGTAGTTCCTATCATTGAACGGTTGGCGCGCGATTTTCCCCAGTGCCGCATTCGCATCATCTTCGGTTCCGGCCGCAGTGGGTCGAACGATAAGGTTGCCAAACTGGCGCGGCTGGTCAGTGAAGCGCGGAATGAAGTGCTCGTGATCAACGATAGCGATGTCCGCGTAACGCCCGATTATCTGCGCACTGTGGTAGCTCCTCTCGCCGATCCCAAGGTGGGAGCGGTAACCTGTTTTTACACCTCGATTGGTGACACCACGCTCTCCGACAAACTGCAAACGGTCGGCATGATGTCCGACTTCTTCGCCAGCGTCGTAGTCGCCTGGCTGCTCGATGGCATTAAGTTCGCGCTCGGAACCACTATCGCCACCACGCGCACGCATCTGGCCCAATTCGGAGGTTACGAAAGCCTGGAGAATCGTCCCGCCGACGACCTGCTGGTGGGCCGGCTCATCGCCGAACAAGGTTATACCGTGAAGTTGCTGCCGTACACAGTGAGCACGGTCCCCGATTTCGCTTCTTTCGGCGAACTCTTTCACAAGCGGCTCCGTTGGATGGTGGTCATGCGGCACATGCGCCCCTGGGGTCATTTGGGGATGGTATTCACTCACTCTCTGGCTTGGTGCTGCGCCGCAATTCTGGCCCATCCCACAGCGGGTGTGACAGTGGGCTACCTGGGCGCCTATGCGGGATTGCGTGTGATAATGACGTGGCTGCTCGGGATTCGCGGCCTGAAACAGAGCACTCTTTGGAAACGCATGCCGCTGATTCCGCTTTGGGATGCCATGGCCTTCCTGCTCTGGATCGTCAGCTTCAGCCAAACGAGCATCCGCTGGCGCGGCGGCGACTACCACATCCGCAACGGCAAACTGGTCGCCGCAGTCGCGCCCAGGCCCAAGTAGCGCCGGCGTTTTCTTTTGTGGGGCGGGGCTTCTGCCCGGCGTCGGCCGCCATAGGGGAGTCACACCCCTCCCGAAAATCTTT
>JASIAM010000321.1 GCA_030041985.1 Bryobacteraceae bacterium | reverse complement strand
GCCGGCCTCTGGCGCCCACTTGAACTGGATCTTGCCAGCAAACGTATCCAGGCTCAGGGCTGTTTCCGGAGGCTCTATCTCGCCTTTCGATTGCTCACCCTCCGGGTGAACTAGGGTCAGGGCCTTTTCGTCCTTCATCTTGAACAGTATCAACTACTTCTCGTCTGAGCCGAAAGACCGGCTCCCGTTTTTAGGGTAAATGAACCCTTCACGTTTCCGAACTACTCGATCTCGAATAGCGTTTCCACCAAGGCTGAGCAGTAGAGAACAATGTCATGGCCACTCGCCACGGGACTAAGCTGGTGGAGCGCGGTGGCTACCAGGTCTTTACCGGTTCCTGCCTCGCTCGTACTCAGGCAGTGCATTCATTACGATTTCTGCAAATGTCAAGGATCATGTGCCGCAGAGCACCCATGCGGTGCAGTCCGCATTCGACCCAGAAGTAATTCAACTCGCCAGGGCTTTTCAGACAGACAAGCGAGCGGGCGACGCTGATCGTGCTATCTGATCTAATGCTAGCTGAGCTCACGGGTAGAGTCTAGGCTTGGCGTGAATAGATGCGTTCAAAGTCGACACCCCGTGGAGTAGGACGGCACTTGGGGGCCAATAAGCTTCGAGGTCATTCGTCTTCCCTTATGTTCAGATAAGGGCAGGTTGTACCTGCCCCACTTCTACTTCCGATGAATTTCGAGCTTCGCTCCGAGTCGCTCCAGCCTAGCTTTGGTGTTTCCGTAATCGACAAACTCCGCGATCATGGCTGCCAGATCGGACGAATAATCGGCGTTTGCTTCTAGGAAGTCTTTATATTCCATAAAATCCCGCCGGTCGGCTCCGTTGAGGTGGTCGATAATCGCTTCGGTATAGCCGCCGAGTTCATCGAGATAAGGAGTGATACGATCTATGGCTGCTTTTTGCCAGGGCGACGCCTCGTCTCTTGCAGCCTTCAACTTGTCAACTTGCTTGCCTAGCGAGTTGACATGGTCCTTGATTTGGTTAATCGCCACAGCATGGCTTTCCCAACCGACGTTCATGTAGGTAAAGCTCTCCATAGTCTCGGCGTCCTCTTTGAGTTGGAACGCCATCGTCTTGGCTTCGGAGAGCAGTTTCGACACTCTTTCGGAGTCTGGAACCTCGGCTGTCTTTGCCAGACAAACCGCGGCCATTGCTCCGGCAATCGTGATCCAACGAATAGCATATTTCTTCATGACGGTTTCTCCTTTTTGCAGTGAGTTTCAAGATTCAAATGCTGACCACTGGGCATGGCGACTGGCGGATAATCGAATAGGCATCCGTCGTCAGGCGGCCCGCCACCGGATAGTGAGTGCTGCGGCCCACGACCAAAAGGTCCGCGTCGGCCACACGAGCCGCCCGTGCTACGGCGGTCCCGGCCTCACCTCTTACAATCTCAATCGCGGCGTCAATTCCAAGCCTCTCTTTTAACGATCTAATCTCAAGGCGCACCTGTTCTCGCATTTCTTCTTCCCATCGGGCGGCACCGAACTCGCCCAGGGTAGCTGCCATAGATGGAATCGCGTGTACGATGGTCAGTTTCGCCCCGTACGCGCGGGTAAATTCGGCCGCCCATATTACCAGCAGGCCGCTCTGCTCGCTGCGGTCGATGGCGCAAACCACATTCCGGTAGATCAGGTGCCGCAAATCCGGCAAATCCGCAATATGGGCGCTTGTCCAGACGGGACACAACGCGTCATGCAGTACTTTGAGCGTCACCGAGCCGAGGAGGAACGCGCGAAACGGACCGTATCCGTGCGTTGCCATCATGATCAGGTCGATCCCGTGGTCGTGCGCATAGTTGGCGATGTCTCTGCCTACGTCACGATCGCTCATCACGATTTGGTGGCGTGCTTTAATCTCCCTCAGGCACAAGGCGCCGAACTCATCGAGGCGCTCGCATAGGGGAGCGGGCGTGCGGTCCGGAAACAGCGGCGCTATATGCAGCAAATCGATCTCCGCATCGAACTGACGAGCAAACCGGGCAGCCACCGAAACTACCAGCGCGCAGCGGTCCGAGAAATCGACGGGCAACAGGATTTTATGTAGCTGGAACATTCATCGTGTCCTTACTCGCAAGGAGACTGTGCACTTCGACAGCCTCTGCCATGTTCAGGAAACTCAGTGATTTGGGGAAGGCGGTAGGTGTGCGGCCCGGCGCTGCTGCGCGGTTTGGCGCAAGTATCTCGAAGTTCCGAGTTCGAAAATTCCCCATGCGCTTTCCAGCACCCACTCGCATTCTGTCGTGAGGAATAGGATGGCGAGCACATAATATCCGCCCCGATTCAATACTTCGGCCCAAAGTTGCTCGTCAACCGTGCGGGAAACCAGGATCACGAGAGATCGCGCCTCGTTTAACGGCGCCCACCTCCTCCACTGTGTGGAGAGGCCATTGGGCGGGATGGCATGGACGGCATTCTTGGCGCACCTGTACTCTCTATTTTTGACTTCTCCACTTTTTACGCCCTACTACGCCTTTTCCATGCCGGTCAGGCCCTGTTCCACACTGGTTGGTTCGTCGAGTCTCTGGCGACGCAAACGCTGGTCATCTTTGTCATTCGCACCGCGCATAATCCTTAGCATAGTCAGCCTAGCCATCCCCTGACAATAACCACGCTGCTCATTGTAGCGGAGGGCATTCTGCTGCCTTTCAGTCCGCTGGCTGGCCCGCTCGGATTTGCGCCGTTGGCTCGAGGATACTTCGCCTATCTCGCGGCAGCGACGATAATTTATTTGTTTCTGGTGGAAGTCGGCAAACGTCTCCTCTTCAGGCGCCACAGTTTCCGATGATACTCTAATCTCAGCCAATGGAGGTGTTGTGGCCGCTCGCAACATCGTCGTCAACTCGTAAATCTTCTTGAGTGAAAATTCTTTTTGTATTCCTCTGCGGCAGGGGCATCAAACCGTCGAACGAGCAACCACAAGACCAGATTGACCCGAAATTTCGCATCGCCGAGTACGTCTGGCTTCAGGTGCCGAAGCCATTGGGTCGGCGAATGGAATCTATATTCCGCGAAGTTAGCGATCAAGAGCTGCGGGGGGCTGGAGGTTTTGGATCCTTGTTGCCAACGCTTAGCCTCGGTTCATCATAACCGCCCGCTGGCGATGGCGGCTCAGTTACTGAGCCTACGTGTACAGCGATTTTTGGCAAGTAGGATCGCGACTCAGAAACGCTACGCTACTGTTGGCGCGCATTTGACGACAATATGATCGGCGACATCGTGACTTGCCAATCGAACACCGGGGAGCAACAGTTCCCCGATGGTGCGCGCAATCCAGCACGATCGCGCCAGTTGGCGCAGCCGCGGCCAGAAGCCAAGAGCGCGAGTCTTGGAAAACGTGCATTCCGAGGAGGGAGCGCGCGGCACCGCACATGCACGGTTTGAAAAGTGAGCCGCTTGGGAATCATGTAAGCGAAACGCCAGGCGCGCTCGCGAGAAAGGAGATAAAACCATGCCGGAAGTTCCGGTTGTCAAAGAACCGAAGGGCCGCGATCTGGCGCGCTGGTTCGGATTCGACGCGCCGCTGTTTCGCGGAAACTTTTTTACGGTGAGTCCCTTTGCGTTGATGAGACAGTTCACCGAGGAAATGGACCGCTTCTTCACGCCAGTCGCCCGGACTGACGAAGCCGGGTTCTGGACTCCCACAATCGAGGTGAAGCAAGAGAAAGGCAAGCTGTTGGTGACCGCTGAACTCCCCGGCCTCGGTAAGGACGACGTCAAAGTCCACATCGATGGCGACACGCTTGTGCTGGAAGGAGAGCGCAGGCGGGAAAAAGAGGAGGAACGCGAGGGGTACTATCATTCCGAGCGCACCTATGGCAGGTTCTATCGCGCGGTCCCGCTGCCGGAAGGCGCCAAGGTCGAAGATACCGCGGCGCAATTCAATAACGGGGTGCTGGAAATTGCCGTGCCGCTCTCGGAGGTGAAAGGTAAAACCAAAGAGGTTCCCGTTACGGAGGGAACTAAGAAAGCGGCATAGGCCACCTCAAGCTTTCAGTACAAGCGCCCGGCCGTAGACGGAGTCTTGGGCCGGACTTTTTGTTCACCGTCGGCTTGGCAGCCGCCCAGACGGGTCTGCGCTGAGTGGCGCATCGCGAGCTTAAGAAGCCTCAGAGCGATCTTACCCAATGAACCTGCAACAAGCGGCCGTAGTTCCTAGGGCAGGGTCGTCGGGTATCAGCGAGTTTTGGCGTCGCAGTTGTATTCTGCAGATCGCCACCGAGTTCAATGACCAAAGTTTTTCTGGAGAAAGAACAATTATGAGGGCATATCTCCCCGGACTGGTTTCGCTGGCCGTAATCATCCCGGCCTGCATTTCGCTTGGTGCGGATACGAAAAAAGCAAACACGCTGACCGATCTCAACGGCAACGATGTGGTCTCCGGCGCTGAGTTGTACCGAATGTATTGCGCGGTTTGTCACGGCACGGGCGGCAAAGGCGATGGACCCGCCGCGGCCGCCCTGAAATATCCTCCACAGGACTTGACCGGTATCAGCCGGAGAAACGGCGGTGAATTCCCGGCGTTCCGAATCGAGCACATCATCGATGGCTATGAAATCACTGCTGCACACGGATCACGCGAGATGCCGATATGGGGAGATTACTTTCATGACATAAATCGTAACGATGCTCTGCTGAAGTTGCGCGAGCACAACCTCACCCAATACATTAAATCCATGCAGAGGTAAATGGAATGGCTGCGAGCGTATTCAGCGTGTAAGTATGATTTCCAAGAAAGGATAGATCATCGGAACAGCACGAGGTGGGCAATGGGTTTATTCGAGAAAGACATATTAGTTCGTCTGTTAGACGACGGGACGGGATTCAAATATACCGTGAAATATGGGGGATTGGGCCTACCGAAGCGGCTTATACGGATCGGGTCCGGTAAGCACGAACCTCAGGAAAGCTCGTGCTGTAAAGCGCCAGACTGGCCAATCGATCTCCGCAGCGGCGATAGGTTTAATAAGCCAGAGTAGTTGGAACTTATGAAATGACCGAGTTACATCTTCCCCGGGGCCATTGTATCGCTGCGATCATGTTCACATCCGGTTATCGCAAGGATGTTCCAGTGGCATTCGACCATGCTGGTGAGTACTTTATGACAACCATAGTAATTCTCGTAGGACTCGCAACGAGCTTTGCGACGGCACTTGCGGTTGAAAGAGCGGCACTGCTAGCATTTTGCCGGGTGCTTAAAGCAAAGCAGCAAAGGCGAATCTCCTAATCGGCCGGGCGATTCATCGCCGTCCAGGTAGCGGCCGCTTTGATGGCGAACGGCGAAGCATCTGGCGTGCGCCTAATCCCGTCAAAATCAGAATTGTGAGCACGAGCACCAAGGCTATAAGATCGCGCCAGCCCGGGATTCCATTCCTCCTTCGTTTCCCGATCAAGACCTCGGCGGGCTGCTCCATCCGAAGTCTGAAGACAGCATTCGCTTGGCCAACCCCGAACACTGCGTGAGCGCGGGGAGGCTCCGTATTTCTGCCAATGCCGGGGGATTTGACGGAACGCTGCGTCATATCAAGCATCGGGATGATGCTGTGAATACCGAAGTTGGAGACAGGCATGGACTTCTGCTGACTGCGAATTGGAACGTATTGTGCATTCGGTGTACAGCAGGCGTTGGGGACTACTGGCTCCGCGCCGCGAAATGGAGTATCAGCATGTTCCAGATAACGCGACGATTGGCTTTGACCCTTCCTGGCGCGCTCGCCGTATCGCTGAGATCAGCGCCGGATTGGCGGATCCCGATCCTCGCTTATCATCGCTTCGGCCCCGTGGTTGCGGACTCGATGACGGTACGTACCGTAAGTTTCGAGAGCCAACTCAATGTGATTCGGAAGCTCGGCCTTAGTGTAACGCCGCTCACCGATGTAGTAGATCTCGTGTATGCGCCGGACCGCATCCGCAGTTCCCAGATCATCGCCGTGACTGCGGACGATGGCCACAAGTCCGTCTACGAAGTGATGTGGCCTATCGCCCAGCGGGAGCGACTGCCACTCACCTTGTTCATCTATCCGTCAGCGATATCGAATGCCAGTTACGCATTAACGCAGGACCAACTCCGTGAAATGCTGCGCTCCGGTCTGGTCACTATCGGCTCACACACATTCTGGCATCCCAATTTCCGACACGAGAAAAAACGCCTAGCGCCCAAAGCCTACCAAGCATTCGTCAAGTTCCAGCTTGAGCGTTCCAAAAAAGATTTAGAGCAGCGCCTATCGGTTCCGATTAAGCTTCTCGCATGGCCATTCGGAATTTATGATGATGAGCTGGCCCGCGCCGTGGAGGCAGCGGGCTACAAGGCGGCGTTCACCATCGAGCAGCGTCCGGTTTCGCCGTCCGACCGGTTGATGGTTCTCCCGCGCTTTCTGATGACCGATGCCGACGTCGGCGTGAGATTCGAGCGCTTGATTTGCTCTTGACTGTTATGCGTTTCATTCGATATTTCATCTGGCTTCTGCCGGCATACGGTATCCTTGCCTTTGCCGCCGATTTTTCGGGCTTCGTCCTTGATCGTGGCACCAATCACCCGATTCCGGACGCCATCATCACGCTGAACGATACAACTGTGCGCACTGGCGAGGACGGCTCGTTTCGCATCTCCGGCGAGGCCTCGATTGTGCAGGCGCGCGCCAGCGGTTACCACCGCACTTCCATGACGCTCTCGCGCACCTCCGAGCCTGTCAATATCGTACTGAGCCGTTTTGAGGCGAAGGCGCTTTATCTAACGGTTTACGGTGTCGGCGCGCCTCAATTGCGCGACAATGCGCTTCACCTCATCGACGCAACCGAGCTGAACGCGCTGGTTGTCGATCTTAAGGGAGACGCGGGTATTGTTCCATGGCGTGCGCGAACACCTCTCGCGACGAAGATCGGCGCCAGAAACAAAATCACGAGCATTCCAGATCTAACGGACTTTGCTGCCCGCATGCACTCCCGCGGGATTTACCTGATTGCCCGCATTGTAGTCTTCAAAGATAATCCACTTGCACTGTGTCATCGAGAATTGGCTGTGAAAACCGCGAGTGGAGCCATATGGCGCGATCGCGAGGGACTCTCCTGGGTCGATCCCTTCCGCCAGGAAGTTCGCGACTACAACATCTCGCTGGCGGAGGAGGCAGCCCAAGCGGGATTCGATGAGATCCAGTTCGATTACGTACGGTTTCCCGATGCCAAGGGCCTGCGATTCTTCGAGGAATCGACGACAGCAAGTCGCGAGCACGCGATCAAATTGCTGTTCGAGCAGGTGCGCAAGCGTCTCGCTCGTTATAACGTCTTCATCTCCGGCGACATTTTCGGTTACGTCTGCTGGAACGAGGACGATACTGGGATTGGTCAACTGATCGAACAGATTGCGCCCGTGCTCGACTACACTTCGCCCATGCTTTACCCTTCCGGTTTTGAGTTCGGCATTCCGGGGTACAAGAACCCGGTAGCGCATCCGTTCGAGATTGTGAAGCTGTCTCTCGATCGCGCACGCGACCGAACGCATCTGCCTCCGAGTCGCTTCCGTCCTTGGCTGCAGGCGTTTCGCGACTATGCATTCGATCATCGCAACTTCGACGCAGAGGAGATCAAGGACCAAATCCTGGCCGCCGATCAGTTCGGCTCCGATGGGTGGATGCTTTGGAACGCGCGCAATCAGTACTCCAGTGCGGGCCTGAGTCTGAAAAAATAAGTTCATTATCGCTTGCAGGAAGCGCTACTGGTCACCGTGCGGAAGGAACGAAGGGACAAAGCCCTGCTGCCGGACCAAAGAGCTGCATCTGGAAAACCGGTTCGAGGTCATCTCGAGGTGTTTTCGAGCACCGAGTCACGATAGTTGGCTACGGAATTTCCATGCTCCGAATGCAAAGATAGCAGTTCCCAGAATTGCAAGGCTCAATCCGGAATTCCCAATCAGGTCCATTGCACAACCTTTCAGCAGAATTCCAAAACTGGCGTCCATGTAGTGATGGAGTGGCGAAATCACCATTGCGTTGCGTAACCAGGCAGGCATGGATTTCGGTGGCGTCCAGACGCCACCACTGCATCCACGAAGTGTAGCCCCCCTGTCACGCGACGTAAGTCTTCAAGTATGTGACCGCGAAGTTCAGCGATGGCTCGACGCACTTCAGGGTCCGGTGTGTTACCTCCTCCGGATTTTTCACTATGTTGCGCCGCTCGCCAGAATTCCGGGACAGGCGCCGCCGAACCCGACAGCATCTTTCTCGCCGTGCCGTGCTCGCGGCTTCCGCCGTGCTGCCTAGCGGATCTAATCCACAAGTGCGCATTCAAAGATCCCCCCGAAGAAACCCCTCCTCCTCAAGCTTCGCAATAATTCGCTCTGCACCCGATTCCGCCGGCTCCCGATCTCCGTGAACCAGCACTTCCGGTGCTTCGGGCGGCTCATAGGTCGCCTGCATCCCGGGCACGGTGCGCGATGCGCCCTGGATGCCTCCGCGGTAAATGCCTTTTGGGTCCCGGGCAATGCAGACCTCCAAAGGGCAATCGACATAAACTTCCAGAAAATTAGGAATCTGGGCGCGGGCTGCGTCGCGATAGAAGCGCCGGTTGGCCGTGGCATCGAAGATGACGCAGACTCCGTGCTCAATGAGAAGAGCGCCAACGTAGGTGATCTCTCTATAAAAGAGATCGCGCTCTTGCTCGTCGTATCGCGGTTGCGGCGCGAACACTTTCCGCAATACATCCGATTCCAGTACGGCCACGCGAACTCCTCGCGCCGCCAACCGGGGTCTCAGGGCGGAAACCAGGGTTGACTTTCCAGAGGCGGGAAGGCCAGTTATCCAAATTGCAAAAGGTTCCTTGCCGCTACACTTCACAATAGTCATTCGCCTTTCGGGGGTCGAAGCTGTCGCTTTGGAGAACAGCCAGAACTAACGCGAGTATTTGACGCCGCACTTTTTCCCGCAAAGTTGGATACCACACGGGACTCGCCATAACGAGCCCGCGGAAAGCCAAAAACGGAGCCGCTACCTTCAGGATTTCGGTGTCCCGGGTTTTTTCAAGATAGCGATCCCAAAATCTTAGAAATAATCGTTCCAGCCCTCCTTCCAACCTTCCGCTCCTTTGCAGCGAGAAAAATAGATAGTTCAACGTCAGGCTGGTTACATCATCCGCTGGGTCGCCATATTCGCCCCGGGATCGATCTAGCAGCGAAAATTCATCCTTAGACCTAAATAGGATATTCCACGGGTGGAAGTCGCCATGTACCTGGCGGAGACGGTGCGCGAAATCCCGCAGGCGCCACCGCCATTTCACGGCGAGATGCTCGATTTCCTCGAGTAAGCCGGAAGGAAGTGACGGATGCTCCATATATGAATCCGCAATGCCCATAATGCATTCTCCATCGCCCACCAATTCACGAATGCGTCGCGTGTACAGACCAGGATCGTCGCGACGAACCTGATGAATTTCCACCAGGTAATCGCATAACAAGTCGACCCGGCGAATATCGGCTTCGGTGAGTACTGAGCCGTCGCGAAGACGTTCCAGATCGCGTGAGTAGCTTTCGCCTTCCACATAGTCGGTAAGTAAACAGAACTCTTCCACTTTGCCAATCGACACCAGCGCGCCGCCATGCTGGAATCCACCAACATCGAGTGAGCCGACGTGCCGAGGTAGATGATTGAACACCTGGTGATCCCAAATCAATTCACGAGCACGGTCGGCCATATGCTCGTGCCCGAAACGAGCGGGCTGAATCGTGTGGAGCACTGAGACGCGGCGCTGGGAATCTTCGATTTGGTACTCCACTTTAACGGGCGTGCCGTAGCCGTACAATTTGATGTCCTTGCCGGCGCCAGCCGATCCCAAAACAGCCATGCTGCAAACCGTCACAGGGGCGCAAAACAGTCGTTGAAGATACCGTTCGACTTCTTCACGCTTCAAATCAGGCATGGAGGTTCACCAGCTACGGTTAGGACGTCTGCAACCGCGATTCCATGCCGTGGGATTAATCCCTGGCATGCCTCTTGCATCGTGAAAGGTATGTTTGGTTCAAAATCTTCAAAAGTCGGCCTGCTGGCGCTCGATCCTCTCCGTGAAGCCCTCCGATCGCCTGCTCCTTGTATTACGGTAATCGCACCGCCCTATCGGCCGGGAGAGGCCGCGGGATCCCCTTCCGCGCTGATGAAAGCGGTCATCAAGGCAGTGGCAGAACATCGTTTCCCGCGCGCAACTGAGGCGACCCTTTTGCAGCCGCTAGAACACCTGGCTGAAAATCCTGCGTTCGCCTCCGGCTCCCACTGGAGTCGGGTTTTATTCCGCTCGCCCAATGTCTTTGAACAATTCCATTTGAGGCAGCAGGCACCTGCATCGGTAACGATTGCGGGTTCCTTCTGGACCAGGAAACTGTTAGCAGAGTTCGCCATCCCAAGCCGGTTCTACATTTTAGCGCTTACTAAGACGGGCGTTGCTCTTTTGCAGTGCAACGATCTTGCGATTGAGGTGATCACGCTACCGGCCGGCGTTCCGGATACGCTATCGAGCGCGCTTGCTCTTGATCCCCCGGATCACGACCTGGAGAATCGGGCAACGGCGGGAAGTGTGACAGGCGCTTTGCGTAGGGTACGTTTTGGTACCGGGTCTGGGCGAGAACGGGAGCCCGCTCATCTGGCTGATTATTACAAATTGGTGGACCGCGGATTACAGAAGAGTATCCACGATTCCAACGTTCCCTTGATTCTCGCAGGAGTGGAAGAAGATACCGCGCTGTACCGAACGGTCAGCACGTTTTGGAATCTGGCCGTGGATGCCATCCCGGGTAGTCTCGATATCGCCCAGGATCAAAGCGCTATATTAAGGCCATGCCTACAATGTTCTTCGGAATTGGCGGTACAAATTACAGCAAACCGAGTTACGCACGGCCATAGAACGGTTGGCGCCATCCCGATTCGCTACTGACCCTGAAGCGATCCTCCAAGCGGCGTTCGAAGGCCGAATAAGCCAAGTTTACGTGAACGAAACCGCGAGCCGAGTGGACGTCTTCGAACGAGAAAACTACCAAAGTTGTGGACCTGAAGACCTACTGAATGTCGCAATGGTCCAGACGATTATTCACCGTGGTGAAGCCTGCGAATTACCTGCCGAAATGATGCCGAACCGATCCGAAATGATCGGGATCATGCGTTTTGAATCGCGAGACTGGTTGTATTGAATTCAGTCAAGCTGGTTGAATATGGGCCACAAATTTTTGGACTGGTGGCCACGCTTCATGCCGGTCAAGTCAGGTGTAAACGCCTATGCCGTGGCTCTCCGTGGCTCATAACTTGCATTTGGAAAGTAGCGTAGATGACAGCACGAGAACTTAGTTTGGCGACTATTTTGGTTGCAGGATCGTGGTCTGCCGCATGCGCGGGAGAGAGCCTGGAAGACGCATGGAGGATTGCCTTAGGAGCCGATGATCGCCTTCAGGCTGCTCGCAGACAAGCCGAGGCGGCGCAGGATCAACGGGACGCTGCCAAGCGCTGCGCCTTCCCAGAGTTACAGCAGATGTATCGCAGACACTTTTGAGCAACACGCCCGCGGTAACGATCCTGGTACCGGGACTGGCTTTTGCCGTTACTCGACGATCACTTCCTAATTTCGAACTCCCAGCTCAGCGTGCCCTTGTTTACGGCGGGTCACATTCGCAATACACTGAGGGCCGCGCCGGCAACCGAGGAGATGCGGAAGTCGCAGAAAACGCGTCTTCGCCAACAGCAGATCGTGTACGTTTAAGGGAAGCCGGCGGTCTGCGTCGACTTTTTGGGGAACATAGCCGATGCGGCTGCCCGGGGGCGCGCGACATAAAAGTGGAAAAGCGGTCGTAACTCAATATCGGACGCCTTATTTTCGCCCGAAATTTCGCGCATTTTCACGCCGCCAAACTGCATCGTAATGGAAGGCCCTCTCCCGAAAGCAAGCGGGGCGGCTTGAGTACTGAGTACGCTCAGATTTTGC
>JASIAM010000320.1 GCA_030041985.1 Bryobacteraceae bacterium | reverse complement strand
ATGCGTTTTTCCAGGCCACGGCCGGTGGGGAAGTAATAGCGGCGGCCGGCGAGCGATGGCGGCAGGCACTCCATATCCACTATCGCGTCGTCATATTGATGCGCGTGCTGGTAGCCGGCGCCGTAGCCCCACGCTCTCATGTCACCTGTAACAGCGTTGCGCAGGTTCATGGGCACCGGTTCCGCAATGGTGCGCTGCACGTCTCCGCCTACCATGTTCATGGCCTGGTAAGCGGCATCGGATTTCGGGGCCATGCACAAATAGATGGCGGCTTGCGCCAGCGCTAGGTCGCCCTCCGGAATACCGAGGAAGTGAACAGCTTGCATGGCTGCTATCGTCTGCTCGAGCGCGCGCGGATCGGCCAGGCCGATATCTTCGCTCGCCATGCGGATCAGACGCCGCGCAATATACAGGCGATCTTCACCCGCTTCGAGCATCCGCGTAAGCCAGTAGAGGGCAGCATCTACATCGCTCGACCGCACCGATTTGTGCAGCGCGGAAATCAGATTGTAGTGCTCTTCGCCGCCTTTGTCATATAGGAGCACTTTGCGCTGCATAGCATCCTGCACCGCCTGGTCGCTCAGCACACCGCCCGTGGACGCCGCCGCGGCAGCTTCCAGCGTGTTGTATGCCTGGCGCCCATCGCCATTGGCGTAGATCGCAATTTGCTCCAGCAGTTCCTCAGGCGATTCGAGGCCAACCAGAGGCAGAGCGCGTTTGAGCAGCGTGACAATCTCGGGAACCGTGAGACCGCGCAGAGCGTACACGCGCGAGCGCGAAAGCAGCGCGGAAATTACTTCAAACGAAGGGTTCTCGGTGGTGGCGCCGATGAGGATAATATCGCCGCGCTCGACGTATGGTAGAAACGCATCCTGCTGCGCCTTGTTGAAGCGGTGAATTTCATCGATGAACAGAATGGTGCGCCGGCCCATGCGGCGTAACCGCTCGGCATCCGCCATTACGGTTTTGATTTCCTTGATGCCGCTGAGCACCGCGCTGAAGGGGATGAACTCGCAGCTCGTGATGCGGGCAATGAGGCGTGCCAGCGTGGTTTTGCCGACGCCCGGCGGTCCCCAAAGTATGATGGATGTCAGCTCGTCGCGCTCGATCTGCCGCCGCAGCGGTTTGCCGGGACCGAGGATGTGCTCCTGGCCGACAAAATCTTCCAGGCGCTCCGGACGCATGCGCTCGGCCAGGGGGCGCTTCTGATCGTCCTTCTCCCGCAGCGGGGCTGTATCGAAAAGGCTCATTGCCGATGCCTGATCCCGATACTTACGATACCAGCGCCCGCTGGCGCCGCGCTTCGTACAACAGGATGCCCGCGGCGATGGCGGCATTCAGCGACTCCACGCCGACAGTTGGAATGGCGACATCCAGTGCTGCCGAGCGCAGTTCGCCTCCCACCCCATGAGCTTCATTGCCGATGATCAGGCCGCAACGCCCCGTCAAATCCACTTGCACCAGTGAGCGCACCCCCTCCCGCGCCGGCACGCCTGCGTAGAGATCCACCCGGTTCTGCCGCAGCGCGGCGCGGGCCAGAGACGCATCCAAACCTTGCAGAAAGGGAACACGAAACAGGGAGCCGGCCGAAGCCCGCAGCGTTTTCGGATTGTAGGGGCTGGCCGTTCCTTTCAGAAAAATCACGCCGGAGGCGCCGAATGCTTCCGCGGCGCGCACGATCGTTCCGCAGTTGCCGGGGTCCTGCAGACCGTCGAGTAGCAGCACCAGCGGGCATCCGCGAAAGAGTTGCTCGAGCCGCCACTCCGGCGGTTTCACTAAAGCAATTACTCCCTGGCTGGTTTGGGTATCCGAGACACCGCGCAGCAGCGCATCCGGGGCCACCGCCACTTTGATGCGGCCCAGACCGCGCACGTGCCCCTCGGCCGCCGAGCGCACGGATTCGGCCGCCAGCACCACTTTGACTTCGCAGTCGCTGCGCAGCGCTTCTTCGAGTAAATGGAAGGTCTCGGCCACACACCAGCCCTCGGCAGTAAGGCCGCCGCGGGCAACCGCGCGCCGGATGTCCTTCAATAAAGGGTTGGCTGCGCTGGTGATCAGCTCGGCTTTCCCCATGTCACAACCTCGCCATATCGCAAGGGGTCATCTTACAATAAGCTACAGCAGATGATACGCGGCGTATTCAACGCCATAGGAGTAGCGCTTGCGGGACTCCTGATTTACATTGCATACCTTTCCGTACGCATCGAGCAACAGTCATTCCGCGATGAGGCGCGGCCCGCCGATGTGATCCTGGTGTTGGGCGCAGCGGAGTACCGGGGCCGTCCTTCGCCCGTGCTCCGCGCGCGCTTGGATCACGCGTTGGCACTCTATCACCAGCACATTGCGCCTCGCATTATGACAACTGGCGGCGCCGGCGGAGACCCTGTGTTTACGGAAGGAACGGTGGGGCGCGCCTATCTGATCAGCCGCGGTGTGCCGTCCGAAGCCATCATCGTGGAGGCGGAAGGCGACACGACGGTGCGTACCGTAACGCTGGCCGGGGAGATTTTCCGGCGGATGGGCCTTCGTTCGGTGGTTGTGGTGAGCGACGGATACCATATTTATCGGGTGAAAGAAATGCTGCGCGCCCGCGGTCTTGCCGTATATGGCTCACCGCGGAAGGAGCGCAACCCCGAGCCCCTGCACCAGCAGTGGAACTGTGTGAAGCAGGCGATCGGCTACGTGCTGTGGCGCTTTGGCGTGCCGGTGTAGTGTTCAGACCACCCGCGCTCGAAACCCTCCCACATCCAGTAACATCGCGGGATGGTCCGCATAGGGGACACGCACATAGGCCAACGCAGCCACACCACCGGCCTCGGATGACTGAACCGATGACGTAATCTCCCCTACCTCTTTACCATCCACACTTACGCTGGTTCCGGGGGGCGGGGCGGAATCGGCCTCGATCGCGAGGCGCACTAATTTCTTGTTTACGTGTCCTTGCGCGCGAATTCGTTCCACGATTTCCTGGCCGATGTAGCAACCCTTCTGAAAACTGACAGCGTGCAGTTGCTGCGTTTCCTGAGGCAGCGACGTCTCGCGGATGTCTTTCCCGAAGCGTGGGCGGCCGTTTTCAATGCGGACCTGCCGCACATCGGCTTCGCTCGCCGTGGTAACAGCCCATTCGCGCCAGGCCGCTTGCCGATCCGCCGGACCGAAGATGCGGAATCCGGACTGCCCGCTCACGCTGATGTTTGCCACCGTAAAGGGACCCCAGGCGAGGTGGGCGTATGCATCGCCGGGAACGGGAACATTCTGCGCTCTCAGGACAGCGGCGGCTTCAGGCCCTTCCAGCCCCAGCGCCCACGTGTGATCGGTAATGTCTTCCACTTCCACCTGATCCGCCACTTTGTATTTGAGGATCAACTGGGGAACCTTCTGGCGCAATTCCGGTTCGGTATCGATGAGGAAATAGTCTGTGAAACAAAACAGATTGAGATCAGCCTGAATGCGGCCCTGCGGCGTCAACAAGAATGCGTAGCAGCCCGACCCCGGCGCCAGTTTCTTCACATCATTGCTGGTCACATTGTGCAGCAGCCGAACACGGTCGCGCCCCGTTATTCGCAGACGCCCCCGCGCGGATAAATCGACAATCGCCGCTCCGTGCCGCAGGGCTTCGTATCCTTGGGTCATCGTGTTGCCGCCGTCTGGCCGGCCAAGCGCGAGAGCGTATCCCAGAACTCCGGAAACGATACGGAAGCCGATTCAGCACCGTGGATGACCGATTCGCCATCGCATGCCAGGGCGGCGATGGCAAAAGCCATGGCGATGCGGTGATCACCATACGAATCAAATTCGGCGGCCCGGAGTTTTTGGCGGCCGGGCACATAAAAACCGTCCGGAAACTCCTCAGCGCGCACGCCCATGCGGCCGAGGTTGTCCACGATGCTACGAATACGGTCGGTCTCCTTGATGCGCAATTCCGACGCATCGCGCACGGTGAGGCCTTCTTCGGACGCTGCGCCCAGCACAGCGAGTACGGGAATTTCGTCGATGAGAGCGGCGGTGAGCGATCCCTCGATCGTTCCGCCGCGCACTGAGGAGGAGTGCTCTACCGTCAGGTCACCCACCAGTTCGCCGTTACGGCTTTCCAGTTCGGGAATGCGGATGCGAGCGCCCATAGCGCTGAGGAAATCGAGGAGAGCCGAGCGCGTGGGATTGAGACCGACTCCTACGATCGTAAGTTGGGAACCGGGCACGAGCAAAGCGCCCACCAGAAAAAATGCGGCCGAAGAGAGGTCGGAGGGAACGGACAACTCGCGCGCACTGAGTTTGGGCCGGCCGGCAATGGTGATTCTCTGCCGCTCAACGGTGATCTCTGCGCCGAATTCCCGCAGCGCAATTTCGGTGTGGTCGCGAGAACGCACCGGTTCCGTGACAGAAGTTTCTCCTTCTGCCAGAAGGCCGGCAAACAGCACGCACGTCTTCACCTGCGCGCTGGCGACGGGAAGCGTGTAATCGATGGGCTGTAGTGGCGCGCCTTCAATCTCGAGCGGTGGATATTGATCCTCACGCGCCCGGATGCGGGATCCCATCGCTGCGAGCGGCCGCATGATGCGCTGCATGGGCCTGCGGGAGAGCGATTCATCGCCGCCGATGCGGCTGGCGAAACGCTGGCCGGCAAGTATCCCAGAAAGCATCCGGATGGTTGATCCCGAATTGCCCGCGTCCAGATCGCCCGATGGCGCCTGCAGCGCGTCCAGGCCCTTGCCGTGAATGACAATGTCCGTCCCTTCGCCTTCCATTTCGATGCCGAGAGACCGCAGGCACCCGAGAGTGGAGCGGCAATCGGCCCCGGTGGAATAATTGGAAATGCGTGTCGCGCCCTCCGCTAGAGAAGCGATCATCGCGTAGCGATGCGAAATGGATTTATCGCCGGGAAGAGTGATGGTACCTGTTAGCGAGGAAGCCGGGCAAATATGTTGCTGCATGAGAACTATCAGCGTATCACTGCCTTCTCCGCCGTTCAGCTTAGGAGGGAGGCACGCCCAGCAGCTCCAAAACAGCCGCCCGGATACGCCGCATCTGCTCGCCCGGCAAACGCAGCAGCGGCCCCTCCTTTAACCGGCGATTATCGATGGCCCGCAGTTGATCGATGAGAAGGTCGGAATCGCGGAGCAATCGCTCGGCAGCCGGAACGCGAATGCGCAACGGTTCGGCATTATCGATCAGATTTGTGGTGAGGGGGATTACGTACGTCGAAGGATGCTCCGCATCGAGTAATGCCTGCGCTTGCACGATCAGAACGGGCCGCTTTTTGCCGGGCTCGGTTCCGTGGGGAGGATTCAGGTCGGCTAACCAAATCTCTCCGCGCTTAAGAGGTCCGCGCACAACGGATCGCGGCGGCGGCGCCGCTGTAGCAGGTTCCTTTTGCGGGTTGGCGCCGCCGCTCGCGTCCTCTGCACTCTTAAGCATCCGGGTCCCGCTCGATGGCGGCGAATTCGGCATTGACTTTCATGCTTTCTTCGCGCACCCGCTTGGACACTTCCGCCAGCCTCTTGGCGCGTAAACGCGCAGCCGTGCGGTTGTTCATCCGGATTATAGCGATACGAATATACTCCGCGCGCGGCATCTTAAGCGAAGCTGCCAGTTTCGAGCTTTTGTTCAGTAGCTCATCGGGGATCTTTAGCGCGATCGTATCCATTGAATATCTCCTACAGATATCTTACTGTAGCTACGGGCCTTTGTCAAACGCATATTTGAACCCGTTCTGTGCGATCCCGCGCAACTCCGTTTCACTGAATCCGAACGCGCGCGCGGCCAGCAGGTACTCTCCCGTCAGTGTGCAGCCAAACATCGCCGGGTCGTCGGAGTTGAGGGTGATTGGCACCCCGGCTTCGTACAGCTTGCGAACAGGATGATCCTCCAGGCGATTCACCACGCCCGTCACCAGGTTGCTGGTAATACAGATTTCGAGAGGAATGTCCCGTTCGCGCAAATAGCTCACGAGCGCGGGATCCTGGACCGTGGCGATACCATGCCCGATTCGCTCGGCCCCGAGCTCGAGAGCCGCCCATACCGATTCCGGCCCCATGCTTTCGCCGGCATGGGCTGTCAGACGCAATCCGGATCTACGCGCGAAAGCAAACACGTCCGTGAACCAATGGGCAGGCCCGCGCTCTTCGCTGCCGCCAATTCCAAACGCCACCACGCCCTGCCCCACCCGCTCTGCCGCGAGCTCAGCCACGCACATAGCCTGCTCTGCACCGAACTGCCGCACCGCATCGAAGATCCAGCGAATCGCGACTGGAGAACCCGCGGCCGCTTCCCGCACGGCCTCGAAAATGGGCGCTAGTTCCTGTCCCTTCCACAAAACCACACCGACCGCCAGTGTGATTTCCGCATAGCGCACATTCTGGGCCGCGAGCCGCTCCAGCAGGCGGCGCGTCACCAAGGCGTAATCGGCCGGCGTGCGCAGCCGTTTTCCCACCGCGCCAAAGGCTTTCAAAAAAGCGTCGAAATCCGCATAGGAATAAATCGCGCGGCACTCCTCGAGCGAGGTACCCGGATCCAATTCGTGCAGCGTTTCCGGTTCTACAGAACCTTCCAGGTGGAGGTGCAACTCGGCTTTCGGCAGTTGCCGCAGCAGATCATCCATACTTGTTTATGTATCAGGTTCTCATGACGCCAGCAGAGATCGAAGCTATTGTGGGAGGGTATCATGGCGACGCGTTTCGCGTTCTGGGTCCCCACGGAGTTCGCAAGGCACAGGGGCAAGGCCGCTGGGTCGTGCGGGCGTTTTTACCGCAGGCGGAATCAGCCGAACTCGTCTACCGGGGCCAGCGATGCGCCATGGCGAAACGGCATGATTCCGGCTTCTTCGCAGCGGCGGTGAGCGGCGATCCAGGCCACTACCGCATACGCGCGTGCCTGTGGGACGGGAGCGAAACCGAATTGGAAGATCCCTACCGGTTCGGACCCCAGATATCCGATCTGGACCTGCACCTGCACGGGGAAGGCACTCTTTACGAGGCATACAAAACGCTGGGGGCGCATCCGGCATGTGCAGATGGTGTGCCGGGCGTGCGGTTCGCTGTTTGGGCGCCGAATGCGGAGAACGTTACCATCGCGGGCGAATTCAACGATTGGGACATTCGCAGGCACCCCATGCGCAGGCGCAATGGCGGCGTGTGGGAGCTATTCGTGCCCGAGCTGTGCCCGGGAGTTACTTACAAATACAACATCCGCTCGCGATTCGCTGGATACCAGCAGCTCAAGAGCGATCCCTTCGCGTTCTACTGCGAAGTGCCGCCGAAATCCGCTTCGCTCGTGTGGGACATCAATCAATACCAGTGGAACGATGGCGCATGGATGGAGGCGCGCGCACAAAGGGACTGGCTGCATGAGCCGGTTGCCATTTACGAAGTGCACTTAGAGTCCTGGCTGCGCGACCCGCAGGGGCAATCCCTGACGTACCGCGACTTGGCCGTAAAGCTGGTGGCCTACGTGAAGCAGATGGGCTACACGCACATCGAGCTGCTACCGGTAATGGAGCACCCGTTTTCCGGTTCCTGGGGCTATCAGGTGATCGGCTACTATGCGCCCACCGCGCGGTTCGGGACGCCCGATGACTTCAAGTATTTCGTGGATTGCTGCCATCAGGCTGGAATCGGAGTGATCGTCGATTGGGTGCCGGGCCACTTCCCGAAGGACGCGCATGGCTTGGCGTTCTTCGACGGAACCGCGCTTTACGAGCACGCCGACTGGCGGAAGGGCGAGCACCGCGAATGGGGAACTCTGGTTTTCAATTACGGCCGCAATGAAGTGCGCGGCTTTCTGATTGCCAACGCGTTGTTCTGGCTGAAGGAATACCACATTGAAGGCTTACGCGTGGATGCCGTGGCTTCCATGCTCTACCTGGATTATGCGCGCAAGCCGGGCGAATGGGTTCCCAATCAATACGGGGGCAATGAACACCTGGAAGCCATCGATTTCCTCCGCAGCTTCAATGTCCAGGCCCACACGGTTCCCGGCGCCTTTACCGTAGCGGAAGAATCCACAGCATTTCCCGGCGTATCGAAGCCGGTGTATCTCAATGGCCTCGGTTTCACAATGAAGTGGAACATGGGCTGGATGCATGACATGCTGGACTATTTCAGCAAGGATCCGGTGTACCGCAAGTATCAACAGAACAGTATCACTTTCGGCCTGCTCTACGCGTTTCACGAAAATTTCGTGCTACCCATCTCGCACGATGAAGTGGTTTACGGCAAGGGGTCGCTGCTGAGCAAGATGCCCGGCGATGAGTGGCGGCAGTTTGCCAACACGCGAGCCTTTCTGGCCTATATGTGGGGGCACCCCGGAAAGAAGCTGCTCTTCATGGGACAGGAGATCGGGCAGCGCGACGAATGGAACTACAACTCCAGTGTGCGCTGGGAACTGCTGCAGTTCGCCTATCATCGTAAGCTGCAGGATCTGGTGCGCGACCTGAACCGGCTGTATCGCGCGAATCCATCGCTTTACGAAGTGGATTTCCACTATAGCGGCTTTGAGTGGGTGGATTTCCGTGATGCCGACCATTCCGTCATCGCCTTCCTTCGCCGCGCCAAAGATCCCGAGAACTTTCTGCTGTTCTGCTGCAACTTTACCCCGGTGCCGCAGCAGGGCTACGAATTCGGAGTTCCTGAGCCGGGCTTCTACCAGGAAATTCTGAATACCGATTCCGAACTATACGGCGGTTCGAATATGGGCAACGGAGGCGTGGTCTCTTCCCGTCCGATCCCCAAACACGGACGTAAGCAGAGCATTGCGATCACACTGCCGCCACTGGCGGTGGTGGTGTTTCGAAGGTGCTGAGGATTCGTCGGGATTCGATCTTGCATAGCACGCTGTCCGGTGAACTGCCAGATGTTCATCAAGGGCACACCTTCCAAAGACCAGCAAAGTTCGCGGTCCCCAGACGCTTCCCAAATCTCAGCAACGGGCGTGATCCGACCACGTGCTCGGCGCGAAGGCACTCGGTCAGGTGCCGGCCTATCTCGGCGGCGTCCTCTATCTCGCCGGGTGCTGCTTCAGCAACAGCCTTCGCAGTCCTGCGCTTCGCCGCAAACCATCCCAACGCATGATCTTCATGCGAATCCGTCCGCCGCGCGGACTAACCCCGCCAATTCCTCCTGCGCGGCTTCGGGATCGGGCATCTTTTCCGGCGGAATCCATTCGCGCGAGGCACCGGCACCAATTAGCAGCCGCGCGACCTCGACATAGCCGCGGACATCGCGGCGATGGTTCCACGCGTGCGATGCCCATAGCAGCGGTGAGCCGGAAAACATACCGTCGGCCGCGTTGACTGACGCGCCGTACGAGATCAGCACCCGCACGGCTTCGGCTTGTCCGGCCATCGCAGCCCGATGCAATGGCGTAACTCCATCCTGGTCCTTTACATTTGGGTCAAAGCCCGAGGCGAGCATCGTTTCGAGCACTGCGGCGTCTCCCCGCTCGGCAGGCACGTGCATCAAAAGGTGATCTTCGCGGCTGAGTTGGGCGCGCAGTCCCGGATGTGCCCGCACTGTAGCCTCCGCCTCTGCCCCGTCGCCCCGCGAGCAGGCAGCGACAAAACGCTCCAGCGGCGAAAGCTCGTCCTTGGCTCCATGCGCCAGCAGCCAGGACGTAATCTCCTTGTTGCCGCAGAGCGCGGCAATCGTGTACGGGGTGCGGCCATCTGCCCGCCGCAGATGAATGTCCGCGCCGTGCTGCACAAGGAGCTCAAGCATGGGTACATCCCATCGCTGCGCTGCCACATGAATCGGTGCGTCACCCGGCTCGCTCCACGCCAGGTTTACGTCCGCGCCACGATCGAGCAGCCAGCGAATCCCCGCCGTGCGGGCGGGCGAGTTGTACGCCCAACTGAGGATGTAACGCAGCGGCGGCACTCCTCCTGGAATTCCGTTCACGTTGACACCAAAGCGATGCAACAAATCCAGCTCAGCGATCATGCCGGATCCCGCCGTAATGTGGATCGAGACGCCATCTGTCGGATTCGCCCCGCCTTCGAGCAGCGCCTTCGCCAGCGGCAGATGGTTGACCGCGCACAGCGCGCCCCACAGAACCGTGCGGGGCAGCTCGCGGTGCCAGTCCCAGTGATATTCGGCATTTGGATTCGCGTGCCGCGCCAGCAACGCGCGCGCGATCGCCACCAGGCCGTCTGCCCGTTCGGGCGCGCCCTGATTCATGCACGTGTGGCAAACATACAGGATCGGCTCCCAGTTCTGCACTCCGCCCGGCTGCAGCGCAGCTTCGGGATTCTTCGCCAACCGGGCCTCGACTGCCTCGGCATCACCCAGCACCAGCTCCGTGTACAGACTCGCATGGACAATGGCCGGGAACCGCTCCAGCAAGCGTGACGCACGAGGCTGGGCCCCGCCGGTAGCACAGCGCAGGAATTCCTCAACCGCTGCGTCAAATGACAGCGAGCTCTCTTCCACGTGATCACGCATTTCATTCCATGACTTGAATCCGTATTCCCGCGCAATCACGGATTGAGCATCGTGCAGCGCGAGACCCGACGCATCAGGTTCAGCCCTGTTCACAGCGGGTAGAATGCGAAACCGCTGCAGCGCGTCGGGATCTTTCTCGCGCGCTGCGCGAAGTAAGGATTTGGCTTGCTTTTTGAGCTGCTCAAGATTCGCGCGCTCAGGTAATTGGTGCGACGTCATAACGACCTCCCTGCTTGTGCCTGCGGTTCGCAATCAGGCAGCACGGAGTCGTGAGACGTGCCCTTGGATGATTCTTACAGTGGGCTTAGCCCTTCGCGCGAACCCGCCGGCGCCTGTGGCGCACGATTACGAGATTGCACGAAAACGGATGTGGTTGTCAACTCGACTGCCGGGAATGTCTGAAAATCACGGACGCCGAATGGATCGGCGGGACGTGCCGTGAGGGCGTGCCGCCGGTCAGTCCGCGAAAACAGCGCTCAGGCCATCACAGCTCAGGATTCCTTGCGCCTTCACTCCGTCAAGAATTTCCGCACCAATTCGAGCGCCTCCGCGCGAACCTGCGGCTCCTCCCCAAAACCGTGCAACCACACCAGCTCCGCCTCCTGACGAAACCAGGTCATCTGCCGTTTGGCGTAGCGGCGCGTGTTGCGCTGCGCATAAAAGATAGCCTCCTTTAGCGTCAGCTCGCCCCGCAGCACCTGCAATGCCTGCTTATATCCGTGCGATTCGAAGGGTTTGGAATGTGCGGGAAAGCCCAGATCGAGAATCCGTTGCGCTTCCTCGATCAAACCGCCTGCAAACATCCGCCGGCAGCGCTCATCGAGCCGCTCGTACAGCAATTCGCGCGCAGGCGCCAATCCGATCTTCAAGGCGCGGTAGCCGCGTAGGGCATCGCGCCCGGTGTGGAACAACTCGCTCACGGGACGCCGCGTGAGCAAGCAAACCTCCAGCGCGCGCATCACTTTGGGCACATCATGCGCATGCATGTTGCGCGCGGCATCCGGGTCCAGACGCTGCAAAATACGATAGAGGCTGCCCGGGCGCAGCCGTTCCCGCGCTGCCAGCCGGTCGCGGAGCGCTTGGTCGCGAGACGGCCCGGTGAATAGGCCATCGAGTAGCGCGCGCAAATAAAAGCCCGTGCCCCCCGCGACCACCGGCAGCCTGCCGCGCTTCGAAACTTCCGCGAGCACGGCGCGTGCCTGGCGGGCGTAGTCGCCTGCGGTAAATACTTCGTCGGGGTTCACAGCATCGATAAGATGATGTGCAATCCCGCGGCGTTCCACGGGCGAAAGCTTCGCCGTGCCCACGTCAAAGTGCCGGTAGACCTGCAGGGAATCGCAATTTACCACCTCGCCGCCAAACTTTTCAGCCACCGCCAACGCCAGGCCGCTCTTTCCCGATCCGGTTGGCCCGGCTATGGCAACCAGGGGCAATTCCGCTGCGTCTTCGGATAAAGGGCCGCTGGGGCAGTTGGTGGTGGGTGCGTTCACTTCCACTTGCAATCAGACCCGCCGTTATACAATGAAACTGTTAAATCTTCGACCCTCTCCGGGCCACCCACCCGGTCGAAAGAAAGTAGACAGCATGATTCGCTCAGCCAGCACGCTTTTCCTCCTCGTTGGATTGGGCTGCGTTTCCTTCGCGCAGACGCCCAAAACCACCCCCACTGCGCCAGCCGATAAATCCGGTGCATATTACAACTTTGCCATGGGTCGGCTATACGCGGAGTTAGCCGGGAGCGATAACGGCAAGAGCACCGATTACGTCAGCAAGTCTATCCAACATTACCAGGAGGCTTTAAAGGCAGATCCCACCTCGGATATTGTGCTCGAAGAGCTTACTGACGTATACATCCAGACGGGACGGCTGCGTGATGCGGTGCAGCAGGCTGAAGACTTGTTGTCGCAGAACCCCGATAATCTTGGGGCTCGCCGGATGTTGGGCCGCATCTATACGCGCATGCTCGGCGATGCCCAGCAGGGCCGCGTCAACCAGGACATGCTGCGGCGGGCGACTGAGCAATACCAAAAGATCACCGAGAAGGATCCCAAGGACACCGAGAGCTGGGTGATGCTCGGCAGGCTGTACCGCTTAGCCACCGATTCTCCGAACGCCGAAAAGGCGTACAACAACGCCCTGAAGATTGATCCCGATAACGAGGACGCGCTGACCGGACTCGCCGGACTATACGCCGAATTGGGAGATACCCAGAAAGCCATCGAGAAACTAAAGGCTGCCACCGATAAGAACCCCAGCGAAAACACGCTGGTGGCGCTGGCCATGGCTTATGAAAACCAGAAGGATTACAAAAACGCTGCGGCGGTGCTCGAGCGCGCAGTAGGCTCGGCGCCGGACGACCGGCGGCTGGTGCGCGAACTGGCCGAAGCGCAGTTCTACGCCGGCGATTACGATAAGGCTTTGGTGAGCTATGGCGATCTCGCCAAGGACAATCCGAAAGATTCCAGCTATCCGCTGCGGATAAGCGAGATCTATCGCGCCAAGCACGATTACCCCAAAGCGCAAGAGGCTTTAAATAAAGCTCTGGAACTCGACCCGGACGATATTGACGTATTATTTTCCGGCCAGGTAATGCTACTGGCGGCCGAGGGCAAAAACGACCAGGCGATCAACACCCTGAATGACATCCTCCAAAAAACCGCCCGCCGCAACTATAACCCGCAGGATGCCCAAGCCCGCGCCATGCTTCTGTTCGAACTGGGGTCGCTCCAGCGCGATGCCGGCCAATATTCGCAGGCACTCGATTCTTTCCGTCAAATTGCCAATCTGAATGGCCAGTCTGGGTCCCGAGTAACGGTGGAGATCATCGAAACTTATCGTGAATCTAAGGATCTCGATACCGCGCAGAAGGAAGCCGACGCCGCGCTAAAGAAATCCCCCAACGAGCGCATGGTCGTCTTGGAGCATGCCCAGGTATTAGCGGATCGGGGCAAAACAGACGAAGCCGCTGCGGAAGTTCGTGGCCTTCTCAAAACAGACCGTGACCGCGATACGCTGCTCGCGTTGGCGCGCCTCTACGAAACCGGAAAGAAGTATTCCGAAGAAGCCAAGGTGCTGGACGAAGCGGAAAAGTTGTCCACGGAAGACTCCGATAAAGAGGTCGTGCTGTTCCAGCGCGGCGCCATGTATGAGCGCCAGAAGAAGTACGATCTTGCGGAAGCTGAGTTTCGCAAGGTGCTGGCCATTAATTCGGACAACGCCGAGGCCCTCAATTACCTCGGTTACATGCTGGCCAACCGTGGACTCAAGCTCGACGAAGCGTCCAAGATGATCCAGCGGGCCCTTGAAATCGAACCCGATAACGCCGCTTTCTTAGACAGCCTCGGTTGGGTGTATTACCAGCAAGGAAGATATGCCGAGGCAGAAAGCCCCCTGCTGCGCGCCGTGGCGAAGATGGGCACTGACCCGACGGTGCATGACCACCTGGGAGACCTGTATCTCAAAGTCGGCAAGACCAACGAAGCCATCACCCAGTGGCAAACGTCCCTGCAGCGCTACCGGGCGGGCGCGCCTTCCGACAACGACCCTGAAGACGTTTCCAAGATTACCCGGAAACTGGAAAACGCGCGCGTGCGCCTGGCCAAAGAAACCGGCCAGTCGAAGTAGTCGAGTGGGGCAGGCGCTTCCGCCAAGGGCGCTTTCGCCTGCCAACTCTCACTTCGCCACGAAGTGCGACACGTCTTTCTCGTCCTCGTTGCAGATGAATTCGTGGATCTCTTCGGTGGGCGCAAGCTCTGACATGCGGACCATCGTATAGGGCTTCGCTAAGATACCCGGATCCTCCACCGTTATGGTGGTTTCCAGATGGCCCAGATCGGGCCGGCGATAGCGCTCAATGATATGCAGTTTGGGCGAATGCGGCCGCCCGCCCTGATCCAGCCAGACCCGGCCGTCAAACCCCACCCGGTCCACCACCAGCACATCGCCCTCCCAGTGGCCGATCGAATGGCCGTACCACGCCGGATTCAAGTCCTTCGGATGGCCCCGGCCATCCAGATAAATCTGGTGAAATCCCGGATAATCATCATCGGAAATTTCGACCAGAAAATCGCGGCTTTGGACGAGCTCGTAAACCGGACCCAGCCGCAGCACGGCGCCCGGCAGGCAGTGCGATTGCGGACTGTCCACTCGATTATTAGCCATCCTCTGCCGCGCGATGGCGAGCGCCTGCGGCAGAAATTCCGGCTTTCCCGGATCGACATCCCTCGGCGACCACCAGACTCCCGATAAGTCAGGCTTGCCCTCCGTGGTGCGCGGCGCGGGCCCCGCCGGCGGAGTGTGCCTTCGCGCATCGGCCGCTAGCGATCGCGGATCTTCCCCCAGAGTGCTCAGTTGCGAGCTGTACTCCAGGCGAATCTCGAGCTGCGCCGTCTGGAGCGCCGCCACCATCACGCCTTTCCGCTGGTACGCAGTAAGTCCCGGAATGGACACCGATACGTCGTAGGCGCCCGCCGGCAGGTCCTCGAGCACAAACTTGCCTCCCGGTGTCCGGTTAGTTTTGTATACCTGTCCCGTCTCCAGGCTTTTGGCCTGCACGGGAGCATCGTTGACCATCTCGCCTGCCGGATCAACCACCGTCCCGGCCAGCGCGCCCCGCCCGCTTTCGGCGAAAACAGGCGTCACCAAAAGAGCCACGCAAAACAGCAAACCACACGTACGCATACGATGGGAGTATACAATGGCTTCGGTCATCGCGCTAACCCGGGGTCAGTGCGGCTTAGGGGACCACTCCAGCCGAACCACGCCCGGGCGTGCCCGCAGCAGGCTAATGGGTTCCGGGATTTTGGTATCGCCGATCTTCGACCGCCAACGCAACTCGCACTTCAGTTCCGTGCGCGGCTCATCCTCGCGGGCTGCCAGGCCACAGGACTCGATCTGAAAGCCGTCATTCCCGAGAATGGTGCGGATATCCTCTTCATTGGGACCAGAAGCGTCCGTCACGATAAACAGCGTGCCCTCGCGCGCCTGCGTCATCCGCTGCTCGATCAGCTTCAGCCCGGATAAAACGATGATCGCCAATACCGTACCCACCCATCCAAGCGCCACCTGGCCACCGCCGAAGCACAAGCCGATCACCGTCAGCAGCCACAGCGTCGCCGCCGTAGTGACCCCGGCGACGAGATCGTCCCGCCGCACAATCGCCCCCGCGCCAATGAACCCCATTCCCGACAGGATGCCGAGCGGCAGGCGCATCAGGTCATTCATCACAAATGAATTGGGTGATCTCCCCGCCAAAGGCAGAAGCAAGTTGACCTGGACCATCGCGACGCAAGCAGCGAGGCAAACCAGAATCGATGTTCGCAACCCCGCGGCATGACCACGTTCGCTACGGTTCAGCCCAATCAACCCGCTGGCGGCAAAAGCGCAACCAAGGCGGATCGCAATCTCGGGCCAGCGCACCTCAACCGGCATTGCCAGATATCCTCCTTGCCCGCGCGCGAAAAGCTACGAACACCGGCACGCCGATCAGCACGATCACCAAGCCGGGAAATGTGGTCGAGGCGCGGTAGCGGAACAGAATCACCAGAATGATACACGCCGCGGCGATGTACAGCCCGGGCACAATCGGATAGCCAAACGCGCGGTAGGGCCTCTCTACGGACGGTGCGCGATACCGCAGCACGAACACGCCCGCAATCGTCAGGATATAAAAAATCAGGGCCGCGGAAATCACGTAGTCCAGCAGGTTGCTGTACAGATTTCCAAACTGGCCCGTGGACGGGTCGAAAGTCCGGATCAGCATCAGAAATACCGTCCAGACGCCTTGGAGAACCAGCGCGAAGCCGGGCACATGTGCCTGGTTTAAGCGCGCCGCTCCGCGGAAGAACAGCCCGTCGCGGGCCATCGCGTAATAAGCGCGCGCCCCCGCCAGCACCATTCCATTCACGCAGCCGAAGGTCGATATCAAAATGGCAATCGCCATCAGCCGCGCGCCCGCCGAGGGGAATACCGCGGCGAGCATCGCCCCAGCCACCCTGTCCGACACGGCGTGCTGCACTCCGGATAACGGCAGTACCACCAGGTACGCTACATTGGCCAGCGTGTACAGACCAATTACGATAAAGGTGCCCAAAGCCAGAGATAGCGGCACATCGCGGCGCGGGTTGCGGACCTCTCCCGCGGTGAAGGTGATGTTATTCCAGGCGTCGGCCGAAAACAGCGAGCCGATCTGCGCTACGCACATGGCCACCAGCAGTCCGAAACCGGTTTCGGGAGTGAGGCTGGCCACCACGGGCGTGTAACCCGCCGCCGTGAACGGATGCGCAAAATTGGCACGCAAGGCTTCGCTGTTCCCGCCTCCGAACAGCCCGATCCCGATCACCCCTGCCAGCGCCCCGATCTTGGCGCACGTGAACACATTCTGTACACTCTTGCCGTATTGAATGCCGCGCGCGTTGGTCCAGGTGAGCAGCAGGATTACCAGCGCGCTCACCAGTTGCGCGGTGGATAACGAGATGGCGTACCCTCTCGAAACATGGATCGGGGCGATCAGATAGTTGCTTTCCGAAATGCGCGGCCACCATACCCCCAGGTACCGCGCAAACCCGATCCCCACGGCGGCAATCGTGCCGGTCTGAATCACCAGAAATAAGGTCCAGCCGTAGAGAAATCCCCATAGGGGAGAAAAGGATTCGCGCAGATAGACGTACTGCCCGCCGGCCCGCGGCATCATTGCGGCCAGTTCCCCATAAGACAATGCCGCGGCCAGCGTGAGCGCCCCCGTGACCAGCCACGATACCAGCAGCCACCCGGCGCTTCCCAGTTCCCGGCCCATTTCCGCCGAAACAATAAAGATGCCGCTGCCGATCATCGACCCGGCCACCAGCATGGTCGAATCGAACAGCCCCAGCCCCCGCCGGAACTCTCCATTCTGCGTTTTGGCAGCGCGTTCGGTGGCCATGCCTCAGAGTAACCCAACCGTTCCCTGTCCTCGCAATCGCCGGCTATAGGCCCGCATGCACTCCCAACTGGCAATTTCCAATGGTCCCTTGGCTCGTAGTCCGCCAAACCCCGCTGAAATGGGGCTTCCAACACGGCCTCCGCAAAAACGCCAAGAAAAATGGCCCTTTCGCACGCATTTCTCTTTACATCATCAGGGCCTTCACTTATCATTGAATTCGAACTGAGGCGCGCGTACCCCCGGACGATGCGTCCCGCTTGTTCGACGATGCTGGGGCGTGGGTGGCCCGACGTCATCCTGCCCGCAATCCAATGTCTACGGGAGAATCTTAAGGAGAAGCATGGCGACTCAAAGAATGACGCAGACGCAACTGGTGCGATCTTTGGCTGAAAAGTGCGAAGTGAACAATAAGACGGCGCGCGCGCTTCTGGATGAACTTTCCAGCATGGCGGTAGCGGAAGTAAAGAAGAACGGAATGTTCGTCCTGCCCGGTATCGGCCGGCTGGTGCGCCAGGATCGCAAAGCCCGCATGGGACGCAATCCGGCGACCGGCGAAGCCATCAAAATTCCGGCTAAAAAGGTCGTGAAATTCCGCGTTGCCAAGTCGGCTAAAGACGCGATTGTCCCCCCTAAGAAAAAGTAACCGGCTAACGGAAAACGAAAACCCCGCGAAAGCCGCCTGGCTCGCGGGGTTCTTTTGCTTGGGTGGGAAATCTTGGAGAGCCGTTGAACCGAGACCAACTTGCGGACTGGTTCCGGAAGCTGCTTACCTCTTCGCTTCGACTTCGTCCTTCTTCACTTCCGCTGCCGACTCCTCATCGCCTTTGAGGGCACTCTTGAAATTGCGGATTCCTTCGCCCAACCCTTTCCCCAGATCCGCCATCTTCTTGCCACCAAACAGCACAACCGCCGCGAGCACGATCAGCAGTAATTCCTGAAAGCCCAGACCTCCAATACCAGCGGTCTGAATGCCTACGGGTACCATACGGCCTCCTTCACATGTATTGTAGCCGATTCAGTGCGGTTCCGCGCAGGTTTTACACAGGGCGGCGCCACCGGCTGAATTCACGCGCACCCCTAGCCCTCGCCCCATCTGTACTAAGCTATTGACGAGATGTCCAGGCGTGCCTCAGTAGCCGGCCGGCCGCAGGGCGCGCCCCCTGTCGCAACCGAGCCCGGCCCTCCGCAAACAGACACTGGACCAGCCGCATCTCCCCACCTCCTACTCTACCTGTTGTTGTTTGGGGCGAGCGGCTGCGCGGCCCTCATCTACGAGATCGTGTGGTTTCAGTTGTTGCAACTGGTCATCGGGTCCTCCGCGATTTCTTTGGGGCTGCTGCTAGCCGCATACATGGGCGGCCTCTGCTTGGGCAGCGTCGCCCTCCCGCATTTCCTCGCCTCACACCGGGGCGCCCGCTGGCCTCCCATGCGCATATATGCGCTGCTCGAAGCGGGAATCGGCGCGTTTGGTATCATCGCACTGTTTGGCATTCCCCTAGCCGGGCGCATTTACCTTGCGGGCGCAACTACCGGATTACTGGGTGTAATTCTCCGCGGCGTGGTAGCGGCCCTGTGTCTGCTACCGCCCACAGTGCTCATGGGCGCTTCGTTCCCTGCCCTCGCCCGCACGTTCGAAACCACTCCCGTGGGAGTTTCGCGCGTGGGCCTGCTGTATAGCGCCAACGTCGCTGGAGCCGTGATCGGCTGTCTCGGCGCGGGCTTTTACCTGCTGCGCGTCTACGATATGGCGGTCTCCACTTACGTAGCCGCTGTCCTCAACGCGGGCGTGGCGCTCGGGGCGCTCTCTCTAGCAGCGTTCTCGAAGCAGACGCTACCGCGTGAGCCGCTACTACCCCAAGCTAAGAACCGGGCGCCCGGAACACCGCTCATCTACCTTGCCATCGCACTATCGGGACTCACCGCCCTCGGCGCGGAGGTCGTCTGGACACGCCTGCTCTCGCTGCTGCTGGGGGCAACCGTCTACACCTTCTCCATCATCCTCGCGGTCTTTCTCATTGGCCTCTGGGCGGGCAGCAGTGGAGGGTCGCTTCTGGCGCGGCGTGCCGGCAACCCGCGATTGGCGCTCGCCGCCTGCCAGATCCTTCTGGCCGCAACCATCGCCTGGACAGCTTTCTCCATCGCTGATTCCCTGCCCTACTGGCCGGTCGATCCCTGGCTCTCCACTAATCCTTGGTTCACCTTCGATCTCGATTTGACACGCTGTATGCGCGCTATCCTGCTTCCCACCCTGCTGTGGGGCGCGAGCTTTCCCTTGGCTCTGGCTGGCGCTGCTGCCGAAGGCGAAGATCCCTCCCGGCTCGCTGGAGAGGTTTACGCCGCCAATACCGCCGGCTCCATCCTGGGCGCGCTGGCGTTCAGCCTTTTGCTGATTCCCGCGATCGGCACGCGCGGATCGCAACAGCTTCTAATCTGGCTGGCAGCGGCGAGCGCTCTGGCAGCGCTCACGGGCGCGGCAGTGACTACGCGGAGACACCCTCGCCCGCTCGCCGCCATGGCCACCATGGCCACCTTTGCCCTGCTCGTCTGCGGTCTCTCCACAACCGTTTCCCCCATGTCCTGGCAGGTGGTCGCTTACGGCCGCCGTGTCGCCCCCATGCTGCGTGGCCTGGATGTAGCCTCTCTCCGTCCCGCCGAGCCTTTGTTCGTGGGCGAGGGGCTTAACTCGTCGGTCGCCATCACCCAACGGGGCGACCAGCGTTTCTTCTTTGTCAGCGGCAAATCCGAGGCTTCCACCGCCCCTCTGGATATGCGTCTGCAGCGCATGATGGGTCACATTCCAGCCTTGCTACATCCTGCGCCACGCTCGGTCCTGGTAATCGGTTTCGGCGCCGGAGTCACTGCCGGATCTTTCGTTCCCTACCCGGAAGTGCGCCGTCTTGTCATTTGTGAATTGGAAAGCTTGATTCCGCCTGCCTCCGATGAGTTTTTCGGGAAACAGAATTATCGCGTGTTACACGACCCCCGCACGCAGATGGTTTACGACGATGCCCGCCATTATATCTTCACCACTCCCGATAAGTCCGACATCATCACTACCGATCCCATTCATCCCTGGGTAAAAGGTACTTCCACGCTCTACTCCAGGGAGTTTTTCGAGTTAGAGAAAGCCCACCTCAATCCCGGCGGTGTTATCGCCCAATGGCTGCCCATCTATGACAGCGATGAAGAAACGGTAAAAACCGAGATGGCTACTTTCTTCAGCGTCTTCCCCAACGCAACCGTCTGGAGCAATTACTTCAATGGCGATGGCTACGATTTGGTGCTTGTGGCCCGCCCGGATGGCGGCCCCATCGATGTGGATGCCCTCGAGCGCCGCCTCAGCCAGCCCGATTATGCTGCCGTCCGGGCGTCGCTCGCCGAAGTCGAGTTCCATTCGGGAGCGGGATTGCTTGCCACCTACGCCGGCCGCGCCAGCGATCTCAAACCTCTCCTGGCAGGCGCCGCCATTAATGAAGATATCAATCTGCGCCTTCAGTATCTTGCCGGACTGGGGCTGAACTCCATCGTCTCTCCCGCCACTTACCGCGATATTCTCGCCTATCGTAAGTTCCCCGATGGTCTTCTGACCGGAAGCGATGCCCGCATCAACCCTCTCCGCACCCTCCTGGGCCGGCGCCTTCGCACTTTCTAACACCGCCAGCCTTAACTCCGATCAAAACACCGTCAAATTTGGAATCGCTCCCCGCCCGCTCCCTTGACCCTCGCATTCACCTTGGATATACTCCTCCCACCTGGAGAATTACTAGGTCGGGTATTGCTTCTACGGGGTTTGCATGCAGTTTTGAAACGGCATCAGTGTATGTGAAATAGTCCCACTTACGTTCTGTGCTCCCCCAAGCAAAAGGCCTGAACTTATCAGGAGGGAAGTTTCGTGCGTCCTCGGTTGCTTGTACTTTTCCTCGTTTGTATTAGCGCCGTGTTTGCCCAGACAAACCTCGGCACGATTACCGGCACCATCACTGACCCGGCAGGAGCTGTGATCGCCAACGCTCCCGTCCAAGCCACCAACACGGCCACAGGCGCCGTTTATCAAGCTGCTTCTTCGGGCACCGGTAACTACACCATCGGCCAATTACCTATTGGCACTTACGAGTTGTCAGTATCTGTTTCCGGATTCAAAAGGTACCTTCGTTCGGGCATCATGGTCGAAGCGTACGGCATTTATCGCGTTGACCCGGTGCTTGAGGTTGGCGCCGCCAGTGAGTCCGTGCTGGTCACTGCCGAATCGCCCATGCTCAAGACAGAAAGCACCGAAGTGAGCTATCAGGTCCCTACCGAAAGCCTGGAAGACCTTCCCATTCTCACGCTCAGCGGCGCGCCTTCCGGTTTTGGGAATACCAGCGGCTTGGGCAATATCAGAAACCCTCTGGCCTCTCTCCAACTGCTGCCAGGAACTGATTTCGCAAGCGACAATACTTTGCGCGTCAACGGCATGCCCTCCAGTTCCCAGACCATTAACATCGAGGGTCAGGATGCCAGCAATGGTTTCTGGAAACAACTGACACAGATCAATCAGGCGGGCGCGGATGCGATCCAGGAAGTGACCATCCAAACCAGTAACTACGCCGCTGAATACGGCCAAGCCGGTGGCGGTTACATTAACTACACCATGAAATCCGGCACCAACCAGTTCCACGGTAGTGGATTCGATTACTTTGTCAATACAGTCCTCAATGCCGGTACTCCCTTCACCGACGCCGGCGCCACCAACGCGGCACTGGAAGGACAGCACGTTCGCAATCCGATTATCCAGAACGACTTCGGAGTCACTTTCGGCGGACCAATCTTCATCCCCAGAGTCTACAACGGCAAAGACAAAACATTTTTCTTCGTCAGCTTTGAGCAGTTCCGTCAAGATAACTTCACCACCAACAGTGTGTCGCAGGTTCCCACGCCGGCAGAGCGAACCGGCAATTTTTCCGCTAACGAAGCCGCCTTTTTGGGTTGCAACGGGCCCGATCCGGCAGGCCAGCTCGTTTGTCCGGACGAGATCTTCGATCCCTCGACGCGCCGCACTGTAAGCGGTGCGGTAGTAGAGACTCCATTCCCGAACAACACCATTCCGCTCAGCAGACTGGATCCCACCGCTCTGCTCATTCAGAACTATTTTCCCTTGCCCAATAACGCCTCGCCTTTCCTCAACTACAACGTGCCAGGGTATGCGGACTATCGCCATACGACTATTCCTTCGATGAAGTTCGACGAGTTAATCGGTCCCACCACCAAGCTATCCGCATTCTATTCGGCGACCAAAACGTACTCGCCGCAAACCAACGGTTTCCCTCAGCCGTTTACCACCGTCATACCCCAAAATGCCCTGGCGCAAACAGTCCGCGTGAACTTCGATGAGACCATCACGCCTACTCTGCTGCTACATCTGGGCGCCGGATTGATGCACACCACGAATCCTTCGGTCAACCCCTCCTTCAGCCAATCCGCGCTCTACCCGGATGGCGTTCCCTTCCCCGGCCAAAACTTCCCGTATCTCTCAGGTCTCAATGCTGCCGCTTCCTCCTATCTGCCGGCCGGCTTCAGCGGCGGTGGACCGTTCCCTTTTAACGCGAGCACGGCATCCTTCTTCGAAGCGCCCTTCGAAGAGGACATCAAGCCGACCTTCAACGCCAACACGACCTGGATCAAGGGAAACCACACCCTGAAGTTAGGCGCCACGGCCTTATTTGAGGGGACGCCAACGATTACTTCCAGCCGCGCCAATGGAGAATTTGAGTTCTCTCAAGTGGAAACTTCCGATCCGTGGCAGTTCGGACAACCTTTCGCAAACACCGCCAGTAGCGGACTCGGCTATGCCAGCTTCCTCCTGGGAGCCGCCGATGGGCTTCAGGTCGCCCCACCTTCCGAGGGCACCCGACTGGGGATGCACGCCTATTCGATTTATCTTCAGGACAATTGGAAAGCCACTCGCAAACTGACCCTGGAACTCGGTCTGCGGTGGGATTATGAAAGCCTCTGGAGTGAAGAACACGGCCGTATGCAGAATGCCGACTTCGATGCCCCTAATCCGCTACTGGGCGGACGCATCGGAACCATTGAATACGGAGCTACCTGTCACTGCACCTATGCCCCGCCTTACCCCTTCGCGATCGGACCTCACTTGGGCGTGGCTTACCAAGTGACTCCCAAAACCGTATTCCGCGCGGGCGGCGCGATCAGTTATGCCGCCGCCGCCGATCAGGCCGGATTGAATGTCAGTGTCCCGGACTTTCTATCGCTTCAGCCCCCGGGTTACGGATTGTCCGCTGCCACCCTCAAGTACGGAGATCCGTACGCTGCCGGCAACGTCTATGGCAATCCAGCTCTCACATTCAATACGTTTCTCACCACTCCCGAATATCCTCCAGTCACTTCTTCCGGTGTGGTGCCTCCAAGCTCGCCGTTCATCTCGATTGCTCCTAACGCCGCCCGGCCGCCCCGGATCTTTGAATGGAGCATCGGTATCCAGCGCGAGCTTTTTCCAAACGCTGTGCTGGATGTCTCTTATGTAGGCAATCGTGGCGCCTGGTGGACAGCGCCTCTGCTCGCCACGTTGAACTACAACGGTGTTTCGCCCCAGACATTGTTATCGCAATACGGACTCAATGTCCAAAACGCGGGCGATGCAAATCTTTTGCTCACTCCGATCAATTCTCCGTCCGTGATCGCCCGCTTCCCCTATCTGGCAAATCCCAATAGCGTGTACCCGGGCTTCCCTGCCACCGAGCCACTGATTGCCGCATTGGTTCCCTATCCGCAGTGGTATAACGGCATTCCGCCCTTCTTAGGACCGCCGCTGGGAGATACCTGGTACAACTCGCTCCAGGCGAAATTTACCAAGCGTTTGTCGCACGGGCTCAGTACTCAGGTCGCCTATACCTTCCAGAAGGAACTCACCAATGGCCTCAATTCCAACACCTCTTATCTGACTCCGGACGCCCCACTCATTAATGACATTTTCAACCCCGCCCTCGACAAACAGCTTTCCGGCTTCGATATTCCACAGGAGCTGATCATTGCCTTCAGCTACATCACACCCAAGTGGCAACACTCCGGGGCTGGCTTCCATGCCTTATCGTGGTTCACGCGCGACTGGACCTTCAGCGGTGTGCTCCGCTACCAAAGCGGCATCCTAATCCGGACACCGGCTTCCAACAACAACCTTCTGTCCGAATTGGGGGTGGGCCCCAACAACAACCCTGCAACCTGGGGCGGCGGCACCACGTTCTATAACCGCGTTCCCGGCCAGCCGCTCTTCCTGGTCAATCCCAATTCCCACTTCGACCCGACCACGCAGCTTGTGCTAAATCCCAACGCTTGGGCCGACGCCCCGTCTGGCACATTCGGCTCCTCCGCTCCCTACTACAACAACTTCCGCTGGCAGCGGCAGCCCGCCGAATCGCTCGGCGTCGGCCGCGTCTTCCGCATCAATGAGCGTTTCTCGCTCCAGATTCGCGCTGAGTTCTATAACATCTTCAACCGTCTGTTCTACGCTCTCCCGGCGGATTCGGGGCCCAACGCTCTGGCAGGCCTTTCGGCCGTGAATCCGGCGACCAAGCCCGCTTATGGCAACACCTACCAGACCTCCAATCCCGCCACTACCCAGACTGGCCTGTTATCTAGTGGCTTCGGATTTGTAAATTGGGTGAACGGAGGAGCCGGATCCACCGACGCTGCCCAGCCCCGGAGCGGACAGTTGATCGCCCGCTTCACGTTCTGATTGCTTCGGAGGTCAGCAAAGGGTATAGTTTAGGAGGCGAACCGGGGCTGGTTTTTCGGCCCCGGTTTTCGTCTCTGTCGCCTTATCTCTTCCGCTTCTTATGGAACCGGACAAACGGATTGGATTTGCCGGCTTGGGTGGCAACCAGGCCGGCAGCCGTCCGGGACGCCATGAAACGTCCCTGGCACCCGCCAGACAGAAATCAGATAATAACATCCTTTAAGCGATCATTGATTCGCAGAAAACGAAAGGCTATAGTAGTTAAGAAGGAACTGCGGCTGGTTTCCCAGCCGCGGCTTTGCATCTGTTTCCTTTCAGTGCTTCCG
>JASIAM010000319.1 GCA_030041985.1 Bryobacteraceae bacterium | reverse complement strand
TGCACGCGATCCACGTCGTTCATGATCGACGACATGAGTTGGCCCGTGGAATGGGCTTCGAAGAAAGTGGGGCCGTGCCGCAGAATTTTGTCGAACACCGCGTTGCGCAGGTCTGTCACGGAAGAATAGCCGGCGTAGCTAATGAGGTAGTTTCCGAGATAGTCGCAGGCCCCTTTGATGAGGAACACGGCTACGATGGCAAAACCGACCAGTGTCCAAACTGTGCGGTTATGCAGGGGCACAATTTGGTCGAGATAGAGCTGGTGGTGAAGAATCGGGTGGGGCAGCAGAGGAATGGGACCTGCGCCGGCATTGGGGTTGAGCACCTTATCGAAAATGGGTTTGGTGAGTAAGGCCATCAAACCCTGCGCGGCGCCGGTGATCGCCATTAGGATCGTGGAAGCCAGCAAGTGGGGCCAGTAACGGCGCGCATAGCTGAGCAACCGCACGAGTTCCTTCATACGGGCACTCCCCAGCGGCGGCCCGCTGATAGAGCAAGGCGCGATACGGCCTCCAAAACCTGCTCCGTGCGGATGGAGTGAATGCCCCCGGGAGCGGTGAGAACTTCGGCGGGCGCGCGCCACGGCCCCCAAATTTCCGGGTCCGACGTGCCGAACAACACTACTGACGGGGATCCGAAAGCCGCGGCCATGTGAGCGGGGCCGGAGTCGTTGCCCGCGAACAGCGATGCCGAGGCGACGAGAGATGCCACCGCCGGGAGCGGCGCGCCCCGGAGAGCCTGGAACTGATGGAAGAGCGAAAAATCGTCGGCGGCGGAGCCGATTATGACCACTTGCGCGCCCGAAGCTTCGAGCCGATGCGCTAATTCGGCGAAGCGCTCAAGCGGCCACGCCTTCCCGGGCTGAGTGGCAAAGGGATGAATCGCGACAACTCCTTGATGCTCGCTATTAGGCGCCACCAGTTTTGCGCGCGGCACCTCTCCCACTGGCGCTCCCAAATAAAACATGGCCGAAGCGAGATGTTCCGCCGTGTGCACCTTGCGCGTGATACCCAGGATCTGCTGCGCGCGCGGAATGCGCACGTTATACGCAAACTGATGCCGATAATGGCCGAATCCGGCGCGGGCGCGCGCGCCGGATAGCGCCGTCATCCACGCACTGCGCGGCCCACCGTGGAAATTCAGGCAAAGCTGCGGGCGGAAGCGCCGCAACGGCCGGATGCGCGCGGGAAGAATTTCGTCGAGATCCGGATGGCTTTCGAAGATTTCGCGGAAGCGATCTTCGACCATGATGGCAACCTGGAGGTCGGGCCGGAACTGCTTTAGAATCGCGAGGGCGGGAGTGGTGAGCACGCAGTCGCCGAGAGACCGCAGCCGGATAATGGCCACGCGGCCCCCCCGCGGTAAAGTTTCCAGGACGCTCATTCCTCGATCTTGGCTTCGTCGATCAGCATCACCGGTATGTCGTCCCGAATCGGATAGACGCGGTGACATTGAACGCACTTCAATCCGCTCTCATCCGGTTTCATCTCCACGGTGGCCTTGCAAACGGGGCACACCAGAATATCAAGCAGATCCTTGCTGATGGCCATAGCGAATTTTAGTGTATCAGCCGGCGGATGTGGCGGCATCAGGGCCGTGAAGCGCGAGGGGGCGCTATTCGGAAGGTCCGGCCGGGAAAACGCGGGCGGGCGGGCCAACTGGCGTAAAGCCGCGGGTGGGCGCAGACCACACCACGCGCCCGCGCTGGTTATAGAGAGTTAGATTGATGCGGCCTTGCGCATCCAGTCCCAGTTCGGCGCGCATGGCGCCGTTAGTATCGATCACGACAAACCGCTGGGCGGTGATCTCCCGCGGCCGTTCGTTCTGTGAGCGATCCTGGGCGAACGCCGTGCCCAATCCGCCGGAAATCGCGCCGCCCAAAAAGCCTGCCGCCATGGAGACTGCGGCCAGCAGCCACTCTCTTCGCATCATCTTTCAGAAACCTCCTGCGCGGAAATGCCGCGATGGGAGGATTCCTTTCAGCGCTCACGGCCAGGTTTCCCAGCATCTGGCATGATACTATCCTAGGAATGTCGGCGGTCGAAATCGATAACGTAACGAAAATGTTTCGGGACGTGACCGCGGTGGACCGGCTCTCACTCGCGGTCACCGAAGGCTCGGTTCACGGGTTCATTGGCCCGAACGGCTCCGGAAAAACCACCACTATGCGGATGATCGCCAACATCCTCCATCCCGATTCCGGCATTATCCGCGTATTCGGGGAAGAGCGCCGCAGCACGCGCTCCGCCATCATGGCTTATCTTCCCGAGGAGCGCGGCGTTTACCGCAAGATGCGTGTGCGCGCCCTATTGGAATTTCACGGGGAACTGCGCGGCGGGCACAACGTTACCGCCGAAGTGGACCGCTGGCTCGAACGCCTCGACCTCGCCCGTTGCGCCGAACAAAAGATAGAAACCCTCAGCAAGGGCATGAGCCAGAAGGTGCAATTTATCGCCACCGTGGTGCCCGAGCCGAAGTTGCTCATCCTCGACGAACCCTTCAGCGGACTCGACCCGGTCAGCACCGATATGATCCGCAGCGCGATCCTCGACATGCGCCGCCACGGTTGCACCGTGATTCTGAGCACCCACGATATGGGCATGGCCCAGACGCTCTGCGACTCCATCCTCATGATCTTTCGCGGCAAGAAAGTGCTGGACGGAACGCTCGACGCGATCCAGTCCAACTACCCCAGCGACACCATCCGCGTGGAACTGGAAAAGGGCATCTCTGCGGTGAACAACCTGCCCGGTATCGACCAGGTGAAGGACTTGGGCAAAGTGCAGGAGCTGCACATGAGCGGCGGGTGCGATGCCCAGGAGGTGCTGCAGGCGTTGGCAGCGCGCACGCGTATCATTTCCTTTGCCGTCATCAAACCTTCTCTGCACGATATTTTCGTGCGCATTGCGGGCCCGCAGCAGGAGGCCCGGGAGGCGGCCAGCGTTGCGTAGAATTCTGCTCATTGCCAAGCGCGATTATCTGCAAATAGTCTCGAGCAGGGCGTACCTGATCGGTCTGATCATGCTGCCCCTCATCATCGGAGGCAGTATTTTCATGGTCTCGCTCGCGAATCGTGGCGGCGGCGCTGGGCAGCGCGTTGCCATCATCGATCACACGGGCGTTGCGGCCGCCGCGATCATTCAGGCTTCCCAAGCGGACGCCCCGCGCAATCTGCTCGCCAGGAACCAGGCTGGGCCGCACTTCGTTTTTGAGGCGGTCAAGCCGGAAGCGGATCAAGATGCTCAACTGCTGTCTTTATCCAACCGGATTCGCAGCGGCGAGTTTTTCATGGTTATCGATATTCCTGCCGATGCCCTCCGGCCTCCCGCCAGTGGGGACCCGGCGCCAATGCGGTATTACACCAATTCCGCAGGATTTGATGCGACCGGCGCGCAAGTGAGTTCGCAGGTCAACGACGGTCTGCGTCTCGCGCGTCTCACGCAAATGGGCCTTGATGCATCACGCGCTTCAGGCGCTTTGCGCGCAGTGCCGCTCGTCTCCATGAATCTGGTCAAGCGCGATCCCACCACCGGCCAGATCGTGCCGGGAGGAAAGAAAAGCCCCATCCCGCCGGGACTGGTGCCGTATTTCCTGGCCACGCTACTCGTGATGGTGGTGATGATTGGCTCGGCGCCTAATATGGGGACGATCGCTGACGACAAGCAGCAACGAGTGTTCGAGATGTTGCTGGGATCGGCAACCCCATTGGAGCTGATGGCGGGCAAGGTACTCGCGTCTCTGGGCGCCTCGCTAACGACGTCCGCGCTCTATATCGCCTGCGGCCTGGCGTTGATGTTCAATATGGCGATAATTCAACTGGCGCCTCTCGAGTTGCTGCCCTGGTTTTTCGCTTATCTGATCGCCGACGTGATCATGATGTCCGCCTGGAGTGTCGCTATCGGTTCGGCCTGCGCGACTCCTCAGGATGCCCAGCAACTGGCTTATACCTTGATTCTGCCCATTATGATCCCCATATTTTTTATGGCCCCGATCATCCAGCGGCCGAACGGCAATATGGCAATCGTGATGTCTTTCATTCCTCCATTCACGCCGGTGGTGATGCTGTTGCGGCAGGCTCTCCCGACCGGCGTGCCGTGGTGGCAGCCGTGGGTGGGACTGACGGGCATTATCGCCTGCGCGCTGGCGGTAGTCTGGTTTGCCAGCCGCATCTTTCGCATCGGAATTCTGGCAAGCGGCAAAACCCCCAAGCTGCCCGAACTGTTCCAATGGGTGTGGGAGCGTTAGTCGCTCCCCGCTCTACCCCTGCCGCCGCAGTAAACTCGT
>JASIAM010000318.1 GCA_030041985.1 Bryobacteraceae bacterium | reverse complement strand
TTCAGGCTCGGCTGTGGTCCGGTTAAAAAATACCAGCGGCCAGGGTCGGCCAGAAAATGCTTCCCGTAGGCCGCCAGCACCGCGGGCGTATCGTGAGCGGGGTCTACCGTGAACGACACCAGTTTGATATCCGGCGTCTGCGCCGTGGCTTTCTGAATCTGGTGCATCTGGGAACTCATCCGCGGGCAAGGTCCGGGGCAGGTAGTGAACATGAAATCGGCCACCCACACGTGACCTTCGAGCGTAGCCCGATCGACAGCCGCCCCGGTCTGCGAAGTGAGCGCAAAATCAGGCACGTCGCCGAGCACAGGCAAAGAAGGCCGCGCGGCGCAGCCCGATAAGACCAATGCCAGCACCAAAGCCCCGATCCCCTTTCTCACGCCGCGCTCCGCACGCTCTTCTGCGCCGCCAGCATGCCGCAGACGAGCAGCAGTGCCACTCCGAAAGCCACCGTAACGGCCAGGCTCGCCGTTGGTCCGGGCATGATGTTCGGCAGCGCCAGCGTGTAATTCAGCAGGGAAATCGAGTACGTCAGCGGATTAGCCCACATAATCGCTTTCACCCAGCCGTGCGCTTCCGATAGCGGAAACAGCGCGCCCGACACCATCCACATGGGCATCAGCAGCAGGTTCATAATCGCGTGAAAGCCCGCCGTCGATTCCATTTTCCAGGCGATCACGAACCCGAGGCCGGTCAGTGTGAAGGAGATCAGGAAAATCGCGCCAGCGACCGCCAGCAGTTCCATCAGTTGCATGCGGAATCCGGCCAGGGGAGCGAACGCCAGAAAGATCACCCCTTGAATCCAGGCCAAAGTCGCCGCCCCCAAGATCTTGCCCAGAACCATGCTGGTGCGCGGCGCTGGCGAAACCAGCATCGATAGCAGAAACCCTTCGCGCCGGTCTTCGATGATCGAGATGGTGGAAAAAATGGCGGAGAACATCACCGTGAGCACCAGCGCGCCGGAATAAAATTTTCCCAGCGTGTTGGAGCCGTAGCCAATCAACAGCCAGATCACCAAGGGCGACGCGATCACCCCGATGAGCCGGCTCTTCTGCCGCCAGAAGCGCACCAGTTCGCGCTTCCAGAGCGTGGCCGCAGGCAATACGAAATCAGGTGTCACCGGATTAGTCAATGGAAGCTCCTGTTTCCCGCACGAAGACATCTTCGAGCGTAGGCTTATGCAGAGCGACGGACTCGATCGCGCCCGGAAAAGCCTCCACCACTTCCGTAATGAAGCGGTGTCCGTTTTCAATTTCCACGCGCACCTGCCCATCCATCACTTTCGGGGTTACCCCGAAGCGTTGTTCGATTCTTTGCGCGAGTGAGAGGGTGTCGCCGGTCTCCAGCACCACCACATCGCCGCCGATTCGCGATCGCAATTCCGACGGGGTGCCTTCGGCCACAATCTTTCCCTGGTGCAGCAGAACCAGCCGGTCGCAGCGGTCCGCTTCTTCCAGGATATGCGTAGTCAGCAGAATGGTGACATTCTCGCGCTGCCGCAAGGCCTCGACATAGTTCGATAAATCGCGGCGGGCCGCGGGATCGAGGCCGGTGGAAGCTTCGTCCATGAGCAGCACCTGCGGCCGGTGCAGCAGCGCTTTGGCAATTTCTACGCGCCGGCGCAGGCCGCCGGAGAGCGATTCCACCAGGTCCTTGCGGCGATCGCTCAGGCCAAGCTGTTCCATGACGTGTTCCATGCGCTCGGTGAGAGTCACACCGCTCAATCCATGCAGGTGCCCCTGGCTGCGAAGATTTTCTTCTACGGTAAGCGCTTTATCCAGGCTTTGCGACTGAAAGACCACGCCGATGTGCCGCCGCACGGCTGCCGGATCCTTCACTACGTCGAACCCTGCTAGCAGCGCGCGCCCTCCCGTGGGCGTCATCATCGTGGAAAGAATGCGGAACAGCGTCGATTTGCCGCCGCCGTTGGGACCAAGCAGCCCAAAAATCTCGCCCTCGTTAACTCGAAAACTCACTCCCGCGAGGGCTACACGCTGTCCGTACCGGTGGGTGAGGTTTTCAACTTGAATCACATCCCTGGCCTGTCTATGAGCATCAGCCCGTAGATGAGTGGCAGGTATAACACGGAGGTCACCAGCACGCGCCGTGCGCGGATGATGGTACGCTCCAAGGCCACCCGCACACCCGAATACAAAAACCACAGCCCCAATAACAAAGCGCCCACGGCGTAAGTGGCGCCTGACATTCCCAGAAATACGGGGGTCAGGCTCACGGGTATCAGGGCCATGCCATAGATGACGATCTGGCGCGCGGTGAACCGGCCGTCGGAGTCGATCACCGGTAACATGCGAATGCCCGCGCGTGCGTAATCATCCTTATACATCCAGGCGATCGCGTAGAAATGCGGAAACTGCCACAGAAATAAAATAGCCGCCAAAGCGCCGGCTTGCGGTGTTAGAGTGCCGGCCGCGGCCGCATAACCGATAATGGGGGGTAACGCGCCAGGAATGGCTCCCACCGTGGTCGACCACCAGGTGCGCTGTTTGAGCGGCGTGTACAGGAAAAGATAAGTGACTAGAGTGAATGCTCCGGCGAGGCCCGCGAGCAGATTGGCGCCCAGCCATAACTCGAAGAATCCGGCCACCGAAAGCGCGATTCCAAACGTCAGCGCGCCACGGGGCGATACGCGGCCCGTAGGTAGCGGCCGCGCGGAGGTGCGGCGCATCCGGCAATCCGCTTCCCGTTCCAACCACTGGTTCAGCGCGGCCGTGCCCGAAGCCATCAGGCCGGTCCCGATAAGCGTATGCAGCAGGGAAAACAAATGGATTGCGCCTACAAACTGCCGCCAACTGGCCGCCTTCGGCAACCCGAAAAAGTAGCCGATGGCACTGCTCATAAGGATGAGCCACGTAATCCGCGGCTTGGTCAGTTCAATATAAGCTCGCATCCCGATTTGGTAGGCGCTGGAGATTGCGGGTATTTTTCATTGTAGCGCTATTGGCTTGGAGCTATCAGCCTTCAGCTATCAGCTTTCCAGATTACTTTTTGGCCGGCGCTTTCTTGGGCGCCACCGGGGCGGGGCCGATGCGCTTGATGGTCACGCTGATCAGCCGCACGGGCGTGATGGGCTTCTCATTGCGAGCGGGCACGCGCGCGATTCGCGGCACGACATCCTGGCCCTCCACCACTTGTCCGAAAATGGTGTATCCGCTATTGCCAGGCGACGGGTCAAGCGAGGGATACGGCACTTCGGTGATGAAGAACTGGCATCCGCCGGTATTCGGGCTGCCCGTATTGGCCATGCCCAGACGCCCCGGCCGGTCGTACTTGAGTGTAGGCACGATCTCGTCTTTGATGGTGATGCCGCAATCTCCTGAGCCGGTGGCCGTGGGATCGCCGGTTTGAATCATGAAATTCGGAATCACGCGGTGGAAGGTAATGTTGTTGTAGAGAGGCCTGGTCACCGTCACGCCTTTGGCGTCCTTCCATGGCTTGGTGCCGCGCGCCAGCGCGACGAAATTGCGCACCGTATTGGGTGCTTCCTTTTCATAAAGCACCGCGGTGATGGCGCCCATCGAAGTATTGAAAATGGCATACAAGCCGGGTTCGAGCGCGGGCGCGGCAGTAGAACCAGCGGGGGGCTGGGCCGGGGCCTGCGCCCACGCACAGGCCGCGGCTAGAGCAAGAAGACTGTATCGTTTCATAATGTCTGCAATCCTAAATTTTATACCTATGACTCGCGTGGAAACGATCCTGGTTTTTCCGGAGCGCAGCAACCGGCGCAGCCCACGCGTTGCCGAGCAAGAGTAGGCTTCTAAGCCACGTTGAAAAGCAACTTAAACCCGTAGTCCATGTGGAGCTGTTGATGGCAATGGAACAGCGTCAGCCCTTCCATGGTAGGCGTTACATCTACCTCGATTCTCCGATAACCTTTCACCAGCACCACGTCTTTCAGTATGCCGGCTGTGGGTTTTCCATGAACGTTTGTTAGCTCGAAACTGTTGCGATGCAGATGAACGGGATGGTCATCATCCGTGCGATTGTGGAAAACCAGCCGGTAGCGGCGGCCTTTCTGTAACATGCGCGGCGTGTCTTTTTCGTCGAACTGTTTGCCGTTGACGGTCCACCGGTTGAATCCACCCGTGCCGCCATTCATTTTGCCGAATACGAGCGCAATCGTCTCGTCGGGCGTTGGCGTGGCGCGGCTGTCACCAAACAGCGTGTAGTCCCAAACTTGGCGGGGCGGCGGCGCAATCCATCGCGGAGCGCCTGTCCGGTTAGCGTATTCAATGACGATGCCGAGGCCGTTTTTGCGATCATCGTCGCGCGGCGTTCCCAAAACCCAGACGCCCGGATTGTTCATTTCAACAACTACGTCGGCCCGTTCCGCCGTGCCCAGTTCCAGGACGTCCACGAGTTGGGGGTGGGGCACGGGGTTGCCATCGAGAGCGACCACTTGCATGCGATGGCCGGAGAACGCGAGCTTGATATTTTCAGTAGCGCTGCCATTCAGGAAGTGAAACAGAACGCGCTGGCCCTGTTGGACACGCACGGGTTCGCCGTATCCGAGGCTTTTTCCGTTGATGGTGAAGCGCTGGTAGCCGATTTCCCAACCGTTGGGGGTTGTGTCTTTCGGTGGCGGCGGCTCCTTCTCACCGCCCGTGTCGTACTCTTCCTCCTCTTCTTCCGTGGTGTAGAACGGCTCCCATTCCTTGGTGGCGAGAAAGACTTCCTGATCGTAGCGGCCGGGCTCGTTCTTCGGCTCGATGTACACAAATCCAAACTGGCCGGTATAGGTGCCGCGGCTCAGATCGGACATCGGCATGACGTGGGTGTGCACGAAACGCGCACCCGCGGGCTGCGGCGTCAGGCGGTAACGGATGTGACCGTGGGCCGGAACCCCCAGGCTTTTTTCCTCGGCGGCGCCGTCTACTTCGACGGGCACGTTCTGGCCATGCCAGTGGACCAACTCCGGAGTATCGGTATCGTTGAACAGGTCGACGGTGACCGGGACGCCTTCTTTCAAGCGGATCAGCGGACCTGGAACCGAGCCGTTGTAGCCGATCGTGCTGATGGTATGATCCTTGGCAATATCCGCCAGCACGGGAGCGATGCGTAACGTGACATCTGCTTTCGAAGTATCGGCCGCTTCCTGGCGGTTGGGGCTCGGGGAACATGCGGTAGCAAACAGACCAGCCGCACTGGTGAGGCCAGTCACAAGATCTCTTCGTGTCATACGTACAGCTTACTCAGTTCCCGGCCCCCCGTCCCGGCGCTGGCGGGATGCCTGCCGGCTGTTATCATCGCAGTAGCAAATGAATCCGGATTTTTTGGTGATCGGCGCGGGGGTAGCAGGGTTGCGCGCGGCCATCGAGCTCGCGCAAACCGGCGCCGTGCTGGTGGTGGCCAAGCACAGTCTGCGCGAATCTTCCTCGGAATACGCGCAGGGCGGCATCGCGGTGGCGTTGAATGATGACGACGAGGTGCGTCTGCACGAAGAGGATACCCTGTACGCGGGCGATGGCCTGTGCAACGGCGCGGCGGTGCGGGCATTAGTAGAGGAAGGCCCGGCCGCCATCCAGGAGCTGATCGAGTGGGGCGCGGAATTCGACCGGCAAGATGGGACGCTGGCGTTCACGCGGGAAGCCGCCCACAGCCGCAACCGCATCCTGCACGCGCGCGGAGATTCCACCGGCAGCGAAATCGCGCGCACGCTGCACCGCAAGGCAGCCTCGTTCCCCAACATCAGTTTCCGCAGCTACGCCGCTACTACGGATTTGCTGGCCGGCAGCGCCGGCGGCGCAGTATGTGGTGCTGCGCTTTACGACGCCTCGACAGGGCAAACCGTGCACGTGCCCGCGCGCGCCGTGCTACTGGCTACCGGCGGGCTGGGGCGCGTTTTCCTCAATACCACTAACCCCGATGTGGCCACCGGCGACGGTGTTGCCATGGCGTGGCGCGCGGGAGCGCAGATCAGCGATATCGAGTTCGTGCAGTTCCATCCCACGGCCCTGTATGTGGAAGGTGCGCCGCGGTTCCTGCTTTCCGAAGCGCTGCGCGGCGAGGGCGGACTGCTGCGTAACAGGGCGGGGGAGCGCTTTATGGAGCGCTATCATTCGATGGCGGAAATGGCACCCCGCGATGTGGTGGCGCGGGCGATCGTGACAGAGATGGCGCGCACCGCCTCCTCCCACGTGCTGCTCGATCTTACGCCATTGGGTGAGGATTTCCTGCATTCGCGCTTTCCGCGCATCTTTCAAACCTGCCTCGAATACGGCGTCAATATCGCGCGCCAGCCGGTTCCCGTCCGCCCCGCGGCTCACTACGCTATGGGCGGCGTCCGGACGGATCTGAATGGACGCACGAGCGTCGAGCGCTTGTTCGCGGCCGGCGAAGTAGCCTGCACAGGGGTGCATGGCGCCAACCGGCTGGCAAGCAATTCCTTGCTGGAAGGTGTAGTATTCGGCGCGCGGGCGGGGCGTGCCATGCGCCGATGGATGGCCGCGCCGGTGCCCGAATACGCGCACACCGGGGAACCGCCCGAAGCCTTCCATACGCCCGCAGGCAGCGTTCACGAGTTCCGCGAACTCGCCTGGACGCACTGCGGCATCGTCCGCTGCGGTGAGGGGTTAAGCCACGCGGTTTCCGTTCTCGAAGCTCTGGAGAAGGATTCTACCGGCGGTTCCGAGCTGACGCCCGAACGTTCCGAAGCCCGCAACGTGCACCAGGTTGCATTGCTGATTGCCCGCTGCGCCCTGGCCCGCGAAGAGAGCCGCGGCGCGCACTTCCGCACCGATTTCCCGGCGAAACGCCCGGAATTTCAGAAGCATTCGGTGATCAGCCGCCACTCGGAAATTCAATATCTTCCCGAAGAGATGCTTTTAGCCGGTGCGATAGAATAAAGGCGCACAAAATAATGGTCCGACGAATACGGTCGACGACGGTGCTTTGCGTCCGTCGCGATGGAAAAGTAGTGATGGCGGGCGATGGCCAGGTAACGCTCGGCAACGAAGTCATCAAGGCTTCGGCCAAGAAGCTGCGACGCCTCTACAACGACAAAGTTCTGGCGGGGTTCGCGGGATCGACTGCCGATGCCTTCGCGCTCTTCTCCCGCTTTGAATCGAAGCTGGAGCAGTTCAATGGCAACCTCTCCCGGGCCGTGGTGGAGTTGGCCAAGGAATGGCGCACTGATCGCGTATTGCGCCATCTGGAGGCGCTGCTGCTGGTGGCCGACAAAGCTACCATCTATCTGGTAAGTGGAAACGGAGACGTGATTGAGCCGGATGAGGGCATCGCGGCGATCGGCTCGGGTGGCCCGTTTGCGCTCTCGGCGGGAATCGCCTTGATGCGCGCTACCAAGCTCTCCGCGCGGCACATCGCGGAGCAGTCAATGGCCATCGCGGGCAAAATCTGCATCTATACCAACGAGAACGTAACGTACGAGGAGATCGAGTAGCCTATGGTCATCTATCTTCCGGGTCAGTCGGTGGATGAAGAGCCGCTACTGGACGAGCTGACTCCCAGGGAAATCGTGCGCGAGCTGGATAAACACGTGGTCGGCCAGGCTGAAGCGAAGCGCGCCGTCGCGATCGCCCTGCGCAACCGCATCCGCCGGCAGAAACTCGCACCCGAAATGGCCGAAGAGGTGATGCCCAAGAACATCCTCATGATCGGTCCCACGGGTGTCGGTAAGACCGAACTGGCGCGCAGACTGGCGCGCCTGGCCAATTCGCCGTTTCTCAAAGTGGAGGCCAGCAAGTTCACCGAAGTCGGCTATGTCGGCCGCGATGTGGAGTCCATGATTCGCGACCTGGTGGATATCGCCATCGATATGGTGCGCGAGGAGCGGCTCGACGAAGTGGCCGATCGCGCCGAGGCCAATGCCGAAGATCGCCTGCTGGAGTTGCTGATGCCGCCCCAGCCCGAACCCAGCGAGAGCGCCGAACGGACCCTCGAAAAGCTGCGCGAGCGGCTTCGCGAAGGCAAGCTCGACGAGCGGCTCGTAGAGCTCGACGTGAAGGACCGCGGCCCGACGTTCGAAATTACGACCAACGCGGGCATAGAAGAAATGGGCATCAACATCAAAGACATGCTGCCCAATTTCTTCAACCAGAAAACGCGGCGGCGTAAGATGCGCGTGGCGGAAGCCCTGGATTACCTGGTGCAGGAAGAAGAGCAGAAGCTGATCGATATGGACCAGGTGACCCGCATCGCCCTCGAACGCGTGGAAACCAGCGGCATCATTTTTCTGGATGAGATCGACAAAATCGCCGGCCGCGAAAGCGGCCACGGCCCGGACGTGAGCCGCGAAGGCGTGCAGCGCGACATTCTGCCCATCGTGGAAGGCACCACTGTCAATACCAAGTATGGTTTCGTGCGCACTGATCACATTCTATTCATCGCCGCGGGCGCATTCCATGTTTCTAAGCCCAGCGACATGATCCCCGAGCTGCAGGGGCGCTTTCCCATTCGCGTCGAGCTGAAATCGCTTACAGTGGAAGATTTTATCCGCATCCTGAAAGAGCCGAAAAACGCCCTTTCCAAACAATACACGTCGCTGCTCGAAACCGAAGGCATTAAGCTGATCCTTACCGACGATGCGCTGGAGGAAGTGGCCCGCTTCGCCGCCCAGGTGAACGAGAGCTCGGAAAACATTGGCGCGCGCCGCCTGCACACCATCATGGAAAAGCTGCTCGAAGAAGTTTCCTTTGAAGGGCCGGACCTGAAAAAGAAAACCGTGCGTGTAGACGCCACCTACGTGCGCAAACAGTTGTCGGACATCGTGAAGGATCAGGATCTGAGCCGGTATATTCTGTAACGGCGTTCCGTTATCATAACAGGCATGTTGCGGCTCGCCATCGCCGGCCTTATTGCCGTTGTTGCCGTAACCGCCCCGGCGTTCACACAGGGTGCGGGGGCAATCACAGGCACTCTTGTGGATCTGGAGGGCCACGGGGTTGCCAATGCTGCCATTCAAGGCGTCAACGTGGCTACCAAGGTTGTGTACAAGGCCACCAGTTCCGAAAACGGCAACTATACTCTTTCCCTGCTACCCGCCGGCGCCTATGACCTGTTAGTCACCGCACCTGGTTTTAATCCGTATACTCAGCCGAATGTCACTGCCGTAGCGGGACAGACTGTCCGCCTGGATCTTCATATCATTGATTACCAGTTGGGTACTTTGGGTGATGGGCGCGAGTTCCGAATCGACCTGACTAGTCCTCATCCGGCGCCTTCGGGACCTGCCCCTCGCACCGCAGGCGGCAAACCGGATTTTACCGGCGTCTGGTATGCGCAGCGAACGGTGGATCCCGGGAAACCGGAGATGCTTCCATGGGCAGAAAAAGTTTTCGAGGAGCGCGTGGCCAATAACGCCAAGGACGCTCCGGGCGCGCACTGCCTGACCCGCGGTATTACAGCGGCGGGCGCCCTGTTCCCCTATGAACTGGTCCAGACTCCGGCCCGATTGGTGATGATTTTCGAAGATGACATCCCCAGCCATCGCACGGTTTACCTGGATGGGCGCAGTCATCCTAAGAATCCCAATCCCGATTGGATGGGACACTCGATCGGCCATTGGGAAGGCGATACGCTGGTGGTGGATACGATTGGTTTCAATGACAAGTCGTGGCTGGACGCGCAAGGCCACCCGCATACCGAAAAGCTGCATGTAACCGAGCGCATCCGCCGGCCTGATTTAGGTCACCTGGATATCGAGTTTACTCTGGAAGATCCGGGGACTTATACCAAGCCCTGGATCATCAAGCGGGTTGCTGATCTCGATCCCAATGATGAGATCGGTGAGTATGTGTGCACCGAGGGCGAACGAGACGCGGTACACATGGTCGGCAAGTGACAGTAAGTTCAGGAAAGTTCGGATAGTTCCCGGAACTCGCCGTTACTATCACCTAGCTTTTCGGCCGGCACGCCCAGCTTATTCAGCAATGTCAGTTGCAGGTTCGCGAGAGGCGTGTGCTCCGGATAAATCAGGTGACGGCCGCCCTTGAGAGTCCCGGCGCCTCCGCCCACCAGAAACGTAGGCAGCGGGCCGTGCGTGTGGCGGTCGCTGTTACTGATGCCCGAACCAAACAGAAGGATCACGTGATCGAGCAGCGAGCCATCGCCATCCGGGGTCTTCCGCAGCTTGCCGAGATACTCGGTAAACAGCGCGATGTGATAGCGCTGAATCTTGGCGCATTTCTCCATCTTCTCGGGGTTGCCCTGGTGGTGGGTGAGCGGATGGTGCGGCTCCGGCACGCCGATCTGCGGATACGGTCTTCCGGTCTGCTCGCGGCCATACATGAAGGTAGTGACCCGCGTGAGGTCGGCCTGGAAGGCCAAGAGCTGCAAGTCATACAGCAAGCGGACCTGGTCTTCGAACTTCTCCGGGATACCGGCAGGCTGCGTCACTTCGGGTAACTCTTTGGAACTCTGTTCTTCCGCCTTTTGTATGCGCCTCTCCACATCCCGTAATGACGCGAGATAATCGCTCATCTTGCGATTGTCGGCTGCTCCGAGCTGCCTTTGCAGTTGAGCCACGCGGCCGCTTACGGAATCGAGAAGACTTTTGTCCTGGCTGAGGCGCGCCGCGCGCACGCGAGGATCGGTGCTATCGCTCGATCCAAACATCCGCTCGAAAAGCACGCGCGGATTATTTTCCGCCATCAGGGGCAGCGTCGGAGTAAGCCAGGAAAGGGTGCTGCTGTAGGCGCAACTGTAACCCAGATCGCACGATCCCAGGAGGCTGTTTTCGTCGGCGGTCATTTGCAGCGAGGAGAGCTGCGTGTCCCGCTCGAATGCCTTGGCGGCGATCTGGTCCATGGAGATGGCATTCTCGACATTGCTGTCCGACTTCTTCACATGCACGCCCGTCAGGTAGGAGCCGCAGGCGCGGGAGTGATCGCCGCCGCCATCGCCGAGCGCCTCCGCCGGATCACAGAACAGGCCCGTAATCACGATCACCTGGTCCTTAAACGGTTCGAGCGCTTTCAGGGT
>JASIAM010000317.1 GCA_030041985.1 Bryobacteraceae bacterium | reverse complement strand
TCGCAACTCGGGCAGGCCGCTGATTTGGTGCAAGTTGGCGGCCCAGGGCGGTGGCTTGGGATTTGTAGTCGCTCTGGAACGATGCGGTAGCCTTGACAAACCGCACCGTGGCGTTTAACTTCGCGTTAGGAGGCAATAGGGCGGCACTGGCGTCGGTCGGTGATGGTCTGAAACACCTCGGCGTCGATGCGCCACCGGCTGCGGCTGAGTCGATGGATGAAGGTAGGCGGAATCGCGCCTAGTTCGAAGTGGCGGCGTAAAAATTTGTGCTCTCCAGCACTACGCTCGCTTTGCTTTTCTTGAGGCGGCGATTAAGAAGAACTGCAATTTCATTGGGCGCTTTCCCGCTTCTCGTAAAAGTCCTGAATGAATTTCAGGTGAGCCGGATCAGGGCCGGGACCCACTTCCACCTTGTCGCCGAGCACCATCGGGTTGGGATTCTTGTTGGGATCAAACGCGGGCCAGAGCGGCAGATCGTGTCCGTTGGGATCGCCGTTGGCCGCGAAATTCACCCAGTAGGATGACATCGTATCGGAGAGCTGGCGATCCACGTCCGTCCAGGGCCGATTGCCCGGGATCTGGAAGACGTAGGGGACCTCGGCGACGTGAGTCGCGCCTCTGCCGCGGCCTCCGCCCTTGCCTCCCGGAGCGGCGGGAGGCTCATGGGTGAAGTAGTAGACGTATGTCTTCTTGCCGGTTTTGGCTTCGAGCTGTGCCCACCGTCGCATATTCCAGGCAACCTCGTCGCGGAATGCGGTCAGTTGCGAGGCGTTGGCTTCCGCGTCTGTGGCCGCCGGGTAGAGCTTCAGGAATTCATCGGCGAAACTGCCGAAACGCTGGCGCGATTGGGAAACGAATTTTTCCGCAGTAGTGGGCTGTAAGAAAAAGGTGCCTTCATCCTTATTGGAACCGACGAGCACGGGCACGGCGTGCTGTTTGCCTTGCGCCCAGATCTTGTCAGGGTCTTCGGGAAGGAACCAGCCGTCGGTGATGACCCCGGTGCTGCGGGCTGTCTTTTGCAAAGCGTCGGCGGGAACTTGCCGCAGCTCGGCGAGAGACTTGGCCCCGAGCGCCTCGGCGGCCTTAACGCCAGCCTGCTCGGCATCGGCGAGAGGTCGGCTAGACGAGATGCTGAGACCCATCCACGCACCGCTTTCTCCGATGGCTCGAATGAACAGACCCTTAGTTTGCGGCGACGCCAACAGATCAGCCACGGCGATCGATCCGGCCGACTCGCCAAAAACGGTGACCTTTTTCGGATCTCCACCGAAGGCAGCAATGTTTTTCTGCACCCACTGTAGCGCAGCCACCTGGTCCATCATCCCATAGTTACCGGAAGCGCGCCGGTCGGATTCCTTAGTGAGTTCGGGATGGGCGAAGAAACCGAACGGGCCCAGGCGATAGTTGAACGTTACCATCACAACACCCTTGCGAGCTAACGCTTCTCCGTCGTAGTTGGGCGTGGAGCCGGACCCCGATGTGAAGCCGCCGCCGTAAATCCATACCATGACCGGGCGCTTTTCGCCGGCTGCTTTCGCACTGGTCCAGACATTGAGATACAGGCAATCTTCACTGGCGGGCTGCGCGGCCGGGCCAAAGCTATTTTGCATGCAAACGGCGCTGAAGCGATCGGCCTTGCGAATGCCATCCCAGTGGGCTACCGGCCGGGGGGCGCGCCACCGCAGTTGTGCCACGGGCGGCGCCGCGTAGGGGATGCCCTTGTAAATTCGCATCTCTGGCGTAGACCCGGAAATACCCGAAATGATGCCGGAATCGAGATGAACGACCGGCGCCTCGGCGGCGCTGGTCACCATGGCTGCCAATCCGAGAAGGATCGCCGCTCGATAAGAAATGCGCTTCATGGGATCTCCTGAAGGGGAATGTTTGATCCGATCAGTATATATCAGCGCGCTCAGCCGATGGGCGGAAGCCTGCGTGGATTCGCTCTCCTAATCGGGCAGCCCGAAGGCCAGTATATTAGCGCCGGAGGCTATCGCGATGTACTGCTTGTTATCGAATACATACGTCATGGGAGAGGCCTTCCAGACCTGGTTGGTGGGGAACTGCCAGAGCGTGGCGCCGTCTTTCGCATCCACCGACATGAAGGCGCCGCTGTTTTCGCCGAAGAATACCAGGCCCGAAGCAGTGGAAAGCACTCCGGCAGAAGCGGTGGTGGCACCGGTGACCTGGGGAACATCCCACGCGATAGCGCCGGTTTGGATGTCGATGGCGCGCAGCGATTTCTGGAAAGTCTCGCCGGGCGCGGGACGGGCCGACCCTCCCATGTAACTCCGCCCGGCCTGCCACTCCATTTTGGTCTTATTGAAAACGTTGCAGCGCTCCAGCGCCTGAATATAGTAGAAGCCGGTCAGTGGATTGAACGAGGCGGAGAACCAGTTGGTGCCTCCCTGAAATCCCGGGCAGACATAGGTACCGCCGCCGGGGGCCTCGGGCAGGGCTTTGAGGATGGGCTTGCCATTTTGCCCAATCCCTTCCGCCCAGTTCAGCTTTTTGAGGAAGGGCTTGGCCAACAGAAGCTGACCCGTAGCGCGATCGAGCACATAGAAGAAGCCATTGCGGTTAGCTTCGAGCAACAGCTTGCGAGGCCGGCCTTGCCAGTTCGTGTCGGCGAGCACGGGAGGCTCCTGGGCATCCCAATCATGCACGTCATGTGGAGTGAACTGGTAATACCATTTCAGCTTGCCGGTCTTGGCTTCCAGGGCCACTATGGAATCGGTATAAAGGTTGTCGCCCTCCCGCTCATCGCCGTAGAAATCGGGGCCGGGGTTGCCGACCGGCCAATACAGGAGGTCGAGCTGCGGGTCGTAAGTGCCGGTCATCCAGGTGGCGCCGGAAGCGTGTTCCAGCGCTTTGGGGGTCCAGGTTTCCGAAGTTGGTTCGCCGGGCTTAGGCACCGTCCAAAATCGCCAGGCTTCCTTACTGGTGCTCTGATCATACGCAGCCACGAAGCCGCGCACCCCTTCATCACCGCCCGCGGTGCCCGAAATTACGAGGTTGCCGACCGTCAGCGGCGCTGCGGTGCCGTTATAGTTTTGGCGCCAATCGGCCATCTCGGTTTCCCACAGCAGTTCACCGTTGAAGCGATCGAGCGCGATCGGATGGGCGTTGTCGGTGAGCATGAAGATGCGGTCGCCCGCCCAGGCCACGCCGCGATTGAAACCGAGGGCCGCATTGCCCGCCAGACCCTTGGTGCGGCTGCGCTGGTAATGCCACACCAGACGGCCGCTGCCGGCATCGAGCGCCCAGCATTCATTGGCGCTGGAAACATACATCAAGCCTTCCACCACCAGCGGCGTGTTCTCCACCAGGGAGACATTCGGTATAGGAAAAATCCAGCGCGGACCCAGGCGGCCGACATTGTTGCGATCGATCAGAGTCAGTGAGGAATAGCGGTTGCCGGTGGGGCTGCCGTGGTACGTCGGCCAATCGGTCTGAGACGTGACCACACGGTAACGATCTCCCTGTTTGCGCAAGAGCACGACATGCTTGTCACTGGTCCGCAAAGCAAGATCGCTCATTCCCTCGCTCACCACCTGGCCCTCGATCATCCGGCCGCCGTGATTTGGACCGTCTTCCGCACGACTGCCGGCGGTGCATTGCGAGGAATCGGGGAGTTGGCTTCGGGATTCTGCGCCATGGCAAGCGCGAGGGCAAAAAGATTGGCCGTCAGGAGGCGGAGAATGGACATATCTGAGCAAGATATCAGTTTCCAGGGCCGCTCGGTGTATGTGATTGGCGCGGTGTCTACAGGCGATTGTGCGCGGCTGCGCGCCAGTATATACTTTCCGAACAACTGGAGGATCAGATGGGATCCACAAATCGATTGCGGTGGGCGGCGGCGGTCGCCGCGCTGGCGTGCGCATTGCCCGTCCTCGCGCATCACTCTTTTTCCGCGGAGTTCGATTCGGGTAAAACCGTGACCTTGCATGGAGTCATCTCCAAAGTCGATTGGGTCAATCCGCACATCTTCGTCTACCTGGACGTCAAGGATGACACCGGAAAGACGACTACCTGGGCGCTGCAATCACTGCCTCCGCTATTCTTCAGAGGCAGCGGGATGACAAAGGATCTGCTGCTGAGCAACAAGCAGGAGGTGACCGTAACGGCGAACCCTGCTAAGGACGGCACACAGGCCTACGGGTTCATGACAAAGTTGAGTTATCCGGACGGCCATGTTTTCAGCATGTCTCCGCAGGATGCCGACCCCAGTCTGCGGAAGACGCAGAAATAAGGAGGAAGCCATGGTATCCGAGTTCGCGAACCGCCGAACGCTCAGGCGAGCTGCGCTGGCCGCGCTGATTTTCGCCTCGCCCATGGGCGCTTGGGCGCAAACCAACTACGCCGCCGAAGCCGCCAAAAATCCGGGCGCAGCCTCCCGGCCGACGCCACGCCTGGCGGACGGACACCCCGACCTGAACGGCGTGTGGCACCACTTCTTCGGTATCGGCACGATTCAGAAGGTCGGCCAGAGTTTCGTGGTCGGCGGCGCGTTCAGTCCGCAGTCGGCCGCGCTGTACAACGCCCCCCTGGACGATCCCGAGCCGGAATACAAACCCGAATTCGTGGCCAAGGTGAAATCACTCAACCAGAACCAGGTAAAAGAAGATCCGGCGCTGCATTGCATGCCGCCAGGCGTCCCGCGCTTGGGACCTCCGCACCAGATCGTCCAAACTCTCAAGCAGGTGATCTTTCTCTACGCCGACAGCACCGGCAACCAATGGCGTGTGATTCCGCTTGATGGGCGTCCCCATAGCACCGATCCCGAAACCGCGGAGACCTATAACGGCGACTCGGTGGGCCGTTGGGAAGGCGACACGCTGGTTGTGGATGTGACCCGGCTCACCGACGAAACCTGGCTAGGCGACAACGGTTTGTTCCACAGCCGGAAGCTGCACGTCACGGAGCGGCTGCGGCGCGTGGGCGACACGATTCAGTACCAGGTAACCGCGGATGATCCCGAGGTCCTCCAGAAACCCTGGACCCTGTCGCGCACCCTGACGCTTCAGCCCGACGCACTCGAAGAGGCCGCTCCTTGCGTCGATAAGGACGCCGGGCATTACGTCACGCTGGAACATCACGACAACACCCGGTAGCCGTGTGCCCGGAAACTGAAGACACACACATCACCACCTCATCTCTTTCCAATATTTGCATCATTGCGTCACAATAGGCGTATGAGCCTGGCGGAAAAGCATTGTGTCCCTTGCCGCGGCGGAGTGCCTCCCTTGCGCGGCGCGGAGTTGGAAAAGCTACGGTCCCAGGTAGATGGCTGGCAGGCCGTTAACGAGCACCACTTGACGAAGACTTTCACATTTCCTGATTTCCAGAAGGCCCTGGATTTCGTCAATCGCGTAGGCGCCATCGCCGAGCAGGAGGGCCACCATCCGGATCTCCATTTGTCTTGGGGAAAGGTTGGTGTGGAGACCTGGACGCATAAGATCGACGGCCTGACGGAAAGCGACTTCGTTCTGGCCGCCAAGATCGATCAAGCGCAGCGCTAAAAAGCGTTACTATCTTGCCCGGCGCAGCGTGGTAGAATCCTGCTCCATGGCTTACCAACGTGGAGATTACATCGCACTTGGGGTCCGCGAAGTACTGCTATACGGATTGTTCTTAGGCGCGGTCTTCTTCGGTTTCGGCTGGTACGCGCGGCCGGCGCTGGACCATCATGTCGCCGTAATCGCCGACGACGAGTTGCCACTTGGTAATCGCCATGTGGACGGCGAATATCAGTGGATGTTCTATCAAGACGCGAACGGCAAACTCCATCAAGCCCTCGCCAAGCTCTATTTGGGTCCGGGCAGCCCTTTCGGTTATCCGAAGACTCGCTAAAGATTTGCGCCGGATCAGCGCAACAGGGGTTGTACTTTGGCCATCAGCTCGTCGCCGGACATGGCGCCGGGGTGATAGAGGCGGACCACACCGGCGCGGTCCAGCAGGACCAGGGTCGGGGTGGTGCTGGCCCCATATGCCGCGAAATTGGCGGCGCTGATGGGGGTGGGCATGCCATTGAGAGCGGCATAGTAGTGCTGGCGGATCAGCTCGATATACTGCTTCTCTGCGGCTGGCGCTGCCGGCTCGCCTCCGGCCGCATAGCCGTACAAACGCGTGGGGCCAACTACCGTCAGACCTTGCGACGCAAAGTGCTTCCAAATAGCGGCGATGATGGGCGCATCGGCTTTGCAGTCCGGGCACCAGTGTGCCCAGAAAAACAGAATCACCGGGTGGCCTTTTAGAGAAGCGAGATTGAAGCCCTCGAGCGGGGGCGCGGGTTTGCCTTCAAGGCTCAGCAGGTTGATGTTCTTTTGAATGCGCTCCTCAAGCGAGGTCCGGCTCCAGGAGCGGATTTCCTGGTTGAGAAAAGCCAGCGCCACGGCCCGTTGACCGCGCGCCGCCAGCACCTGGGCGTGCACCTCGATGGAAGCCCCAACCGCGGTGGCTAACCACGGATTGGCGTCCAGGTTACGCACTCCCAACAGGCGGAGGGCCATGGTGCGCGCTTCGCTCGCGTAGGCGTCGGCCTGAGTGAATTGGTGCTCATCGAGAGAGCCGCGGGCCAGCCAGGAAATGGCGGCGGCTACTTCCGCGCTGCTTCCCTGTTTGGCCTGAACGGCTTTGACCGCTGCCACGGCAAGCGGTAACTGGTGCTGCGCGACCAGCGCCTCGATATCGTCGGGCAGAGCAGCCCGACCCTGCGTGCCGGCAAAAAACAGAGCGCTGACAAGCAGCTCGCTAACCGGCAGCCGCCTCATAATCCGATCTGTGCGTTCACCCAGGAGAGCATCTGGGGATCGGTGAAGTCGATTCCGGCAACATCGAGTTTCCGCAAGACTCTCCCGTTCTGGTCAATAAAATAGCTTTCGGGATAGATATAGGTGCCATAGTCCTGGTGGATTTTGAAATCGCGCGCGGTCAGAAACGCCGG
>JASIAM010000316.1 GCA_030041985.1 Bryobacteraceae bacterium | reverse complement strand
CTTCAATTCCAACCAGGGCGATCCGGACCGGCGCCACATCTGGAGAGTCCCCGCCGGCGGCGGAACGCCCACATCCGTTACCACCGGCGCGGGAATCGAATGGTCTCCAGTTATGACTACCAACGGACAGGTAGCGTTTCTTGGTTCCGATGCGCGCATGCCAGCGCATCCCTCCATCCTCCTCGCCAACCAAACCCACTCGCTCGATCCAGCGGCAATCCCCCCGGATTTTCCGCTCGAATCCATGGTCACTCCGCAACCGGTCACCTTTACGGCGCCCGATGGCGTCACCATTCACGGCCAGCTTTTCCTGCCGCCGCATCCCGCCGCCGCACGCTCGCCCGCAGTGGTTTTCCTCCATGGCGGCTCGCGCCGGCAGATGCTGCTCGGCTGGAATTACATGTCGTACTACCACAATGCCTATGCCTTCAATCAGTATTTGGCAAGCCGCGGATACATTGTCTTATCAGTGAACTTTCGCAGCGGCACCGGCTACGGTCTCGCTTTTCGCGAAGCGCTTCAATTTGGCGCTACCGGAGCCAGTGATTTTCAGGATGTCGAGGCTGCCGGCCGCTATCTTCAGTCGCGGTCCGATATTGATCCCGCGCGCATCGGTGTGTGGGGCGGCTCCTACGGCGGCTATCTCACAGCTATGGCATTGGCCCGCTCCTCCGATATCTATAGAGCGGGTGTCGACTTCCACGGCGTCCACGACTGGGCTGTCGAGTATGATCTTCCACCTACCGATCCCCTCGTCAAGACCGCGTTTGACTCTTCCCCCCTGGCCTTTGTCGCGAACTGGCGCTCACCGGTCCTTCTCATTCACGGTGACGATGACCGCAATGTCAAGTTCAACCAGACCGTGGTCTTGGCCGACGCGCTACGCCAGCGCAAAGTCCCCGTCGAAGAACTCATCTTTCCCGACGAAGTTCACGAATTTCTGCTCTGGCGTCACTGGCGCGAAGCCTACGAAGCCGCCGCGCATTTCTTCGACAAATACCTGGGCCGCTAACAAACCCGCCGGCACTATGGTACGATGAGACACATTTCTCGCACGTGCCCGCTACCGGACTCCTCCAACGCGGCTCGTTGTGGCCCTCGCCTTTGCTTTTCCTCCTGTTTCCTGGTAACTTCAAAGACCGGTAAAACATCAGACTGCGCTCCATGCAACGAAAATTCTCTCTAACTATCAACGGGAAACCCTATGCGGATGAAGTAGAACCGCGCTTGTTGCTCATCCATTACCTTAGGGAAGTGGCCGGCCTCACCGGCCCGCATATCGGATGTGAAACTTCCACTTGCGGCGCCTGTACCGTCATGCTGGATGGCAAGGCTGTCAAATCGTGTACCCTATTCGCTGTGCAGGCAGATGGGCGGGACGTCCTCACCATCGAGGGCCTTGCCACCGATGTCGGCCTTGACCCGCTGCAGGAAGCCTTCTGGAACGAACACGGGCTCCAGTGTGGTTTCTGTACGCCCGGCATGATCATGACCGCCCGCCAATTGCTGGAAGACAACCCCAGCCCCACCGATGACGAAATTCGCAAGGGCCTCGAAGGCAACGTCTGCCGTTGTACCGGCTATCAGCATATTTTGAATGCTGTGAAAGCCGCTGCTATCCAAATGGAGAAGCGCGGAGCATAACCATGGCGACAACCACCGTCAAACCGGAAACCCTGGTCGGCAAAAAGGTCCGGCGGCGCGAAGATCCGCGCCTCATCACCGGCACCGCCACCTATCTCGACGATATCAAGCTGCCCGGCATGTATCACGCCTGCGTCGTGCGCAGTCCCTACGGGGCCGCCCGCATCAAGAGCGTCAATATTAAACCCGCCCTCGAGCTGCCAGGTGTCGCCGCAATCTTCACCGGCGATGACGTCAAGGATCTCCCGTCGGTCCCCTGCGTTGCCCAGTTGCCGGGCCTGCGGATGCCCCATCACCACATGCTCGCGCAGGATCGCGTTTATTTTGTCGGCCATCCCATAGCCGTCGTGGTGGCGCGCGACCGTTACCTCGCGGCCGATGCCGCGGACGCGGTCGAAGTGGAATATGAAGAACTGCCCGCCGTGGCCGATCCGGAGAAGGCTCTCGCTCCCGGGTCCCCCGCCGTGCATCCGCAATGGCCTGACAACACGGCCTTCACATTCCATCAGGAGGGCGGCCACATCGAAGAGGCCTTCCGCGAAGCCGACGTGATCGTGAAGCAGCGCATTACCAGCCAGCGTCTCATCCCCATGGCCATGGAGACGCGCGGCGTAGTGGCGGACTGGCACGCCGCTGAAAAGTCGCTCACGTTATATTCGTCCTCACAAGCGCCACACCTCTTGCGCAGCCTGCTCGCCGGCATTTTTGGCATTCCCGAAAACCGCCTGCGCGTCGTCGCTCCCGAAGTGGGCGGCGGCTTCGGTTCCAAAATCGATATCTACGCCGAAGACATGTTGATGACCTTTGTCACCCAGCGCCTCAACAAGCCGGTGAAGTGGGTCGAATCCCGCCGCGAAAATTTCCTGGGCACCATCCACGGACGCGGCCATGTGGATTACTACGAACTGGCAGCGAAGCGTGATGGCACCATGCTCGGGTTGAAGTTGAAGATCATCCAGGATCTCGGCGCATACCTGCAATTGCTGACGCCCGCGATTCCCACGCTCTCCGTGCTTATGATGCCGGGGTTATACAAGTTCAAACACATCTCGGCAGACGTCATTGGCGCTTTCACCAATTGCTTTCCTACCGATGCTTACCGCGGCGCAGGCCGGCCCGAAGCCACCCACGGCATTGAGCGCATGGTCGACATCCTCGCGGCGGAACTCAAAATGGACCCCGCCGAGTTGCGCCTGAAGAACTTTCCCGCGCCGGAGGAATTTCCGTTCCCCACCGCCACCGGTCTCGCTTACGACAGCGGCAACTACGCGTTGCCTTTGAAGACCGCGCTCGCGGAAGTGGAGTATGACAAACTACGCGAGGAACAGAAGCAGGGCCGCCAAACCGGTAAGTTGCTGGGTATCGGCATGTCGGCCTATGGGGAAATCTGCGCCTTCGGACCTTCGCCAGCTACGCCCACCGGCGGCTGGGAATCGGCCACCGTCAAAATCGAACCCAGCGGAAAAGTCACCATCCTCACCGGCGCGTCCCCTCATGGTCAGGGCGAAGAAACCACTTTTGCGCAAATCGCCGCCGACGAGCTCGGCGTCAATATCGATGACATTGTCGTATACCACGGCGATACGCAGCTTGTGCAATACGGTATCGGAACTTTCGGCAGCCGCGGCACAGCGATCGGCGGCGCAGCCCTCTATTACGCCCTTCAAGAACTGAAAGAAAAAATTAAGAAATTCGGCGCCACGCTGCTGGAAGCGAATCAGGTGAGTTTGTCGGGCGGTGCTTGCATCGATGAAAAATCGGGAAAATCCGTTTCCTTCGCCGAAATCGCGGCCGCTGCTTACCGTGCCCTGAAACTACCGCCTAACACGCAGCCCGGCCTCGTCGCCACGCACTTCTGGGAGCCCCCGAATTTTACTTTCCCGTTCGGAGCTCATGTTGTCATCACCGAAGTGGACCGGGAAACCGGCGAAATTGCCATTCGCCGCTACGTCGCGGTGGACGATTGCGGCAAGATCATCAACCCCCTCCTCGTCGCCGGCCAAGTCCACGGAGGCGTGGCCCAAGGTTTAGGGCAGGCCCTCTGGGAGCAAGCCGTTTACGATGACAACGGCCAACTTCTGACAGGCGAACTCACCGACTACGCCGTGCCCCGTGCGCACATGATGCCCTGGATCGAAGCCAGCCACACCGTTACGCCCTCGCCTGTAAATCCGCTAGGCGTCAAAGGCGTGGGCGAGGCGGGCACCATCGGATGCTCGCCCGCGGTAGTCAATTCCGTGGTGGACGCGCTTTCCCATTTGGGCGTGCGGCACCTCGATATGCCGCTCACACCGGAAAAAATCTGGCGGATCGTTCAGGCAGGAGGCCAGGCATGATTCCCCGCGAATTCGATTACGAGGCGCCCACCAGCCTTCAGGAAACACTGCAGCTTATTGCCTCCGGCGAGCGCAAACTTCTGGCCGGCGGCATGAGCCTCATTCCCATGATGAAGCTGCGCCTCGCCACGCCCGACTCTCTAGTGGACCTGGGCCGCGTGCCGGGACTCAATCACATTGTGGAGAGCAGCGGCACTCTGCAAATCGGCGCCACCGCCACCCACCACGATATCGAAACCTTTCCGCTGATTCGGGGTCGCTGCCCCTTACTCGCAGAAGCCGCCAGCCATATCGGCGACGTGCAGGTGCGCAACCGCGGGACCATCGGCGGCAGCATCGCGCACGCCGACCCCGCCGCGGATTATCCCGCCGCCCTGCTGGCCCTCGAAGCGCAGATACGCCTGGTCTCCGCCTCCTCCGACCGCATAGTCCCTGCAGTTGAATTCTTCCTCGATGCCTTCACCACCGCACTCGAACCGGGTGAGATCGTCGTCGAAGTTCTTGTCCCTGCCGAGCCCGGAGCCGAAGGCTACAGCTACGAGAAGGCGCCCCATCCCGCTTCCGGATTTGCCATTGTCGGAGTAGCGGCGCGCATTCAACGCAGCGGCGGCAAAATCTCCCTCGCGCGCATCGGCGTAACCGGCCTGGGCGCCCGCGCGTTCCGTGCTATGGAAGCCGAGCGGCTGCTCGAAAGCGGCAGCAGCCTCGATCAAGCCGTTGCCACAGTAGGCGAAGGCGAAGACGCCAACTCCGATCTCTACGCTTCCGCCGAATACCGCAAACACCTGGCGCGCGTTCGCGCGAAACGCGCCCTCGAAGTGGCGCTGCGCAGGGCTTCGTGAAAATCTCCGGCGAGTACCTCCTTCCGGTCTCTCGAGACGACGCCTACACGATTCTGCAGGATCCCGCCATGCTGGCGCGCGCGATCCCCGGCTGCGAGACCCTCGAAAAGATCGCCGATAACGAGTACCACATGAAAATGAAAATGGTGCTCGCTAGCATGTCAGGACTCTTCGATGGCAAAGTGCGCATAGCCGACCCGAACCCGGTTTCGCAATTCCGCCTGATCGTGGATGGCGCAGGTAAAATCGGCTTTATGAAAGGCGATGGCCTCCTCACTTTAACGCCCGCGGATGGCGGCACCAATGTCCACTATGATGGCAGCGTGGAAGTGGGCGGCACCATCGCCGGCGTAGGCCAGAGGCTGCTCGATACAACCGCGAAAATGCTCATCAAGCGGTTCTTTACCAAGCTAAACACCGAGGTCGCCGGGAGTGCTGCCAGCTCCGGTAAGGGTTAGTGGCAAACTACGCGGACCTGAAGCAGATGGGCATCAAGACTGTGCTCGACCTGCGTGGCGGCAGGTTCCACAAGCCCCGGGAGCGCAAACAGTGCGAAGCCGCGAGCATGGATTACATCAGCATCCGCCTCTCCGGCATCTTTCCGCCAAAGCCACGGCAGATTCGGCGGTTGCTGGCGGTGCTGGAGGACCCTGCGCACGCGCCCATTTTTGTCCATTGACGGACCGGCGACGATCGCGCAGGCCTGGTAATCGCGTGCT
>JASIAM010000315.1 GCA_030041985.1 Bryobacteraceae bacterium | reverse complement strand
CGGCCAGTGGATCTGGTACAGGTCGATGGTGTCGATTTTCAGACGGCGCAGGCTGGCCTCGCACTCGCGCTGGATGGAATCGGATTTCAGCGAATTGCTGATTTCCCGCTTCCCGTTCCATACCAGCGAGCATTTGGTAAAGATATACGGCCGCACCGGTCGGCCGGCCACGGCGCGCGCCACCACCTCTTCGGAATGGCCCAGGCCGTAAACGGCAGCGGTATCGATCCAGTTGACGCCGCGGTCCAAGGCCGCATGAATGGCTGCGATGGATTGTTGATCGTCCTGGGGCCCCCAGCCGTAAGCCCAACCACCGCCTCCCATGGCCCACGCGCCGATGCCAATGGGAGAAAGATCCAAATCGCTGGTTCCCAATCGTTTTCTGTGCATCTCCTTTACAATAATCCGAGGTTGGCTTCTGCGGAAACAACCCGCGCCGTCGTGATCGGCTCTGGACCAAACGGTCTCGCGGCTGCCATCGAATTAGCGCGCGCGGGAATCGACGTGACGGTTCACGAAACAGCAGCGCAGATCGGTGGTGGCGCGCGCTCGGCTGAGCTGACCTTGCCCGGTTTCGTACACGATATTTGCTCCGCCGTGCACCCCTGGGCGATTGCTTCCCCGTGCTTCGAGCGATACCCCCTGTCCGCTCACGGTCTGGAATGGATTCACCCGGAATCGCCGTTGGCGCACCCGCTGGACGATGGTTCCGCCATTCTACTCGAGCGCTCGCTCGATGCCACTTGCGCCCACCTGGGGCCGGATGGCGAATCCTGGAGGCGCTTGTTCGAACCGTTCCTGTCAGATTGGGCAAGGCTTCGTGTCGCGGTGCTGCAGGCGCGGCCGTGGCGCAATCCATTCGAGTTGGCCGGGTTCGGCATGAAAGCCATCCGCAGCGCGCGCGGGCTGGCAGAGTCAGCTTTTCGCGGGGAACGTGCACGCGCCCTGTTCGCCGGCATTGCGGCCCACTCGGAACTTCCACTCGAAGCTTGGGCCAGTTCCGCCATCGCCCTGGTTTTGGCGATTCTGGGGCATGCCTCGGGATGGCCGATTCCACGCGGCGGCGCGCAGCATATCAGTGATGCCTTGGCCTCGTATCTGATCGCACAAGGCGGCCGCATCCTCACCGCTTCGCGTTGGGATACGCTACCCGAGGCGCCGATCGTGATGTGTGACATCACACCGCGCCAACTGCTGGCATTGGGTAGCACGCGCCTTCCGGAGAATTTTCGCCGCGCCCTTCGCCGTTGGCGCTATGGTCCTGGTGTCTTCAAGCTGGATTGGGCGCTCGATGGCCCGATTCCCTGGCGCGCGCCCGAATGCCTCCGCGCTGCCACCGTCCACCTCGGGGGCACCTTCGACGAAATTGCCGCATGGGAATCGCGGTTCACCGGTGCGCCTTTCGTATTGCTCGTACAGCCTTCACTATTCGACCCGAGCCGCGCGCCCCGCGGCAAACACACTGCCTGGGCCTATTGCCACGTCCCCAACGGCTCCTGCACCGATATGACCGAAGCGATCGAATCGCAGGTGGAACGCTTCGCGCCCGGTTTCCGCCCGCTCATTCTCTCGCGCCATGTGCTGACTCCCGAGGCCTTAGAGCAACACAACCCGAACCTGGTCGGCGGCGACGTTTCCGGCGGCGCCATGAACTTGGATCAGATGTTTCTGCGGCCCACCTGGCGGCTTTACGGCACGCCTCTCCCTGGCGTGTATCTCTGCTCCTCTTCGACTCCGCCCGGTGGCGGCGTGCACGGCATGTGCGGCTACAATGCCGTCGAGCAGGCGCGTGGAGATGGGCGGGTGCGCTAAAGACTACGGAATCGCGCTGGGCGGCTGTGCCACCTGCCCGTGATAAGCCTCGTCACCGAGCCTGCCAAGTATTCTGCGCGGTGGCTACCATGTCGAGCTCCGGCTGCGAAATCAGCGCTCTCGGTTTTCCGAAGTAATGGTACTACAGGCTTCACAAAATCTCTTGACCCATGCAGTCTATTTTCTCTATCTTAATAGTTGACAATGAAGAATTGGTTACAGACGAGCCAATGGCGGCAAATAACAGGGGACTTCCTGGCGAGCCTTTCTTTTGTCAACCTCTGCTTTTTAAGGGTATGGCTAGCGCTGGAGAGCCCGGGTGAGTGGTATGTGTATAAGAATCCGCCTACGCTAGTTGGTCCGGGCGTATTATTCCTAACAATCGTAATTGCCGCCCTGGGGGTTTGGGGAGCCGCGTTTGCGGTGCGCCAAATCAGGTGGCCTCGCGTACAATTCCTGTGCTTAATCGCAGGTGGGGCGCTGCTATGGGTTCCGGCCGACTTCGTTTCTCGGACCTTATATCAGCGCCTGCTGTACCTGCTGCACCGTCCCTTGACGCGGCTGACGTTTGTCTCGTTCGCCCTTGCATTCGGCGTGCTGGTTTTGGTGGCAGCCATATGGTGGTCGCGAGTGGCACTCGGTGTGATTCGGGGAGTGCTGCTAGCCCTGAGTCCCCTGGTGGTTCTGTGTGCTATAGACACGTCTTGGCAGGTGCTGCGAGCCCTGCAGGTTTTCGCGGCATTCCCACACGAGGGGCCAGCGTTGGTCGCGCACGCGCCCGGCCCACGGGTGTTGTGGCTAATCTTTGACGAGTTTGACCAGGGTCTGGCCTTCGCCAACCGACCCAAAGGCCTGTCACTCCCGGATTTGGACCGTCTACGCTCCGAATTCCTATATGCGACTCGGGCCGTGCCGCCTTCGGGCAACACGAGCACATCCATTCCGTCCCTAATTGCTGGTCAAGTGATCATCGAGGCCAATCCTATGGGCGGACAAGATCTGGAAGTCACCGATCAGCGCGGCAAAACGGAGAGTTGGATTACTATGCCGAGTATTTTCGGAGCAGTCCACCAGCGCGGCCTGAACTCCGCCATCGTGGGGTGGTATCACCCATATGGACGGTTGTTCACTCATTCGGTCGCCGACTGCTCCTGGAGGGAGTGCGCCGGCGCCACTCCAACTCTGCTGCTCGAAAATTATACACAGAGGCGCGGCCTGTGGAGGGGCGTGTTGGATCTGCTCCAACGACAAGCCCTGACCGAATTACCGTTTCTGTACCGATACCCCAGCTTCCACTTTAATGCTGGCACGGCCGGGGACTGGAATGTATATCGGCAACACCAAGAGGCCGATTACCTGGCGATTCGAACCAAAGCATTCGCCCTGGCCAGTGATCCGCGTTTCGATCTGGTCTATGTCCACTGGCCCGTTCCGCATCCCCTAGGCATCTACGATGAGGCCCAGGGCGAAGTGAGTGCCCAAACACGAGAGAACTACCTCAACAATCTGAAATTGGTAGACGTGACGCTGCGCGATCTTCGGAGTTCGATGAAGAGCAGCGGTATGTGGGACAAAACCAGTGTGTTGATTTCTTCGGATCACCCCTTGCGGGCTTTCTGGAAGGATGAGGTTCCCTGGCAGCCGGAGGAACTGGCGGTGGTCGATCAGGCTCGTTCGAGTAACGTTCCCTTCCTGCTCAAGATGGCAGGCCAGGAAACCGGCATCACCTATGACGGCCGTATCAACACGGTTCTTACTCATGATCTCATTTTGAAAATCCTGGACGGCTCGGTCCGGACGGCGGCGAACGTGACCTCCTTCCTGGATTTCCACAAGGATTCAGAAGTCAATAATACAGCAGGAGCGGAGATAAGAGAATGAAAAATTTTGCGATGTGCGCACTTGTTCTGCTAATGGCTGAGCGGCAACTGCACGCCTATGCCGATCCGGGGTCCGGTGCCTTGCTATGGCAGGTGCTGGTCGGGGGCTTTATAGGCGTTTCGTTTTATGTGCGCCGGCTGATCAATTGGCTGCGGCGCGGTAACCGGAATGACTGAGTCCGCTCTGGCACCCATGTACACAGCGTCGTTCCGCGATCCTGGCGGCCGCGTACTGCAGCGCGAGGGGCGCATCCTGCGGGTGGTCCGGCTCCAGGCTCTCAGGGACCTCGAGCGATTTCTGGAATCCCCGGCCTCCCGGCAGTTCGTCGAGCGGGGGAACCTGGTACAGACGTCGCGCAAGGACCCGCCCGGTGCCGTCTGGAAGTCGGAGGTGGGAGAAGCCCCAGGTGATGTCTGGTTCGAGCATGAACGGATTCCCTTTCCCAGCCATCCGTATGAATGGCCTCCGGAGATGCTCTACCAGGCCGGGCGTCTTACTCTCGAACTGGCCCTGACCCTTCTGAAAGACGGGCTGGGACTCAAGGACGCGACTCCGTATAACGTGTTATTCCGCGGGCCGCGCCCGGTGTTTGTGGATGTGCTATCGGTCGAATCGCGCGATCCGCAAGATCCCGTCTGGACTCCGTATGCGCAGTTTGTCCGGACCTTCCTGCTTCCCCTCGCCGTCAACCGGGATTTTGGGATGAGCATCGGGGAGGTACTGAGCGGGCGCCGCGACGGCCTGGAGCCGCAAACGGTCGACCGTTGGCTGGGGCCGG
>JASIAM010000314.1 GCA_030041985.1 Bryobacteraceae bacterium | reverse complement strand
TGAGTTTCCGTACCTTTTGTCTGTGCACCTTGCGGGGTTTCACCTTCACCTTTTTCGTGGTGGCCTTGTGCCTGGCGGCCTCCATCGTCCCGGTGAAGCCGCAAGCCAGCGCTAGCGCCAGCGCCATGGTACGGAATCTCATGAACAATATCGTAGCCTTTCGGAGTGAATGATCTCGAACGAAGCTCAGAATTTCTTCAGCTCGTCCACCACCGCCTGGATTCCCTTTTTCAAATAGATGTCCGCCAGCCGCTGTTCCTCCGCCGAAGGAGCCAGCACCTTCAGCAGAGAAGCGTTCTCCAGGTCCTGGCGGCTGGGCACCCAGACTTTCCCATCGGTGAATTCCACCTGGCTGACAAAGCCGGCCATCTTGCGGATACTGACGGGCTCGCCATTGCGCGAGAAGCGCAGTTCGGTGTCCTGGTCCACGCGGGCGGTCTGGTCGGGGCGCAGCAAAAGCCCCGGGCCGGACGGCGGCAGTGAAGCAGCCATGTATTGCTGATTCTGGTCGCTCACCAGCCATCCCAGCTCGACATAGCGTACGGCTTTGCCCGAGCGGTTATGCACATCAATATGCGCGGCCTGGGCAACATCGCCCCGGGCGGAGAGATCGGCCCAACCCGCTACAGGTTCCACAGGGGCATTGGGAAACTGCAGAAAAGCGAATTGCTCGCTGTGCACACCGCCGGCTGCCTCCACGCCCGCGCCGGATAGCGAGCGCCGCCGCACCAGCCGCACATCCAAACGCGGCCGGTCTTCATCACGGGCCTGAATATCGAGCAGGGCGCGGCGCAAACCCTCCTGCCCGTTTTGCGCCAGCACACGCTTCAGGTGCTCGCGATCCCTTTGGGCCTCCATCTCCCAGGCAGTAAGCGTCCGTTGGGAGTGCAGCTTGTCCGGGCCGAAGAAGGTGAGGTTCTGGAACAGCACGCCGTCCAATTCCACTTTCACCAGCGGGCTGGCGGCTGCCTGAGTGGGCCGCATGAGCTGTAAATCGATGCGCACGGGAAACGCCTCGCCCGGGCCGACATTGAGGCTCGGCTCAGAAACCGAGGCCTTGCCGCCGACCGCGACTTCCTGCGAAACCACGCTCAGCACCACGCCGTGAATCCGGTTGGGGGAAGCGTTGCGCAGCGTGAGCACCATATGGAGGTCGATTACCAGAGCCGCACCCCTGGGGGACACACGCGATTCGCCCATGGCCGCGGAGAGCAGTGTGACCGGAGAATCGTCGCGCAGGTTCACCTGCACGGCTGTCTGCGGATCGAGCGGGACCTGCTGGGCAGGCGCTCCCACGGCGCTTAGGAGGCCGACCAGCGCCAGCCGGGCAAACGGAGCCAACCGTCTCCTGATGGACGCGGCCCGACAGTAATTACTCCTGCACATATACGTTATTGATGGTCACGTAGCCCGTTTTCGGGTCTACGAAGCGCGCCCGCATGGAGCCTTGCGCGTTCACCGAGTAAGTGACACTGCTGGCGCCCAAATGGCGCAACTCCAGGAGTTGCTTACCTTCGCCGACTTCAATGCCATAGCGGGACGATTGCAGCACCACTCCATCGAACGGAAGCGAATACGGCATGCCGGGCGCAAAATCCTGCCGTGGAATGGGGTGTTCCAGCAGAAGGCCGGCAACCAGCAGCGCTCCTACGCTGGCCAGGGCCACCGCCGCGCGCGCGCCCGTAAACAGAGAGCGGCGCAAAGGCACCTCGGTGGGACGTACGCATTCGCCCGCCTCGAGACCCAGGCGAATATTGGCCTTCATCTCGGCGGACAAGCCGGTCCAGGGGATTTCGGGCATTTCGCCTAGCGCCGGCAAGATTTCACGGACACCGGAGAAGGCCGCGACTTCCTCACGGCACCGCTCGCAGTGCGCCAGATGGCGATTGGTCCACCAGCGGGCGAACCGTCCCAGGTCGCCTCCCGCGTGCAGCGCCAAAGTTGCCTGATCCGGATGTTTCATAGGGTCACCGTTTCCGGTTCTCCAGGTACCGCCGGAATTTAGTGCGCGCATTGGCAATGTGGGAGCGCACGGTGGCCTTGGAACAGCCCAGCAAGCGGGCCACTTCCTCCGCCGGAAGCCCTTCCACATCGCGCAGCACCAACGCCGCCCGTTCGCGCGCGCTCAACAATCGCAAGCCATCCTCCAGATAACTGCGATGCTCCGAGCGCAGCAGCAGATGCTCGGGGCTTTCGGCCTGCCCCTCGGGCGCTTGATCGATCTCACAGAAAGTGGCGCGTGCGTTACGCCGCAAAAAGTCGATAGCGGTATTGTGGGCGATCCGCGAGAGCCAATGAGCCGCTTTTTGGTCGTCTTTGAGCTGATCCTGCCGCTGAAAGGCCTTGATAAACGCTTCCTGCGTCAGATCCTGGGCATCGGCAACATTGCGCACAAGCCGGTGGATTTGCCCGAAAACCCGCCTTAAGTTCTCGGAAATAAAGCGGTTTTGCCGCTCCAGCTCGAGATCGGGCTCGGTCAGTTCGCTCATCCAGTCCGATATAGCAGTCACAGGTTCCTAAAATGATGACGCAGGAACCCCGAAAACGTGGAATCAGAGATACCTTCTCTGACGCCACCCTCGCTCAGGCTATTGTATCGCGCTGCGCGCGAGGAAGAATCGGATTTTCCAAAGGCTATTCCGCCATCTCCACTTCGGCATAGCTGCCCGGCGTCGCTGCATTTACGGCGGCGACCACCCGCGCTATATGCCCTTTGATGACGCTCCAACGCCCCTTGCCCAGAACTACAAGTGCGATTTTACGTCCGGCAAAGTTCTGCTGATACCGAATGTTTCGGTCTGTAGTTACCAGCACTTCGAAACCGGCGGCTTCAGCAACGGTCAAAAGCTTCCCGTTGTCCAATTCTTCCCATCCACGTGCGCGCGCTTCGGTAACGCGGTGGTGGTCGATCAGAAAACGGGCAAGCGTCCGCGGCGTGCCGTTGTCGAACAGTACGAGCATTTACCGGCGCGGCCCAGTGGTATCGACCTCAGCGCTTCGCGCGGCGAATTGCAGAATCGCGTGAACCTGCTCGCGCGTCACCCCGAATTCCTCCACTAACTCATCCACGCTCATGTCTTCGATATTCTCAAAGACAGTGGAAACCGGCGTCCGCGTCCCTTTAAAGACCCATGCGCCGCTGCGCTTGCCGGGGATGCTTTCCACGGCTGGACATTGCGACCAATCAAGCGTTGCCATGTGTCTGCCCGTCTTCCTTTTTAGCACGCACTCGGCGCCGGAGTCGGGAAGCGATCTCCCTGTTACTCTGAAATCATGAGACCAGTAGCCGTGGTCGCCGCGGGCAAAACGCCCTTTGGCGCGTTTCCCGAGCTGGATCTGCGCACCCTGGCAGTCCAGGCTGGTGAAAAATGCCTCGCTAACGCGCGGATTCCGCGCGAACGCATCGAATCTTTCTATCTCGGCAATTTTGCCGGGCCGGCTTTTGTGGGCCAGAACCACTTGGCGCCGTACATTTCAATGGAACTGGGAATCCGGGGCGTGCCCTCCACCCGGGTGGAAGCGGCCTGCGCCTCGAGCGGTTCGGCCTTTTTCCACGCCTGGGCGGAAGTGGCCGCGGGGATTTACGACCTCGTGATGGTTGCCGGCGTAGAGAAAATGACTTCGCAATCCACCGCGCGCACCACCGAGATTCTGGCTTCGGCGGGCGATCTGGCCGGGGAGATTCGCGCCGGATCCACCTTCGCCTCCTTGTTCGCCATGATCGCGCGGCGGCACATGTACCAGTTCGGAACCAAAAAGGCGCATCTTGCCGCTGTAGCCGTGAAGAATCATGCCGCGGGCGCGCTCAATCCGGATGCGCACATGCGCAAAAATATCACCATGGAACAGGCATTGGCGGGCCGGCCAATCGCCGATCCTTTGGGCCTTTATGATTGCTCGCTGATCAGCGATGGCGCGGCCGCGGTGATTCTGGCGCCACTCGAGCGCGCCGCGGAATTCACGGAAAAACCAGTCCGGGTGCTCGGTGTCGCGCAGGCTTCCGACTACGTGGCGCTGGATGAGAAAGAAGATATCACCACGTTTGGTGCAGTTCGCCGCGCCGCCGAGAAAGCCTACCGGATGGCGGGTGTGGGTCCGCAAGATATCGAGTTTGCCGAGTTGCACGATTGCTTCACCATCGCCGAAATTATCGCCACGGAGGACCTCGGTTTTGTGACGCGCGGTTGCGGCGGCCCCTATGCCATGGAAGGGCACACCGGATTAAAGGGCAGCCGGCCGATCAATGCCAGCGGCGGACTGAAATCGAAAGGGCATCCCGTGGGCGCTACGGGCGTCGCGCAGATTTGCGATTTAGTGCAGCAGATCCGCGGCGAGGCTGGTCCCCGGCAGGTGGCGCGCCACTCGCTCGGACTTGCGGAAAACTTGGGTGGCAGCGGCGCTTCCTGCGTGGTCAGCATTCTGGGAGAGGTTTGATCGTGCGAAGCGGGGTGGTCTACACAGAAACCGTTATCTATTCGGCGGCAGAAGCTTTCGCGAGTGAAGTCCCGTTTCAAACGGCGATTGTGACCCTGGACGAAACAACCGCCACGCCCGGACGCCTTACGTGCCGCATTACGGGAGACCGGGTGGCGATTGGCGACCGCGTGGTGGAAGTGGAAACGCGGGATGGCGTCCCGTTCTTCCGAAAGGCCTTATGAACCTTGCAAAACGAATCGAACGCTTGGGAATCGAATCGGCCTTTGATGTACTGGTGAGAGCACGCGCGCTCGAAGCGCAGGGCCGCAGCGTGATTCACCTGGAAATCGGCGAACCCGATTTTCCCACGCCGCCGCACATTATCGAAGCGGCCAAGCAGGCACTGGATCAAGGTTGGACGCACTACGGCCCCACGCAGGGGCTGCCGGAACTGCGGGAGGCTATCGCGGGCTATGTTTCGCGGACGCGCGGCATACAGGTGCACGCGGACAACGTATGCGTCACGCCCGGCGGCAAACCGATCATTTTCTTCCCGCTGATGGCGCTGCTCGAAGAAGGCGACGAGGTAATTTACCCCAATCCGGGCTTTCCCATCTACGAATCCATGACCCGGTTCCTGGGAGCGAAGCCGGTGCCGTTGCCTCTCGAAGAAAAGCGCGGTTTCTCATTCGATCTCGACCTGTTTCGCGCCCGGTTGACGGACAAAACGAAGATGGTCATCCTCAACTCGCCGCATAATCCAACCGGCGGCGTGATCCCGCGCGAACAGCTTTGGGAAATTGCGCTGCTGCTGCGCGATCGCGACGTAACGGTTCTGAGCGACGAAATCTATGCGCGTATTCACTACGGCGATCGCCCGCCCGCATCCATCACGGAGTTTCCCTGGATGCTGGAGAAAACCATTCTGCTCGATGGCTTCTCGAAAACTTACGCCATGACCGGCTGGCGCATGGGTTACGGTGTCATGCCCGCCAAGCTGGTAACGGCGGTGAACAAGCTAATGGTCAATTCCAATTCCTGCACCGCCAGCTTCACGCAGCGTGCCGGCATTGCCGCACTGAACGGCCCACAGGACGCGGCTGAAAAGATGGTAGCGGAATTCCGCCGGCGGCGCGATGCGTTTTGCGCGGCACTAAACCAGATTCCCGGATTTCGCTGCGCCCTGCCCGGAGGGGCATTCTACGCGTTCCCCAACGTGAGCGGCACCGGCATCCCCGCGAAAGAACTAGCCGATCTGCTGCTGCGGGAGGCCGGTGTGGCGTGCCTCAATGGCGGCGATTTCGGCGAATTCGGCAAAGACTACATCCGTTTCAGCTACGCCAATTCGCTGGAGAATCTCCTGGAAGCGGTGGAGCGCATTAAGAAGTTGTCAGTGCGATGGGAAACGCGTGCGGCAGGCGCTGTCGCGGATCAAACATTCTAGTAGGTCACAGCCCCATCAGGACGCCGCCGCACAGCTAGCGCGTGAATTCCACCAATTTTTGTAGCTTCTCTCTGGCTGCGCCGCTGTCTATGGACGTGGCCGCGAGTTGCACGGCTCCGCGAAATGACTCAGCTTTCCCTGCTGCCACCAGGGCCGCGGCGGCGTTCACCAGCACAATGTCGCGGCGCGGGCCGGGACAACCGGCCAGCACTTCGCGCGCAATGGCGGCATTTACAGTGGCATCGCCGCCTTGAAGTGCAGCCGCCGTAACGGAGGGGACGCCGAAATCGTCCGGATGCCAGGTGTGTTGCCGCACCGCGCCGTGATCGATTTCGAAAGCCACGGTGGGGCCGGTGGTAGTGATCTCGTCCATGCCATCGGAACCATGAACTACAAACCCGCGGGCCAGTTCCAGCCGGGCGAGCGCCCCGGCCATCAGCTCCGCGGCTTCGCGCGATGGAGCGCCGGCAAGCTGTGCATTGGCGCCGGCGGGGTTGGTGAGCGGGCCGAGCAGGTTGAATACGGTCCGCATTTTCAGTTCGGTCCGCACAGTTTGCGCATGCTTCATCGCGGTGTGCATGGCGGGCGCGAACAGAAAACCGATACCGATCTGATGAATGGCGGCGGCGGCGCGTTCGGGCGGAATCGCTACCTGAATCCCGAGAGCTTCCAGTAAATCGGCGCTGCCGCAGCGGCTCGAAATGGAGCGGTTGCCGTGCTTGGCGACCCGCACCCCGGCGCCCGCCACTACGAAAGCGGAGACAGTGGAAATATTGAACGTGCCCGTTGCGTCTCCGCCGGTGCCACAGGTATCCAGGAGAGGTTGGCCGTCGCAGGTTCCGGGAAAGTGCGCGGCCACGGGCACGGCCATACGGCGCATGGCGCGGGCGAAGCCGACAAGTTCTTCGACCGTCTCCCCTTTCATCCGGAGAGCGACCAGGAAGGCAGCGATTTGCGCATGGCTGGCAGCGCCGGCCAGGATGCTTTCCATGGCTTCCTGGGCCTCTTGGGCGGACAGATTCTCCCGCCCGATGGTTCGATGCAGATGCGCCAGAAGCGTCATGTTATAGTGTAACGTTTGGCTTCTCGCCAGACCAGTTTCCATGAAAATTCACGAGTATCAGGCTAAGCAACTGCTGGCCCAGTACAATGTTCCTGTCCCTCGCGGAGAAGTCGCCTTTACAGCGGAGGAAGCGGAACGGGCGGCCGGGAAGATCGGCGGCAGCGTGGTGGTGAAGGCGCAAATTCATGCCGGCGGACGCGGCAAGGGCGGCGGAGTCAAGGTGGCGCAGAATGCCGCTGAGGCGAAACAGATCGCCGGCAAAATGCTCGGCATGACCTTGGTCACGCACCAGACGGGTCCCGAGGGGCGCGTGGTCGAAAGGCTATTGGTCGAAGAGACTCTGCCCATCGAACGCGAGCTCTACCTGGGGATCGTGCTCGACCGCGTAATCGGCAAGCCGGTCTTCATGGCCTCGGCAGCAGGAGGCATGGAGATCGAGGAGGTCGCGGCGAAATCGCCGGAACTGATCCTGCGGGAGACTCTGGATCCGGGACTGGGCCTGGTGGCGTTTCAAGCCAGAAAACTGGCCTTCGGCATGGGTATTCCGGCGGCCAGCGTGAATGGCGCCGCAGCCGCCATGATCGCGCTCGCCAGGGCGTACCTGAATACGGATGCGTCGCTCGCCGAAATCAATCCTTTCATCTTGACGCGTACGGGCCAGGTCTACGCGTTGGACGCCAAGATCAACTTCGACGATAACGCGCTGTTCCGGCATAAAGAACTGGTGGAATTGCGCGACCTCAAGGAAGAGGATCCGCTGGAGGTGGAGGCGTCCAAGTTCGGATTGAACTACATCAAGCTCGATGGCAACGTGGGCTGTATGGTGAATGGCGCGGGCCTGGCGATGGCGACCATGGACATCATCAAATACGCCGGCGGAAGCCCCGCCAATTTTCTGGACGTGGGTGGCGGCGCGAGCGCCGAGCAGGTGAAAAACGCC
>JASIAM010000313.1 GCA_030041985.1 Bryobacteraceae bacterium | reverse complement strand
CACCATTACGGGCACGTATTCGACCAGCAATATCACGCCGCCAGCGCAGGTGGAGTTCAACTTTGGAGGAATGGACACAGCGGTGGCGGGCGGGGCGGCTACCGCCGGGGCCTGGAACGCTTCGCAGACCGTTTGGTTCGGCGGTCCGGCGCAGGCGATCACCTCGCTGACGAACGCCGCTTTTAACGGTACGGACGAAGTTCCGGTGACCGATCCGAATGCGCCGCCCGATGCGCCGCTCATCCGGCAGAGCGTGTTTGCGCCGGGAATGGCGATGACAGTGAAGTCCAGCAACGGCGGCCTGGCGAGCTTCACGTCCACCGCCGGGCTGCCTTTGCCCACCGCTTTGCCCAGCCGTGATGGCTCTTCCTACGTTTCGGCCACGATCAATGGCACGGCGGCGCCGCTGTATTATGTTTCGGGCAAACAGATCAACCTGCAAATTCCTTACGAGCTGCAGACCAGCTTCAGCGCCACCGATACCAGCTTTCCGGTGGTGATGCTGCTGACTAGTGGCGGGGTGACGTGGTCGTATTCGTTCACGTTGCAGCCGGTGGCGCCCGGAATTTTCGCGGATAACGGGGTTTGGAATGCGACTGACAGCCAGGAGCCGGTTCAGGCGAATAGCAAGGATAATCCGGCTCCGGCGGGAAGCGTGGTAATCGTGTATTACACCGGGGCGGGAGCGCTGGCGGGGACTTTGGGGGATGGGCAGCCGGCCGTGCCCTCGACACCCGCCCCGCAGTCCCGGCTGAACCTCACGCTGAGCGGGAAGGGAATCACGCCGATAATCTTTTCCGATGCCTCTCCGGCCACCAGCGCCGGGGTCTCCATGGCGCCCGGCATGGTGGGGATAGCGCAAGCCGCGTTCCGTCTGCCCAACAACCTGCCGACGGGCGGGTATCAGCTTTCCATCGCCTTGCAGGGCATGGTGGGATCGGGCACAACAGCGGCGCTGCTGCCCAACCTGGTGACCGGCAATTCCGTTTCGCTATGGGTGGGCGCCTGCACCGAGAATTGCGTGCAGTAGGCCCTGTGGGGTGGATCGGAAACCCTAGTGAGGTGGCAAAATGCAGAGACACTACAGAAGCGGAGTTGGACGATGAAGGGCCACGCCACGAGAGGATTCTTTTTTTTGCTGTTCGCCTGTGGTTGGAGTGCGGCGCAAACCGGCAAAGGCCAGCAGGCCGCGAATCCAGCGCCATCGGGAGCGACGCAGCAGCAGATTCCGGCGCAGCTTTATCTGCTGGGTCAACTGCCGATAACCAGGACTGATGCGGAAGCCAACCTGGTGAACCGGTGGTGGGATCACAAGCAGCCGCATTATATCTGGTACCGGGTCTACGAATCAAAATCGGTGGCGATTCCGCTGGTGCTGGCACCGATGACGTGCGGGCAGAAACCAGAGGAATGGCGCCCCAGGAATCCAGGTGATACCGCCGGCCTCGATCCTTATGTTGTCGCAAATTATGACGATAGGTTCGTCCGCGCCTGCGCTGGCGCCGACCGAGACGCCGCCACACCTTCACAACCCTCGCAGAATCGGAACCCGCTAAAGCTGGGTGACGGCCTCATCATAGCGATCTATGACCCGGAATCGCTGCTGGAGCGATTCGACGTGCGGGAAATCGGGCTGACGATCCAAACTTCGAACGGCACCGTGCTGAATACGGACCCGGTGCGGCCGAGTTTTTCCGCGAGCGGGGGAAGTGCGCCCAGCGGCGGAGGCGCACCAAGCACTGGAGGCCCAGGCGGGGTCAACTATTCCTATAACGTGGAGAGCCCGAACTTGAAGAAGGCGCTAAACAAGATATTGGAGAGCACCCCGAAAAACGAAAGAGAGGGCGTGAAGAGGAATACGCTGTCTCAGCCCGCCAAGCCTCAGCCGCACCCGCAATTCCGCTACATCGCATGGGCTGCCAACCCCCTGCTGGGAGATGTGGTCCTCAACGTGACGATCACGACGCAGGGACCGGCGCCGGTGCCGCTGACCGTGCGCACGGACCCGTCCGGCGGGACTATCACGATAAACGGGGCTGTCCCCCCGTCGCCCACCGTGACGTTTCCCTCCGGAACGGTCGTCACAGCCGAAGCTCTCACTAACCCCGGTTATAGCTTTGTCCGGTGGAGCGACGGGGCGACTAGCGTCAAGGACACCATCGCCATCGGGTCGAATCCCATAACCGTAACCGCCGAGTATGTTGACGAGACGTACCCGGTGCCGGTCACGGTCGTCGTCAATCCGGCGGGGCTAATATTCGCGTCCGGCGCAGTTTCGGCCGCGGGATGCAGCGGGGGAACAACGGTTTGGATGTGCCACCCGCCCCCTCCGCCTGGCAATATTACAGTTTCCGCGCCCGCCTACGGTTCGCTTAACGGATACCAGTACCGGTTGCAGAATTGGAGCAGCGGCGGATCCTGCGACGGGGGCGCCACGAGTTGCCAGATTTCGTTGGGCAAGGAGCCGGTGGTCCTGGTGGCCAACTATGCGAAAGGCCTTCCCGCCAATCCACCGCTGAGCCTGGCCGCGGTCCTAACGGGTGGAGCGGGTTTAACGGGGCTGCTGGCGAGAGCGGGCGGCAACGGATATATTCTGCCGCAGGCCGTGCAAGCGGCGACGGGCGACATTCTCAATATAGATGTTCCGGCGCAACAACAGATCGGCCCGATGCGTTACGATTCCGGGGTCTGGGTCCCTTCTTTTGTCGATCCCTACACGATTCTTCCGGGGCGGACAACCCTGACCGCCAATTTCACAGCTACAACAGTGGGCCCGCCGGCTGCCGGGGACTCGCAGCTCACGATCAAAACCGTGCCGGGTGGGCTGTTCGTATCAAGACCGATCTCCGCAGGTAATGAGGTTTTTCTCAAGGATGGTTCGGCTGTGACCGGGCCTGTCGGAACAATTTTTTCCTTGGATGCGAGTCTGCCCCAATACCAGAATGGGATGCTTTACAAATTCCAAAGTTGGAGCGACGGGGTTTCAGGGGCGCAGCGCGTGTTCACGCTAACGGACGCACCGGGCAACTTGACCGCCACATTTTCCGCCGTCGCCGCCGCCACCACAACCATTCCTGTTACCGTCACTACGGACCCGCCGAATCTGCAGTTCAGCGTGAACGGGATTTCGCAACGAAGTTCGGGAGTGATGTATTTTTCCCCCGGCGCGAGTGTGGCCCTCAACACTTCGGCAGTTCAGAGTTCGTTAGCCGGTGTCCAATACACGTTTTCGGGTTGGAGCGACGCCGGCGGCGGCAATGCAGCCGCCGGCGGCGGCAGCGCCTCGACGGCCCACAACTTTACCATTCCTAATGGCCAACAGGCCGGTGGGCAGCAACAGCAACAGACCGGCGGCAACGTGGGGGGCAATACGGGAGGTAACCAGGCGAGCCAAAACCCGCCACTTTCCGCTTCGGTGACGGCCGTGTTCACGCAGAGTGCACCCGGCCCCACTGAGCAATCGATGACACTCCTGAATACAAACTATCCGCAGACCCACAATCTGTCGCGCTTCAACATCGCGAGCGGACTGGCGGTCACTTATCTAGGCAAAAGCAGCCCGTCGTGGAGCAGGGTAGAGACTTCGCCCGCAGTTACGTGTGGTGCTGGAGTGCCCCAGCCATGCATTCCTTCGCCGGCGCTGTACCAAACAGTGGAGAACCAACCGAACACATTGGCCTATGACCCGGTGCTCTTTTTCATGGTCTACCCCTTCCGTTTGGATTCCGAACGGAAATGGCATCCAAGGGACTTTCTGCATCCGGCTCTGGATTTTGGCCTCTCGCTCAGTTCGCCCAGCACGGATTTCTTCGTGGCCGTGAGCGAGGAGGCATTTGTCCGTGGGGTACAGTTCACGGGAGGGGTACACGTCGGGCAAGTAAACGAGCTTTCGCCGACGGCCGGCGTCAACGATCCCACCTCCAGCGCAGCACCGGTAACGATCACGCGCTGGCACGGGTTCCTTTTTGGAGGTCTCACCTTCAACCTCAACTTCATCCAGACCCTGTTTGGCGGCGGCAAAGGCGGCGGCTAGGTTGGCGGAGATCCATCGGAACCCGGCGACTGATGAGGAGTATCGTTGGACTTCCACCCAGTCCCTGCCTCCGGGGACAGTAGTCCCGCTTGCCGGTTTGGGGGTTGGTTCTCCTGCTGAACCGCCACTCAGCCGAACCTTCGAAAGCGGCACCCTCAGATCCTGTGGAAGACTTTCAAGATCTCGCGTGTGGGATAGTGCAGCGCGATCGGCCGCCCGTGCGGACAGCTCATGGGGCAATCCGTGGCCGCGAGCGAGCGCAGCAGCCACTCCATTTTGGCTGCGTCCAGCCGCGTGTTGATCTTGATGGCAGCCCGGCAGGCAATAGAAGCGCAGATCCCCCGCCGCAAATCGTCGAGCGAGGCTCCCCGCAATTCCCTCTCGGCCGTTTCCAGAATCTCGAACAGGATTTTTTCCAGCTCCGTGGGGCTTACGGCGGCGGGCGCAGCTTTTACCGCGATCGTCCGGTTGCCGAATGGCTCGGTTTCGAAGCCGGAAGCGTGCAATTCTTCGGCGATGCGGGCGTAGTCGATCTGCTGCTCGGGTGTGAGCTGCAGAATCAGGGGCATCAGCAGGCGCTGCATTTCCACGCGCCCCGCGGCGCGCTGCTTCATCACCTGCTCAAACAGAATGCGCTCGTGCGCCACGTGCTGGTCGATGATCCACAAGCCATCCCGGCCGGCGGCAACGATGAAGCTCTCGTGAAGCTGCCCCAGCGGGCGCAGATCCGACAAAACCGAGAGCGACATCTCGGGAGGCGGAATGGCGTCCGCCGGAAACTGGCCGTGCGTGTCGGCTTGCCGCGGTGGAGCCGGAGCCACTGCAATCGCGGGCGCGCTGAAATCGAGACGCGGGGCGGGAGCGGCGGCCGGGCGCAGCGTGAACTCCGGTAATGCGAGCGGCGTAGCATCGATGGTAGCGGCCGGGCCCTCCAGAGTGACCCCGGGAGCTTCGATAGTACCGGCCAGGGCCTCCGGCGCCGGCTCATTCGCCAGCATCTGGCTGAATTCAGAATACGGCAGGCGCGCCGCCGGCTGGGGCACATCGGCAACCCGCAACGCGGGCGAGAACGATGGCGCTGGCCGGCTCTCGATCAGACGCTCGCGAATCGTGTCCCGCACAAAATCGTGTACGAACGAGCCGTGGCGGAAGCGCACCTCGGTTTTCGAAGGGTGCACATTCACATCCACTTCTTCGGCGTCGCATTCCAGGAAGAGCAAAGTGAAGGGATAAGCCGCGGGCGGCATCAGGTTGTGATAAGCGGCGGAGAGCGCGTGCAGCAGCAGCCGGTCGCGAATCAAGCGCCCATTCACAAAGATGAAGATGGAGTTGCGGTTGGCCTTTTGCACCTGGGGCCGCGAAAAGAAACCCTTCAGACGGAAATTGCGGACGGGTGGCTCGTCCGGTTCGGAACGGTATTCGGCGATGGCTTGCGAGGGCGGCACGCTGGGCGGGGGAATGAGCAACTCCCGTTCGCGCACGCCGATTTCGACCAGATCCTCAAGCACCTGGCTGCCGAATACCTGGTAGACCCTCTCCGCCGAAGTGGCCACCGGTGTGACATGCAGCAGTTCGCTCGCACCATTGACCAGGCGGAATGTTTTGTCCGGATGCGCAAGGCTGTAATGCGTCACCAGTGATGCGATGTGCGCCAGCTCCGTCGGCTCGGTGCGCAAAAACTTGCGGCGCGCGGGGACGTTATAAAAGAGGTCGCGAACCGTGACCACCGTGCCTCCGGCCAGCGCGGCTTCTTCGCAGCGCAACATCTTTCCGCCCGCGATTTCGATGCGCGTGCCGGTGGTTTCTTCGGCGCTGCGCGTTTCGAGCTGCAGGCGCGAAACGGAAGCGATCGAGGGCAAAGCTTCGCCGCGGAAACCCAGGGTCGCGATGGAAAGCAGGTCTTTCACGTCGCGCAGTTTGCTGGTCGCATGGCGTTCGAAGGCCAGCAGAGCATCATCGCGCAGCATCCCGCAGCCATCGTCGGCGATGCGGATGAGGCGGCGGCCGCCCGATTCCACTTCGACTCGAAAGTTGGTGGCGCCGGCATCGAGCGAGTTCTCGAGCAGCTCCTTTAGGACCGAAGCCGGCCGCTCGACCACCTCGCCGGCCGCGATTTTGTTGGCCACCTGGTCGGGCAGGATGCGGATGCGCCCCATACTCCGATCACTATAGCGCGCGGAGGGACCGGGTTCACCACTGAGGCACAGAGACACGGAGAAATACAATATTTAAATTCAAAACCTGAGGCCACAGAGGTGACGGAGGACGCAGAGGAAACTTTTCTTGAATTTCTCGGCGCCTCAGCGCCTCGGCGGTGAAGATAAAAAAACCGGGCGCCTGGGAGACGCCCGGTGAGGAGCACCCGTGTCCGCTCGGAGGTGCGAACACAGGGGTGGAGGAGTCTGTTACGCCAGCAGGCCGCCGTGTCCCAGGCTGGCGATTTCCCAGCCCGTCACATGATAGCGCGCGAGAAGGGGTGGCAAAATGAGATCCACGACATTGGGTTTGGCCGACCGGAAGCAGCCCGGCGCTGAAACGATCGGCACATCATCTTTATATGCCATGAGCATCAGGTTGCCCGGTTCGACCGGGGCTAGGAACCGTTCCACCTGGGCGCCCACCTTCAGCATTCCCTGCCCCACGATATCTTCGGGACCCGCCGGGGCGGTGCTCGAGGCTATCAGAATGACCGAGGGTTTCGAACGCAACAGGTGTTGCAGGCAGCGCGCCACAGAATTGTCGTCTTCCGTGCAGGCCAATACGAAATTGGCGCTCGCGCCGAACCGCTCCAGGCGTTGACGCATAATGTTTTCAAACAGTTGCCGGGCGCGCTCCCCGCTGAGCGGATCGCTATAGAGCACGCCCACGCTGGCATTGCGCATGGGGCGCGCCTGCAGGATCGGCCCGCGCTCTTTCAGAATGCCCACCACCGCGTCCAACTGGTCCTTGGCTACCGCAAAAGGAGCGCTTTTCACGGTGGCAATGCGCTGGCCCGCCACCGCATAACCATAGTTTAAAGAGGTCGCGATGACAACGCTCGCCGTGCAGTTGATCTGCTTCAGAAGCTCGTCATCTACCAGCACGCAGCAGTTTTCCGTGGCCATGAGGTTGGCCCGGCCACCCGCCGCCAGACGAATGTCGAAGCTGCCGCAGCCCATCTCGCTGGCTACGGCGCAAACCGCATCGTCCTCGCTGACTTCGCCCTCTTCCAGTTCCGTCACCCAAATGGTTTCCATTCCCTCGGACTCCAGGATGCGGATGTCTTCATCGCTGATTACGTGGCCTTTGGCCAACAGCTTTTTCCCGCCCGGCCGAAATACGGTACAGCACAGGATCCGTCCAGTTGATGATTTCACGTCAACCGTTTGCGCTCTCATGCTCGCCTCACAAGAAGTTAGGATCGAATTTCCGATTTCAGATCTCAAGATCCTGATCGGATTCTACAACTGCTTAGTGCCAGCCTGAGCAGAGATTTGCAAGGTTTTTTGCGGGTGCCAATTAGATCCCCGCCTTTGCGGGTGCCGGCTATATTCGGCGCGGGGTGGGTAATTGAATATAAGAATCCGCCTCAGAACGCAACAACTCGGGCGGTTTATTTATAGAATATTCCGCCCAATTTCCCGGCCGCAGCACACGCAGGACAGCGATTTCGTCGCACTCGTGGAATTTGGGGCAGCGCAGGCAATCTTTCCAGGCCTTCAGCGGCAGCACTCCACGCTCCACCACTTCGAAGCCCAATTTGCTAAAGAATCCAACAACATAGGTGAAGGCGAAGACCGCGTCCAGGGCGTAAATACCGGCCTCCTCAAGGAGGGCTTCCACCACCCGGCGCCCTACTCCGTGGGTTTTGGCCCGCTCGGCAACCGCGAGCGAACGGATTTCGCCCACAGTGGGACTGTAAAAATGCAGTGCGCCGCAGCCGAGCATTTGGTCACCGCTGGTGACCACCGTAAAATCGCGGATGGCCTCCGACATTTCAAACTCCGTGCGCGGCAGCATCAACCCCTGGGCCGCATATCCGTTAATCAGGTCGAGGATGCCAGGGATATCGCGCATGACCGCCTTGCGCGCGGTGAGCACCAGCCCGCAGCCGGGGTGTTCGAGAAACGAATCCGCCAGGGTCGCACTAATCATGTTGCGCTGATCACCGGACGGCCACCTTGCTGGCTACCATACAGGTGCCAACCGGTTCACCCAAAAGGATTTGCCGCAACACGCCGGACCGTGCGCCAGGGGCGATCCGCACCTGCTCCACGCCTGCGCCGAGAGCGGCCAGCGCTGCCTGCAATTTCGCCTGCATCCCGCCGGTGGCAATCCCCTGCGCGATCAACTGCTCGCTCTGAGCCACCGTCAGATGCGGCTGCACGTGCCGGGATTCATCCATCACCCCGTCCACATCTGTAAGAAAAATCAACCGTTCTGCGCCGAAGGCGGCGGCGCATGCGACTGCCATCTGGTCGGCGTTTACGTTAAAAATCCGCCCCTCCCGGTCGCCCGCCACACAGGCAACCACGGGCAGGTACCCGTTGGCTGTCAGTAAATCGAGTAACCCCGTATTGGCTCGGGTGACCCGCCCCACTGCACCCATGGCCGCATCCATTTGCTCGGCTTCCGTGAGCAGCGCATCGATCCCGGAAAGTCCCACGGCCAGCGCGCCGGCTCGATTCAGACTGGCCACCAGTTCATGATTGACGCTGCCCGCGAAGACCTTCAATACGGCATCCACCGTTTCCGGCGTAGTGACTCGTAAACCGTTGACAAAGCGGCTTTCGATGCCGCGCTCGGAGAGGTAGCGGGTCATCTGCTTGCCGCCGCCGTGCACCACCACCATCCGGGTCTCGCACCCCTCGGAACCAGTGATCTCCTCGGCGATCTGCCGGGCGATAGCCTCGCGGGAAGCGGCGTCATCCAGCAGCGTACCCCCCAATTTCACCAGCGTTTTCACAGCAGGCCGTCCGTTTCGTCGAAGCCCAACATGAGATTCATATTCTGAATCGCCTGCCCGGCGGCGCCCTTGGTCAGGTTATCGATGGCGCTTACCACCACCGCGCGTCCCGTTTTGGGGTCAAAGGTCACTCCTA
>JASIAM010000312.1 GCA_030041985.1 Bryobacteraceae bacterium | reverse complement strand
GGCCACGGCCAGCACGATCATAATGGGCGCGGCGAGCACGAATCCCACGATCCCAAAGGCTAAATCCACCGAGCGTTTGAGGATCAAATTCAATTTCGAGCGGTGAAAGCCGTCGGAAAAAACAAACCAGCTCGGCCGCACGGTGTCGAGCCACACGCGGCCCGTGAGCGAGGCGATGGCGGTGTGGGCGTCTTCGATTCTGAGGCCTTGGACACGAAGCTTTACCAATTGACTGATCGGCAATTGCCCGCGCCGGTCTTCGAGCGCCACTACGATCCGCGAGATCCCGTTCTGGGAAGCGATGGTGTCGAGATCCTCGATGCCGCCGAGGATCGGATAGCCGGCTATTTCGCGGGCGGGCGCGGCTGCTGCGCCGCCCGAGTGATAGCCCGCTGCTAAAGGCTTCACGGCGACAAAACCTGCCAGATGCATGGCCAGATCGCCCCGCCGCTCCATTTCCTGTGCGACCTTGGCGCCCAGTTCGCCCGCGCCCAGAATGAGCACCCTTTCCTGGAACGCGGCCGCGCTCCAAGCCTTATCGAGAGCGAACCGGCTGAACAACACCAGTCCCGCCAGCAGCACGGTAGTGATGACGAGCACCCCGCGCCCGATCACCAGAACCGGAAACAGGTAATACATCAGCCCCAACAGCAGGCAAGCTGCCCCCAGCGATTCGAATAGCGCCACGATCTGCTGGGCCGGCGCCGCGGTTGCCGCCAGATCGTAGAAGCCGCAATAGTGGAAGCAGATCTGAAACAACAACACGAATACTCCGGTTTGCAGCGCAAACATCGGGAGCGCCGTATAGCGCGAAAATTGGAGCGGGTCCCCCAGAAACCGCAATTTCGCTCCGCAAAACAGGGAGAGAAAAATCAGCACAGTCTCCAGGGCCATGAGAAAGAGGCTTTTTGCCGAAACGTACTGATTGAAAATGCGAACCATGTTTTGGGCTTACCTAATTTGATGAGTTTCGTGGGGATACCAGGTCAGGCTGGCCCGCACCGAGCTTTGATTCGGTACACCAGGATTGGGCACACCAGCGTTTGTCAGAATGCCGGGCAGACTCGATTGTGAAAACGCCAGGTAGACGTATGCCAGTTGTCCCGTGAAGTGGTCGCTGAACGCGCGGTTCACCGCTCCGGTTACGGACCAGCTTTGTACATTCACGCCTTCATTCAGCTTCTGCCACAGAAAGACAGTTTGGATCCCCCAGGGATTTCCGGGGCGCCGCCAGTTCCACGATGCCTTGCTCGTCAGCGAGTTCAGCGCGCCCAAGCCATAGGCGTCACCCAACTGGCGGTTTACCGCACCCAGCAGTGTGTGGCCGTATGACTGGAATTCCAGGGTGCCACCAGCGACATAGCCGAAATCGGATGAGAGGGGGTACGTCAGCCGAAGAGGGGAAAGCTGGCTACCGCCGCCATACATGCCGGCCGACCAGCGCCGGCTGAAAGCATGGGTGATGCCAACGGTGGTGCGCAACAAGTATATGTCCTCGATGCGCGAAACCGTTCTCATTTCTTCCACTCCGAAATTCAACATGCTGCGGCGGCTCAACAGGTAGCGGACCCGCAGATTAGCCGATACCGATGTGCTCGCCGATAGCAGCCCGGCGGACTGCTCCGGGTTCGAGCCGTCCGCGAGACCTTGCATGCGCAACCCGATGGCCGTGAAATTCCAGGCCAGGCGCGGTGATTTCTGATAGGTGAGTCCGGCAGTGAACTGGCCGGTGAACAGGCGGGCGCCGAACAGTGTCTCTCCCAACACATCAGCCGCCGGCGTCACCAAAGTGGGAAAAACCGGTATGTTGGGGTACTGGCCTGCTACCGGCCGCATGAGGTCAGTGAATCCGGCAAAGGCCGAAGTGGTAGTACTTGGGGCCGTAAGGGCATATAGGTATTGGTCCCGCGTAGCGAGTGCCGCATCGGCCACCAGGTTCAAGCTCCACCGCCCGCCGAGTTTCCTCTGCCAATCCGCGGATAAAGACTGATTGAAAGCCTGGAAGCCCGTATACCCCGATTGCGCCTGGTACGATCCGACGTACTCGAAAGCTGCAGCGGACCGGTCACGCACGGATGACCATCCCACGGCGCCATCGGCGCCCGCGCCCAATGCCGGTTGCTCGGAGAGGCCGCTGGAAATGCTGCCGTAACCGTATGGCAGACCGGCAGAATAGTAAGTTGCGTTTCCGGCCACACTGTATATGTGCCAGCCGTTCCATTCGGGTGACAGAGGATTGTACGCCCCAAACAACGGCACAGGCTGCTGGCCAAAAAGGAACATCTGGGGCCCGCAGAACAGCCATACGCATAGACCAACTTTCCGGCCGATACCCGCACCTCCCCAATGGCAATCTGATCAATTCGGATGTTCAGGTGTCAAACGGCAATTCTTGTTCCAAGCCGCCCGTACGGCGAAGAGCGCCTGGGAAACGCAACAGTTGTCCGGTTGCTACCCGATCGCGCGCGTATTGTAACTGTATTTGATATCTACGGTCCACATTAAGCTGAGAATCGCAAAGGCTTGTTGATACCTAATTACTTATAAGAAAAACCGGGAATGTTTCCCAAATTCTATCCTCGAAAAGCGGAAATTTCCAACACTACAGGTCGCCCATGGCACTTCCAAACAATAAACATACGGTTCTCATCGTTGAAGATCAGTTGCAGGTACGCAGCTACCTGGAAATGGCCCTCCGGCATATAGGTTACGGAGTGGAATCGGCCCAGGATGGCGAAGCGGGTTTAAACCTGCTGCGTACCGCCAAGGCAGAGATCTCGGCCATTCTCCTGGACCTGATGCTGCCGGACAGCGAGGGTATGGAAACTCTGGAAGCTATCCGCAGCACGGTCCCCGGGGTACCTATCATCATTGTCTCGGGGGCCTCCTCCACCATGAATGTCGTGGCTGCCATGAAGTGCGGGGCGACGGATTTTTTGTCGAAGCCGGTCTCGCGGGACGATTTGCGGTTGTCGCTCGCGAAAGCGTTGGAAAGCCAGGTGGCGGTGTGGGCGCGCCCGGAGGGTCCGGCGCCGGACTCGCCTCTGGTGATCTCCCCGCATCACGACATACAGACGTTTGTGGGCGAACACCCGCGGATCAAGGAGATCGAATCGCTCGTGCACCAGGTGGGCTGGTCCGAAGTCCCTGTGCTGATTCAGGGAGAAACCGGCACCGGCAAAGAGGTGCTCGCGCGCCAATTGCATGCTCATTCCCCGCGCGCCAGCCAGCCCTTTCTCAAACTCAACTGCGCCGCGCTTCCCTCGGAGCTGGTGGAGAGCGAGTTATTCGGTTATGAGCGGGGCGCATTCACGGGCGCTTTTCAAAAGAAAGCGGGCATGTTCGAAATGGCAGATGGCGGCACCATTCTGCTGGACGAGATCGGCGATATGGATGTGCGCCTGCAAGCCAAGTTGTTACAGGTTCTGCAGGACCGCGAATTTCACCGGATCGGCGGCAAGGTGCTGGTGAAGGTTAATGTGCGCCTGATGGCCGCAACCCATCGGGACCTGGAGCGGGCCATCGCCCACGGCCAATTTCGCGAGGATCTCTACTACCGGCTGAATGTGATGAATTTTCAGTTGCCTCCGTTGCGCGAGCGCAAAGAGGATATTCCCCTGCTGGCGGAGCATCTACTGCGTAAGCACACCCCGGCGGGAGCGGCGCCCCTCTTCCCGCCAGGCACGCCCCTTTCACTCGATTTGCAACACGCCCTGATGGCCTACCAATGGCCCGGCAATGTGCGCGAATTGGAGAACGTGATGCGGCGCTATATAGTGCTGCGCGATCCCGAGTTGATTGCCCGGGAGTTGCATCGCAAAGCCTCGCGTGGCGCCCTGCGGACTTCGCTGGCTGCAGCGGCTGGCGGACCGGCGCTGGTTACGCCGGACGATCCTGTTCTTTGCGAAGCTGCCTCCCCGATACTGGAGCAGGTTACCAAGGCCAAACAACATGCCGAGACCGAAGCGATCCTGGCGGCACTGCACTCCACCCACTGGAATCGCAAGCAGGCCGCCGGATTACTGAAGATCGAGTACAAAGCGCTCCTATACAAGATGAAGAAACTGAACGTGGATGAGCAGTCGCCTGAGGCCAAGGAGCGGAGCGAGGCGGCCCATATGGGAACTATCCGGTTTTCCTCGAAGATTGCGTAGGAGCAGATCGCCGGTCTGCTGGACCGCTCTTGCCATCTCCGGCATTGTGCTGATCCGCTCGTGTCCGAAAACGAGCTTCCCAAGATGCGTAGCATTATTCACGAGCCAGAACATGTTAGAGACTGGCCGTGTGTATCCGCGTGGCTTCCTGGCGGCATCTACCAATACGGGGAAGAATGACTACGAGTTCTGTGCTGCCGAAAGCCGTTTTCGAAAAGCTGCAGAGCATCGACACTTGCACGGTCTCCAATGCCATTGAGAGGCTCAACGGCCGGCTGCGCAACGAAGGCCAGATCTCGGGGTCCGTCGCGCACTGTATTTTCCCGAATCATGCGCCTGTGCTTGGCTACGCGGTAACGGGCCGCATGCGGGCAGCGATGGAACCCATAGCGGGACTTACTTATCACTAGAACATCGGTTGGTGGCGCTATGTCGCATCCATTCCGGAGCCACGAATCCTGGTTGTAGCCGACACCGATGAGGAGCCAGGAGGCGGCGCTCTGCTGGGGGAGTTACACGCGATGATTGGCCAAGCCTTGGGCTGTGTTGCTTATATCACGAATGGGGCGGTCCGCGATTTGCCAGCTATCGAAGCCATGGGCTTTCAGTTGTTCGCGGGAAGCGTAGCCGTATCTCACAAGTATGCACATATTTCGGAGTATGGGCGGCCTGTGAAGCTTGACGGACTTACGGTTTCGCCAGGAGACCTGCTGCATGGCGATCGTCATGGCGTGCATTCGATTCCGCTGGCGATAGCCACTAACATATTGGAAACAGTGTCCCAGATGCGCAAAGAAGAGGCGGAACTCAGGAGGTTCTGCCGTTCGCCGCAGTTCTCCTTGCAAGGGTTGGAAGAGAAGTTGCAATATCCTCCCGGCGGCGGGTTTGAAATGCCTTTGAACGGAGGGCGAACGTAGCCAGGTCTCTTCGCTACAATCTGGTCCCGTTTCTTGGAGGTGTTGGCGGGCATATGTTCTCCGCGAGTCAGAGCGGGCGATGTTTTCTTCTGTTATCTCTTCTTACGGGAGTACTTACCTCCTGTAGTGACCAGAGAGCTTCAGCCAAAGTAAATCCCAAAAGCAATCCTCAAAATATTCCGGAGGTCAGCGTGGTGAGAGCCGAGAGAACCACGCTGCAGCAGACTCTGGTAGTGTCTTCGGAGTTGGTGCCCTTTCAGCAGATCGATGTTTACGCGAAGGAGTCGGGATTTGTCCGCCAGCTCAACGTTGACTTTGGCACGCATGTGAAGGCGGGCCAGGTGATGGCGGTGTTGGAGATTCCCGAGCTGCAATTGCAATTACAGGAAGACCAAGCTGCGATCCAGGATGCCCGCAATGAAGCCGCCCGTTACCAGGAAGAGGTGTACCGCATTCAAGCCGAGCAGAAGGTCACACATCTCGAGTACACCCGGTTAGATCAGGTGGCGAAGAGCAGGCCGGGTCTAGTAGCGCAACAGGAAATCGATGACTGGCAAGGGAAAGACCTGGCGCTGAATGCGCAGGTTGCCGGCGCGCTCTCGAGCCTCGAAGCATCGCGAAGCAAACTCGACCGGGCGCAAGCGGCGCAACGCCGTGACCAGGCACTCTTCGATTACTCGAAGATCACAGCTCCTTTCACTGGCGTGATAACGAACCGGTACGCCAACCTGGGAACGCTTGTGCAGTCCGGTATGAATACCAGCACTCAGGCCCTGCCGCTTGTCCAACTTTCGGAAGACGATCTTTTCCGGCTGGTGATACCGGTTCCGGAGTCCTATGCTCCCTCCATACGAATCGGGGATCCTGTGGAGGTTCGGATTCCTTCTCTAAACAGAACCTTTCCCGGAAAGGTAGCTCGCTTTTCGGTGGATGTAAGAGAGGATACGCGCACGATGCACACCGAAGTGGACGTGCCCAACCCGCAAGGAGTGCTCCTGCCTGGTATGTATGCGGAAGCCACACTAACGTTCAATCGAGCGAAAAACGTAGTTGCTGTCCCTCCGGAAACAATCAACATTGAGGATGACAACCGATCCGTCTGGGTGATTGATCCGTCAGGAAAGGTCGAGAACCGTAAGGTCGTTCTGGGCGTAGAGACGCCTAACGAAGTAGAGATCGTCGCTGGACTAAAGGGCGGGGAACTGGTCGCCGCGGGCGATCGGAGCCGGTTGAGCGCGGGCGAGACAGTCCATCCTAAGCTGATCCAACTACTTCAGTATCACGGTAGTTAGTCAACAGCGGCTCGTATGCAGCCGCAGGTGAAGGGACATGTCCGGCTTTTCGATTCGTCATCCTTACTTCATTGTTGTGATATGCCTGGTGCTCTTTCTGATCGGAGTTACCAGTGTGGTGCGGATGCCGGTGGATTTGTTTCCACCAATCAATCTGCCCGAGGCGGTGGTGGCCACGTTTTACAATGGCATGCCGCCGGAAGACATCGAGACCGATATCACCGATCCTCTCGAGCGCTTCTTCACGCTCGCCAGCGGCGTGGATCACATGGAATCGCGGTCACTGCCGGGAGTGAGCATCATTAAGGTCTATTTCCAGCCCGGCACCAATGCTGACTCGGATGTCACTCAGCTTTCCAATCTTTCCCTCTCGGATCTCAAGCGTCTACCGCCGGGAACGCTACCTCCGGTAGTGCTCCGGTTCGACGCTGCCAGCTTGCCGGTATGTTTGGTCACCGTCAAGGGACAGGGACTGAGCCAGACGCAACTGCACGATTACGCAGAGTTTCAAATTCGCGATCAGATCGCTGTAGTCAAGGGCGCAGAGATCCCGCCGCCTTTTGGCGGAAAGTACCGGCAGGCGATGGTCTACGTCGATCCGTACAAACTGGCCTCGCGGCAATTGAGCCTTATGGATGTAGTCGCGGCGGTGAATAAAAGCAACCTGATTCTACCCGCCGGGGATGTAAAGATCGGACCCTATGACTACTATGTCTATTCGAACGCCCTGGTAAATCAAGTAAAAGACCTGAATAGTGTGCCGATCAAAACGGTCGATCAGCGCTGGGTTTCCATCGGCGATGTCGGAGAGGCAAAAGATGCCAACCAGATTCAGTACAACCTGGTGCGCGTCGATGGCCAGCGGTCCGCATATGTTCCGATCATGAAGCAAGGCGGCAACACCAACACCATTCAGGTGGTAAATGGCGTTCGCAACCTGGTAGGACGCCTGTTTGGAATACCGAAGAACCTGATCGCTTCGGTAGTCTTTGACCAGTCGGCGTATGTCAAGGAAGCGATCCGGACGCTTTTGCACGAGGGCTTAATCGGACTCGCACTGACCAGTCTGATGATCCTGGTGTTTCTCGCCAGTCTGCGCGCTACCTTCGCGGTCTTTCTTTCCATTCCGCTTTCCGGATTGGCCACTTTTGTGGTCCTCAACCTCCTGGGGAGCACGGTGAACACGATGGTTTTGGGCGGGCTTGCCTTGGCGTTCTCCCGCATCATCGATAACTCGGTAATTTCGCTCGAAAACATCTATCGTCACCTGGAGGAGGGTGCATCACCGGAAAAAGCGGCGGAGGAAGGTGGAAGCGAAGTGAATCTGGCTGTACTGGCCGCAACGCTCACTACCGTGGTGGTCTTCTTTCCTGTGACTTTCCTCTATGGCGTGAGCAAGTTTCTCTTTACAGCCCTGGCAATGGCCGTGGTGATCTCATTATTCGCATCCTATTTTGTGGCGATGACTGTGATTCCGCTGTTCTGTGCCCGCTATCTGCGGCCACCTCATCCAGCGGAGGGCGCACACTCTGCCGCGCCCCGGCATTTTTCTCTGGGAGCGCGCTTCAGTGATACTTTCAATCGCGGGTTTACGCGCGTACTCAATGTCTACGAAGGTACGGTGCGCCGCACTTTGCGCCGGCCTCTTCTCACCACTGCAGTTCTTTTCGGAGCGTTTGTGCTCAGCCTGGCCGTTTATCCGTTCCTCGGTCTAGCGTTCTTCCCGCGGACCGATGCCGGCCAGTTCACTATCAATTTGAAGGTTCCGACCGGGACGCGAATCGAACTCACCGAGCAATATGTCGCGAAAGTAGAGGACCTGATCCGGAAAATTGTGACGCCGCACGATATGCATATGGTAGTTTCCAACATCGGTATCGTCCCGGATTTTTCGTCGCTCTATACCACCAACTCCGGGATGTACTCGGCAACTATCCAGGTCGCACTTACTCCGTCGCATGCTGTCAGCAGTTTTGCATATATGGATCGCGTTCAGCGGCAGATCGCGCGGGAATATCCCGATCTGCGTACCTTCTTCAGCAGCGGCTCCATGGTGGACAGCATTCTCAATATGGGAATGCCTGCGCCTATTGATCTCCAGGTGAGTAGCAGCGATCTGAATCAGGCCAATCAGATTGCCCGGGACCTCGCCAATCGCATACGGCTTCTGCCTGGCGCCGGCGAGGTTTATATCCCGCAGGACATGAATTATCCGGCTGTGCGTCTGGATGTGGACCGCGTCCATGCGTCGGAGCTCGGTCTGGACACCGAGGATATCGTCCACAACGTGATTACAGCGCTGAATTCCGACCTGATGATCGCGCCCAATTACTGGGTTGATCGCAAGACCGGCAACGACTACTTCCTCACGGTACAGTACTATGAGAACGGTCCGCCATCAATACACAGTTTCCTCGACTTAAGAAATATTCCGCTGCGATCCCCTAAGCTTAAAGAACCGACGACACTCGATACGGTTGCACATCTCACGAAACTGGTCACACCGACCGAGGTCGATCATTATCAAATTCAGCGCATGATCGATATCTATGTCAGTCCGGTTGGAGAGGACCTGGGCAAGCTATCGAGTGGAATTCAGAAACTAATAGCCAATGCCAAACCGCCAGGCGGGGTGCGAATCGATATCCGGGGAATGGTGTTGGCGATGCAGCAATCTTTTCAGAGCTTCGCTATGGGCCTATCGCTAGCGGCGGTATTGCTATACCTGATCCTGGTGGCGCAGTTCAGCTCTTTTAAGGACCCGCTGCTGATTCTGCTGGCGGTGCCCATGGGTTTCATTGGCGTGCTGGTGATTCTGCCTCTGACAGGAACCACACTCAATGTGATGTCCCTAATGGGGGTTCTGATGCTGGTGGGCATTGCGGCATCGAACAGCATCCTGATCGTCGATTTCGCCCATAGGTTGGAGCGGCAGGGCAGCACTGTGGAAAATGCTGTCATTGGCGCGTGCCGGGTGAGGCTGCGGCCGATTCTCATGACGTCGCTGGCAACCATGATCGGCCTCGCTCCCATGGCGTTGAAACTTGGCACAGGCAGCGAACAGTATGCTCCTCTTGCCCGAGCCATTATCGGGGGACTTGCTACCTCCGTCGTTCTGACGGTCTTTATTGTCCCGGCAGCCTACGTGGTCGCGTATCGGGAAAATCGCCGCACGCTTTAAATTGGCGGGCAAGCTTTCAGCGATCAGCCCGGATGCTGAGCTGATCGCTGAAAGCTGACGGCTCTCCCTCGCTATGGATCAGTTGAGCGCCAATCGCTTCACTCTTTCGAGCTTTCAATGCGCATGCCGTAAAAGCTGCGGAAGACAAAGTACAAGGCCACTATAAAAAAGACGGCTGCCAGCGTATCGCTGAGCCCGGGGCCCTGGCGGGCGGTTACGGATACCGCAAGCGAAACAGCCAGCAGACCGAAGAGGGTGGTGAATTTGATGATCGGGTTCAGCGCCACCGAACTGGTGTCCTTGAATGGATCGCCTACGGTGTCACCGATCACGGTAGCGGCGTGTAGATCGGTCCCCTTGGCGTGCAGTTCGGTTTCGACTACCTTCTTGGCGTTATCCCAGGCGCCGCCGGCATTGGCCATGAAGATGGCTTGGTACAGGCCGAATAACGCAATCGAGATCAGGTAGCCAACGAAGAAAAACGGCTCGACAAAAGCGAAAGCGAGGGTAATGAAGAACACGGTGAGGAAGATGTTCAGCATGCCCTTTTGCGCGTACTGCGTGCAGATCTCCACCACTCTCTTGGAGTCGGCCACCGAAGCCTTTTCCACGCTCTCCAGCTTGATGTGCCGCTTGATGAATTCCACCGCCCGGTAGGCTCCTGTGGTGACTGCTTGCGCGCTCGCGCCCGTGAACCAATAAATGACGCCGCCGCCCGCAATCAGCCCCAGCAGGAAGGGTGCGTACATTAGAGAAAGCCGGTCGAGGTTCACGGTCAATCCATTGGTCAGAGCCACGATGGTGGAGAAGATCATGGTAGTAGCGCCAACGACCGCGGTGCCGATCAGCACGGGTTTGGAAGTGGCTTTGAAAGTATTGCCGGCGCCGTCATTTTCTTCCAGATTGTCCTTGGCGCGATCAAACGATGGGACGAAGCCGAAGTTTTTCTGAAGATCCTTCTCGATACCGGGAATCGCTTCAATGGTGGAGAGCTCGTAAATCGACTGGGCATTATCGGTAACCGGACCGTAGCTATCGACCGCGATGGTGACTGGTCCCATCCCCAGGAAGCCGAACGCCACCAGACCAAAGGCGAAAACCGCGGGCGCGACCATCATCGTTTGCGGAAACGAGATGCTCGTTGCGTAACCGAGAGTCATCAGAGCCAGCATTGTGAAGCCCAACCAATAGGCGCTGAAATTGCCCGCTACGAAACCGGAAAGGATGTTGAGCGAAGCGCCGCCCTCGCGCGAACTGGTGACGATCTCGCGCACGTGCCGCGAACTCATTGAGGTAAAGACCTTGACGAACTCCGGAATCACGGCGCCCGCAAGCGTACCGCAACTGATCACAATGGCGAGCTTCCACCAGAGCGAAGTATCCCCGCTCAGGTCCGGGATCATCAGATAGCTGACAATGAACGTGAGTACAATCGAAAGCAGCGATGTAAGCCAAACCAATGTAGTGAGGGGTGCTTCGAAATTCATTTTCTCGACTGCGCCATAGCGGGCCTTGGCGATCGCCCCGTTGAGGAAATAGCCGATTGCCGAAGAAATGACCATCATCACCCGCATCGCGAAAATCCAAACCAGAAGCTGGACCTTCACCAAGTCGCTATGAACTGCTAACAAGATAAAGGTGATCAGCGCCACACCGGTTACGCCGTACGTTTCGAAACCATCGGCCGACGGCCCCACCGAATCGCCGGCGTTATCGCCGGTACAGTCGGCGATCACACCCGGGTTCCGCACATCGTCTTCCTTAATGCGGAATACGATCTTCATCAGGTCGGACCCGATATCGGCGATCTTCGTGAAGATGCCGCCGGCCACGCGCAGGGCTGCAGCGCCCAGGGACTCCCCGATGGCAAAACCGATAAAACATGGTCCCGCCAGTTCACCGGGGACGAACAGCAGAATGAAGAGCATCATCACCAACTCGACGCATACCAGCATCATGCCGATGCTCATGCCTGCCTGCAGTGGAATGTCGTAGCAGGGGTAAGCCTTACCGGCCAGGGCGGCGAAGGCGGTGCGCGAGTTGGCGAACGTGTTGACGCGCATCCCGAAGGCGGCCACCGAAAAACTGCCCGATATGCCGATCACGCTGAACAGGAGAATGATGGCCACACGGTAAGCCGCAAGCCCCTGGAGGAACCCGAAATAGAAGACAATGATGACCGCAATAAATAGTTCCAGAAGCAAGAGGAACTTGCCCTGCGTGGCCAGGTAGGTTTTACAGGTCTCGTAAATCAACTCCGAGACATCGCGCATGGAGGAATGTACCGGCATATTGCGCAGCCGCACGAAAATCAGCAGCCCGAATACAAAGCCGAGCGCGCTTATCACGAGGCCGACCATGAGCAGGGAACGGCCGTCAATACCATGAAACGTCGCCGAATCCAGTCTCGGCAGAACGAGGTTGGCTTCACCTCCACCCTGTTCCTGGGCCAGAAGCGGCATGGCGAGCGTGGCCACGAGAAGCAGGCAAACGAAGATCCGCTTCAGCCCGCAGGCGCGGCGAGCGCGGTCGACAATGGACAACATAAATCCTCCGATCAGAAACATTGGTTCGGTGTCAAAAGGAACACCTCAACTTGGGCAGGCGCTGACGTGTGCCTGAACGAGACGTGACTCCACCCAAAGGACACAGTATAAAAGATCGGCACAACCGATGACAATGAATAGATCCCAAAATCTGGTTCCCGGCGGATATATACTGGTGTAGTTCACTAACCCAGGAGCGCGACATGGCCCAAGACTGGAACGATAACGACGTAAAGCCGCAGGCAGGCATCAGCCGGCGCAATGTTTTCGGCGCTGCCTCCCTTGCTTCTCTCGGGGTTGCAGCCACTTCTATGTGGACGCGGAAAGCCAACGCGGCGCCGGAGCCGAAAAAAGCCGTGGAGGAACTGGCGACCTTCAAGTACGACCTGGAAGGCCAAACCCACTGGGTTGGTCCTGGCGGTTCCGCCAAGGAAGCTACGGTGGAAGAGTTCCCGATTTCGGAGAGCATTGCGGGCGTCTCGATGCGCCTCGAACCGGGCGCCATTCGCGAATTGCACTGGCATACTCTAGCGGCCGAGTGGGCCTACATGCTCGAGGGCCGCTGCCGCGCCACGGTGATTTCTCCTAATGGCCAGGCGGACGTCTCGGATTTCGAGGAGGGCGATACCTGGTATTTCCCGCGCGGGCACGGACATTGTCTGCAGGGCCTGGGTCCCGGCCCGTGCCACTTCCTTCTGGTGTTCGATAACGGCCATTTTTCCGAATTCGGCACGTTCGATGCTTCCGACTGGCTGTCTCATACCGATCCCAAGATCCTGAGCCGCGTCATGAATCTGCCCGAAGCGGCGCTCGCCAAATTCCCCCAAAAGGAGCTTTACATCGGTCCGGGCAAAGTGCCGCCGCAGGCAGGCGAGCCGTTCCGCAACCAGGAAACCCAGCTTCTGATGGGCACCCACAAGTATCGCCTGGATAAGCAGCCCCCCAGAGTTTACCCGGGAGGCACCGAGCACATCGTGACCTCGAAGGAATTTCCCATGCAAACTACGCTGACGGCGGTCCGTATGGACTTGCAGCCCGGCGCGTTGCGCGAGCCGCACTGGCACCCGCATGCGGACGAGTGGCAGTATTTCGTCAAAGGCCGGGCCAAGATCACCATTTTCGGCTCGCATGGCCGTGTGAAAACCGAGGAGTTCGCCCCCGGTAACGTCGGCTTTGTCAAGCAAGGTTATGGGCACTTCATTGAGCAGGTCGGCGATGTGCCTACTGAAATCCTGGTCCTATTCAATAGCGGGGAATATCAGGAGATTTCGCTGGCTAGCTGGCTGGGCGCCAACCCGGTATCGATATTGGAGACCAATTTCGGCATTTCCAAGGACGATATCGCCAAATTGCCGTTGAAGGAAAGTGGTATTCTGCGCCGCGCGTAAAGTAGCCTTCAGCCATCAGTCAGGCATTTCTTGGTTGCAAGCTGAGAGCTGAAAGCTGTTTCGTTTCATGACACCTCCCCAGGAGAAGGAAAAGGCGTGGGTGCACCGGCCGTTTGTACCCGAAAACGTCAAAATGCGCGAGCTGACGCTGCGCGCTGTTTTGCTCGGGCTGCTAATGACCGTCGTGCTGGGCGCAGCCAATGCGTATCTTGGTCTGCGGGCGGGCCAGACGGTAGCCGCCACCTATCCAGCGGCCGTCATCGGCATGGCCATATTACGGCTCGGAAAGGGTTCGATTCTCGAGGAGAACATCGCCCGCACGGCCGGCACCATTGGTGAATCGGTTGCCGCGGGCGCGGTTTTCACCTTGCCCGCCTTCTTTCTAGCCCACGTCTGGACTGTTCCTCCGATCGACAAGAACCTGAGCCTGGCCGGAAAACTATGGGCCATGGCCAAAGACCCAACTTATCTGAAATCCACCTCGCTGCTGTTGATCGGCTCGGTTCTTGGTGTGCTCTTTATCTCCCTGGTGCGCCGCGTTCTGGTGGAGGATACCACCCTGCCCTTCCCGGAATCGGTGGCCGCTTCGCAAATCCACAAAGCGGGACAAATGGGCTCCAAAGCCGCCAAGTATCTCTTTTATAACATCGGCTTCGGCGCCGCGGTGTACGTGTTGGGGGCGTTCAATCTCTTTGCGCCGGATCACGATTTCTTTTTCTCGGTAGGACAACTGGGCAAAAGCCGCCTCAATTTGGGCGGACCCGGTTCGAACCAGGTGCTGGGTGCCGGCGGGATATCCACTTGCGCCGCTCCCACAGTCAGCCCTGCGTATATAGGGGTAGGCTATATCATTGGTCCGGAACTGGCAGCCTTGAACTTCTCGGGCAGCATCATTGCGTGGGGTCTGCTCATCCCGCTGCTCATCTTCTTTCTGGGGCCACAGTTGCAAAACTATCTCCCGGCAGGCGCCAATCAACAAGAAAGCTGGCTGGGCCTGGCCAACGCGGTGTGGCGCTATATCGTAAGGCCCATAGCCGTGGGTGGCATGATGACCGGCGCGGCGTACACCCTGTTTCGTATGCGGAAGAGTTTGCTGACAGGTTTGGGCAAGGCCGTTGTGGAGCTCCGTGGCGGCGGGCCCGCTCCGGAAACAGTGGGGCGCACCGAAAGGTACATGAGCTCGAAGTTCGTATTCTCGCTGATTGGCCTCACGTTTCTGTTGATGATCGTGCTCTACATTTACCTCTCGGGATTGATCGCCGGCGGAATCGCAGCCGCACTGGTAATGTTGATTGTCGGTTTTTTCTTTGCCACAGTCTCGGGTTACCTGGTCGGCGTGATCGGATCGTCCAACAACCCCATCTCTGGCTTGACCCTTTCCACATTGGTGATTGCCGCGCTGCTCATGGTTTCCCTCGGGGTCTCGGGGATGAGCGGCGTGCTGGCAGTGCTGGGCGTGGCTGCGGTGGTATGCGTCTCCTCGGCTGTGGCGGGAGAGCTGCTGCAGGATTTTAAAGTGGGCTATATTCTGGGCGGCACACCCCGCTCGATTCAGGTGGTGGAGCTGATCGCCGTGGTCTGTGCCTGCCTGGTAACTTATTTCCCGCTGCTCATCCTTTACTACGCGAATATCTACAAAGGCGGGGCCGGCTTTGGAGACCAGGCATTGTCCGCCCCTCAGGCTGGCCTGATGGCTGCCCTGGCGCAAGGAATCGTCGGAGGAGATATGGCCTGGCCGCTGGTGATTGCTGGCATCCTGATGGGATTTGCCATGATCATGTTCAAGGTAAAAAGTCCTATGCTGGTTGCCATCGGCATGTATTTGCCGTTTGCCACCACCTCGGCGATTTTCGTCGGCGGGATCATCCGCTGGTGGACCGACGTTCGCGCCGACCGCAAGCGCCTGAACCAAGCACAACGGACGCGCGTGGAAAATGTTGGAGTTCTGGTGGCTTCCGGGCTGATCGCCGGAGAGGCTCTCGCAGGCTTGATTACCGCCACGTTCAATTTCCAGGATTTGCCCTTGCCCGTGATCTTCAAGAACCCGTCCTACTGGGCGGGATTGGTGGTGATGGCCATTATCGCCTGGGTATTGGTGCGCATCCCCCTGGCCAACGCCGGCAAGCCCGAGGAAGCGGCCCCGCCCTCCGCTATGATGTGACCAGGCCATCTCCCGGCCCGAGCCTTTCCCCAGACTTTCCGCTTCAGGCAGTGATTTTCTCAAAGCTGCGCACCTTGGCGGAGAGCGTGGTGCGTTTTAGCCGGAGCATCTCGGCCGCCGCCTTTTTGTTCCCGCCGGTCTTTTCCAAGGCCTGCGCAATGATGTTGCGCTCGATATCGGCCATCGTTTGCTCGTAATCGAGGCCGCTATCCGGAACGGAAACTACAGTCAAGTCCGCCGGCCGGGCATGGCTTCGTATGACTGCCAGTTTCCCGGCCGCGCCGGCCATGGGAAAATCGGCATCCGAGAGCGTCTGCCGGTCTCCACTTAGGGCAACCGCCATTTCTATGGCGTTTTCGAGTTGCCGCACATTTCCGGGCCAGGAAAACGCGCTCAACCGTTCGATTGCCTCTGCCGTCAGCATCTTGACCGGCAGCCCTTCCGAGCGGCAAATCTTCTCCACAAAATACTCTGCAAGCAGCGAGATATCCTCGGACCGGTCGCGCAAGGGCGGCAGTTGGAGCGGTACCACATGCAGCCGATAGTAAAGGTCTTCTCGAAATTTGCCTTGTTCGACTCTGTCTAGCAGGTCGCAATTGGTTGCTGCCACCACCCGGATATCCACGCGGACGGTTTCGGAGCTACCGAGCCGTTGAAACTCCCGCTCCTGTAGAACGCGTAGCAGTTTCGCTTGCAAATCGAGGGGGAGGTCGCCAATCTCATCCAGAAATAGCGTTCCTCCGTGGGCCTGCTCAAAACGCCCTACGCGAGCCTGTACCGCCCCGGTGAATGCCCCCCGTACGTGGCCGAAAAACTCGGCTTCCAGCAGGGCGTCCGGCACGGCACTGCAGTTGAGTGCCACTAGCGGGCCCCGGCGGCGCGGGCTGGCCAGGTGCAATGCGCGAGCGGCCACTTCTTTACCGGAGCCCGTTTCTCCGGTGATCAGAACCGTGCTCCGCCGGCTGCTGACCAGGCGAATCAGCTCCCGTACGTTGCGCATGGCCCGGCTGTTCCCCACCAGCAGCTTCTCCCACTCCTCCGCCGGCGGTTTGCGAGACGACGGAATGCGGCTACCGGAACCCGGTTCGGTTTTCTCCTGGATCGCCTGCCAGAGCACCCCCCCCACCTCCTCTCCAGTCCCGGAGAAAGGGTAGGCGCCCAGGCGCGCCAGGCGTAGCGCATCCGCTCCCGGCATTTGCGGATCACGAATCAGCACTGGCGTATCCGGCGCCAGGCTCTGTACCTGGCCCAGCAGGCCTTCGGGGGTCCACCCCGCGGCTGGAAATTCCACAACCACGGCGTCGAAGGCCTCGATCGTAAGTTCTTTCAGGGCTTCGGAAATGTCCCTGTAAGTCGCGCGGAAATCGGACGGTAACTCCTGATTTCCGGCCGCAAAGCCCGCATTCATCCATAACACGCGTTTGGTCAGCATCGGTTCCAAACCAGCAATCGGACGTTAAGCCAAAAACTTTAGATTTTTATTTTCGCGGGTTTTCGCGGCAAGAAACCTAAAGCCGATTCGCGCCTCCGCCGATAAGGGATACAGCAAGTATTGGAAGCGATCCATGAGAATAAATGATGCGAACACGGCGGGGTCGGCGGCAACCGAACTCGGCCGCACCCAGGATGTCCAGAAGCCGGAAGGCGCCAGCACGTCCCGTTCGGGCAACGGCGATTCCAGTGGGGACCGGGTAGAATTCTCTTCGACCCTTGGCCAGCTTTCCCAAGCTATTTCTGCCCAGGATACGCAGCGCAGCAGCCGTGTCCAGGCAATGGCGGCTGCCTACCAAAATGGAACCTATCGGCCTAATCCCGCAGCAATCAGCAGCGCCATGGTCGCCGATGCCATGAGCGCGGGGCAATTCTAGCGTGACCCAGAACGCAAAGGCGTGCCCCATGACCCTGCCCGTCACCAATTCCGGGCCGCGTATCTCCAAAGAGCAACTCTCCCGGGCGCGGGCGGAAGTGGCGCAGGCCATAGAGGTGCTGCTTTCTCCTACTCCACAAGCTTTGGACCGGTGCGCACTGCTTCTTCAAACGGCCATAAAAAATGTAGCCGCCTCCGCTTGCGTCTCCGGCGAAACCGAAGGAGCACTAGAGGAAGCCCGCCAGCTCCAAAGGGCAGTCCGCAGGGCCAGAATGCTGTTGGACGCCGCGTTCGAATTTCATCGTCAATGGAACAGACGCCTGGGCGCCTTGAGCGGCGGCTACACTCCTGAGGGCGAGCCAGCGGCTGTGAATCCGGGCTTCCGGATGGTGCTACGGGGGTAGACTGATATGTCGAATTTATTGGCGCTCATTGGCCAGTCCGCCAACGCGATGCAGGCGTACGACCAGGAATTTCAAGTAATCCAGAACAACGTCGCCAATGCCAACACTCCGGGATATGCGCAGCAAAACCTCTCCCTGGTAGCCGACCCATTCGATCCGCCCGATCTTTCTGGTGGTGTGTCGGTGGGCGCCCTCCAAAGCACTCAGGACAATTACGCCGAACAGAGTCTCCGCAACCAGAACAGCGGCTTGGGACTGCAGCAGCAGTTGTCCACCAGCCTGGCTTCGATTTCGTCCGTTTTCGATGTCTCCGGCAATTCAGGGATCGATTACGCACTGAATAACTTTTATACAGCCGTCTCGAACTGGACGGAAGATCCAACTGACGACGTGGACCAGCAGCAGGTGATCGATCAAGCTGGCAACGTGGCCCAGGCGTTCCAGCAAGCCTCCACCCAGCTTCAACAAATTGCGCAGCAAACTCAATCGCAAACCCAGGATACGGTACAGCAGGTAAACCAGCTTGTCGGGCAGATTCAGACGTACAACCAGGAAATCGAAAGCGACGGCGCCGGGGCAAACAACGCCGGGATGCAAGCCAACGTTAACGCTGCGCTCGAAAGCTTATCCAGCCTTGTCAACATCACCGCGACCCAACAACCCGACGGCACTACCACGATTCTGCTGAACGGAAGCACTCCCCTGCTGGTGGGCAGCCAACAATATCCTCTGAGCTATAATCTGGTTTCTCCGTCAGCGCCCCCTGCGTCCTATGAGAACGCACCGCCGCAATCACAAATCCTGGCGTCGGACGGCACCGATGTTACCTCTCAGACCACCGGAGGGCAACTAGGCGCTCTATTGCAGATCAGCAATTCGGTCTTGCCGTCCATTCAAGGCGGCGCCAACCAGGTGGGCAGTCTGAACACGTTGGCCCAGAGTTTCGCGGATACGGTAAACAGTATATTCACCTCCGGCACTAATTCCGATGGCCAGCCCGGAATCGCCCTGTTCACCTACAGCGACAGCAATTCCGATGGCACCACCAATCCCACTCAGGTTGCCAGCACTCTGGCCGTGAACCCGGACGCCACCGCGGGCCAACTGGCAACCACCACTCCGGGGCCGCCGGAAGTTTCTAACGGAGTGCCCCTGGCGCTCGCCAGCCTGGAGGATCCCACCAATTCCGCCTACGAAATCGATGGCGACAGCTTCAGCCAATACTACGGAAATATCGCGACCACCGTGGGCGATCAGGTGCAGCAGGCCCAGGACGGCGTCCAAGTGCAGCAGTCGCTCGTCTCGCAGGCGCAAAACCAGATCCAACAGATTTCCGGTGTGAGTGTTAATGGGCAGGCCATGCTCGCGGTCGAATTTCAAAACGCTTATCAGGCCAATGCTCAACTGTTCACGGTCCTCGATCAGATCACTCAAGACACCATCAACATGATAAGCTCAACGGCCTAATAATATGATCCTGAACCTCAATGCCCAGTCACAGCAGTTCCTTGACGATATCAATGACATTCAGCAGACAATCAACACGGCTACCAATCAGGTCAGTTCCGGATACAAAGTTACGGTTGCATCAGACGATCCGGACGTGGTCAGCGAGCTGCTCCAGTTACGCAGCAACTTAGCGATGAACACGCAAGTGACTAGTAACATCAGCGCGGCCACAAGCAATGTCAACGTGGCGGAAACGTCCCTTAGCCAAGCCAACCAGCTCATGACTACGGCAATTAGCTTGGCTGCGCAAGGCGCAACCGCTACCTCCACTGCCTCCAGTAACCAAGAGTTGGCCGGACAGGTCCAAGTTATCCTCGAGCAGATGGTTTCTTACGCCAATACACAATCAGGCGAAACCTACGTCTTTGGAGGCGATGACCCCACGACCCAACCCTACCAGGTCGATTCCTCTAGTGGCAATGGAGTAGACCAGCTCAACACCGCGTCATCCACCGCCCAGGTGCAGAACCCGGCTGGCGGTTCGTTCTCGGTATCCGAGACGGCGCAGCAAATCTTCGATGCCCGCAACTCGGATGGCTCCTACGCCAACGACAACGTTTTCGCCGCGCTCACCAACCTCTACAACGGACTGATGAGCAATAACCAGACTGCCATCACCAACAGCACCACTCAGCTCCAGGCGGCCGCCGACCAAATTAACGACTGTCTGGCTTTCTACGGCACCGTCCAGGACCAGCTCCAGGATGCCTCTACCTATGCGAGCAACTACAATACGCAGTTGCAAACGCAGATCGGTAGCCTGCAAGATGCGGACATTACGGCGGCGTCACTCGAATTGACGGAAGGGACCACGCAGTTGCAGGCCGCCTACGAGGTGGAAGCCAAAATTCCGCAGAGCAGTCTGTTCGATTATCTTGCTCCGGCCAGTTAGCGAGGCGAATACGCTTTATTGAGGCCGGAACACCGATTCGGCCTCGAACCGTTTGTAATTCGAGTACGCGATTCGCAGCCGGATCCTCTGCGGGCCCGAGCGAAACGGCAGGCTATCATCCGCGTAGGTGAATGCCGGAAACCAGTAATTGCCATCTACGGGCTTACGGACAGTAGTAAATCGCGGAAACAGATTCTCCGATTTTGTGGTGACAATCTGCGGGACGGCTTGCCCCGTCATGCGGACGATGTTGTAACCCTCCTTCTCGATCCAGATCATCCCGTCGAACAGCCGCTGGCCCTCCAGAATCTGGCGCGGGCGCACCTCGAGCACCCAACAATCCACGTCATCCATGTTTTCTTCTCCACGGAAGCGGGTCTCGTAGTTCCATAACCGGTCTTCCGTCAGCACCAGCGGTTGAATGTCCCGGATGTCCGCGAAGTCCTCCGGCGTCAGTTTCAGGTTCTGCAGCGAGTTTTCCGGCGTTCCGATCGTCTGCTCGCTGCGTTCGCGCTCAGGCGAGAAGATCACATCGCGGATTTCTTTGTACCGGCCGCGCGCCAGCCCGCGATTGTCCAACTCCTCTAGGGTAACCGTCTGCCGGTAAGTGTATTGGTTGCGCTCGGCTCCGGTTTCACTCTCCCGGTGTGCTGCCAGCTTTGCCAGATTTGCGGGTGCGTCTTGTGCGCTAACCACAAGCGCTCCCATCACCCGGACAATCAGGAGGGGCGTACAAAGTGTGAATGCTAAAATGAGGCCGATGACCAAACCGCTCGGGGGTGGCACTCTCCCGGCTGATTTTCGAGCGGCTCTGTTGTTCGGTTGGCCCATACTCAGCGGCGCGGGTATCCTCTACGCCAGGTTCCAACACATTCCGGTGTGGGCGGCGATTCCCGTGCTGGCCGCCTTCCTTGCGGAATACCCATTCTATCTGCTCCCCGCCTTCCCCGAATTGCGCAAGCGCCTGGCAGGCGCGGCTTTGCCGGCCTTTCTGGTGGCATCCATGCTGGCGCCGTATTGCCTGTGTTACGCGATCGCTGGCGATCTCCGGCTCGTAAAACTTATCCAACTGGCCGCGCTCCCGATGGCAGCCGGTTTATGGTATCTGGTACTCCCCGCAGCCGCATGGGCCGATCTGGCGTTTCTAGTCTTTCTAGGGACGGTCCTGCTAAGCCGCTATTTCGACAGCGTCTACCCGCTCGTATATCCCGGAGTGCCGGTCGCCATACTGGGCCGCATCGCGCTGTTCGTAACCGCCGTCCTGGTGCTGGTGGTCCAGCGTGGGATGGGACGAACCGGTTACGGATTCCTCCCCAGCCGGCGTGAATGGCGTATCGGAGCCTTGCATTATCTCTGTTTCCTCCCCGTGGCGGCCTGTGTGGCGCTTCCCCTGAAAATCGTCCGCCTCGCTTCACCGGCCCCGCTCTGGAAAACCATGGGCATCTTCCTGGCTTTTCTTTGGGTCGTTGCCTTGTTCGAAGAATTCATTTTTCGCGGTGTGCTCCAGCAGTGGCTGGAGGAGTGGACAGGCAGAGTTTCGGCGGCGCTTCTGCTGAGTTCCGTCATTTTCGGAAGCGTGCATCTCTGGTTTCGCGGTTTTCCCAACTGGCGGTGGGCGCTGCTGGCGGGCCTTCTCGGGTTGTTCTGTGGCCACGCGCGCAACCAGGCGGGCACCATCCGCGCCGGAGTTGTCACCCACGCGCTGGTTGTCGCCACTTGGCGCGGCTTCTTCACCTGATGCTGCTTTTTCCGTCGGTAGGCCAACCTTCACTGATACAATCCGACTCATGGCAAAACTCGGATTTCTAGGCCTCGGTTTGATGGGCTACCCGATGGCTCGCAACCTATTGAAGGCTGGTCATGAAGTGGCGCTCTGGTCCCACACAAGCGAAAAGGCCCGCGCGCTCGCGTCCGCCGAAGGGGGCCGATTCTGCGCAACTCCGCGAGAAGTGGCAGAGCGTGCCGAATGCGTCTTCCTTTGCGTGGGAGATACGGGCATGTCGCGCGAAGTAATCCTGGGGAAGAACGGGGTGATTGAAAGCGCCAAACCGGGCACAGTTGTGGCCGATGCCAGCACCGTCAGTCCCAGCGAGAGCCGGTCAATCGGCGAGGCTCTGCAGGCGAAAGGAGTGGAGTTTCTCGATGCCCCATGCACCGGCTCAACTCCCGGTGCGGAAGGGGGTACTCTGACTTTCATGATCGGAGGGCGCAGGGAGGTTTTTGAAAAAACGAAGCCATTTTTCGAACCAATGGGAAAGCGCCTCTACTATTGCGGCGGGCCGGGACTGGGTCTGCAGGCCAAGCTGAGCCAGAACCTGATTCTCTCCAACCTATTAATTGCGTTCAATGAAGGCATGGTCTTAGCGGCTAAGGGAGGGGTCGATCCCAAACTCATGCTCGAGATCCTCGACAACAGCGCGGCCAAATCGGGCTTGATCAGCTTCAAAGCGCCTTTCGTGTTCCGCGGTGACTTTCAGGCAGCCTTCTCTGTGAGGTGGATGCACAAGGACATTGGACTGATGCTCGACTCGGGCAAAGAACTGGAAGTACCGCTACTTCTAACTGCCATAACCAGGCAAATTTTCCAGGCGGCCATCTCCGGCGGTTATGCCGAAGAAGATATCTGCTCTACTATCAAGGTTTTAGAGGATATGGCGGGAGTCCAGGTGCGGGCTTGATAAAAAATACAGATTTTGGTTGCTTCCAAAAACGGAATCTACTATTATTGGAATTAAGCCGGGGAGGCAACTCCCACCAAAGCGAGACTAACCTCTAAAAAAAGACCCCTGAAGCAATCCTCCCCGGCGCCCGAAAGGGTTTGAGGTTGCTCAACAAAGATTACAAAATAGTGAAACAGAGAGTAACTCTGTATTGCGCGTACGGCTTCGTGCTGCGGTTTTCAGCAAAGTGTGCGTGTTAAAATGACATTGCGGGCTGAGGCGCGGCCACTTACATTTCGCCGATGAAAACATCGAAAACGCTGACTCTTCTCGGCTCGACCGGATCGATCGGCACTCAGACGCTGGACGTCGTCCGGAGGAACCGCCGCTCCTACGAGGTGTTCGCCTTGGCGGCCGGGCGAAACGTCGAGCGGCTCGCCGCGCAAATCATCGAATTTGAACCCAAGCTGGCAGTGGTGGCAACCGAGGAGAACTGTGCGCGTCTGTCGGAGCGTCTTGCCGCGCTCGGTCATCCGCGGAGCCAGTGGCCCGAAGTGGCCTGGGGAAGCGAAGGGTTTATCCACTGCGCCGTGGCGCCGGAAGCCGATATCGTGATTTCGGCCATGGTTGGCATTTCCGGACTGGAGGCCACGTTCGCCGCAGCGGGGCAGGGAAAACGAGTGGGCCTCGCCAATAAAGAAGTTCTGGTCGCCGGTGGGGAACTGTTCATGCAAGCCGTAGCCCGTGGCGGGGCGGAATTGCTTCCCATCGATAGCGAGCATAACGGGGCTCATCAGTGCTTGCGCGCGGGCAAGCGCGAGCAGGTTTCGAAACTCATCCTCACGGCTTCTGGCGGCCCGTTTCGGAATACACCTCGCGAGCAGTTGGAATCGGTAACCCCGCAGCAAGCGCTCAACCACCCCACTTGGCGCATGGGTGACCGCATCACCATCGATTCGGCAACCCTCATGAATAAAGGCTTCGAAGTAATCGAAGCGTGTTGGTTGTTTGGCCTCTCCCCCGAAGAGGTAGAAGTGGTCATTCATCCACAATCCACCATCCACGCTTTTATCGAGTATCGCGATGGCAGCGTGCTTGCGCAGATTTCCACTGCTGATATGCGCATGCCCATCCAGTATGCGCTGACGTATCCGGATCGGTTGGAAACTCCGGTGCCCAGGCTGAATTGGGCAGACGCCCGAATGTGGGAGTTCCTTCCGCCAGATCCGGGCCGCTTTCCGTTACTCAAGCTGGCCTATCAGAGCCAGATGGCGGGCGGATCGGCCGGATGCACGCTCAATGCCGCTGACGAGGTTGCCGTAGGGGCATTTCTTCAGGGCCGAATCGGATTTCTGGCGATCTCCGAGATCGTGGATGAAACACTATCGCGTTTGCCCGTCCGCTCGCCCCGTACGGTCGGCGACGTGATCGAGATGGACAGGGAATCGCGCGCGGTGGCCCTGGAACTGGTGGCTGCCCGCGCGCGAGGAGATGCCGTTACGGCTTAGATCTTTTATGCAAGTTCTGGAAAATATAATCTGGTGGCTGGTCCTCATTGGGGTCATGATCATGATCCATGAATTGGGCCATTTTTGGGCCGCCCGCTTTTTCGATGTCAAGGTCGAGACGTTCAGCTTTGGCTTCGGACCGCGCCTGTTCGGTTTCCGCCGCGGCGATACCGATTACCGTTTCTCCTTGCTGCTTTTCGGCGGCTATGTGCGCATGGCCGGCGAGCAAATGGTGGACGCGGCCGGAGTGGATGTCAACGACCCCCGTGGCCTGCTTGCCAAACCCCGATGGCAGCGGGCAATCATCGCATTTGCCGGCCCCTTCATGAACCTGGTGCTCGCCGTGGGCCTGCTTACAGGGCTGTTCATGGTCAAGTACCCGAAGGTTGCCGACGAGGACATGCGCGCAGTGATCGGCCACGTGACACCTGATTCGCCCGCGGCGAAAGCCGGCTTAGAAGATGGCGATCGCATTGTCAAGCTGGATGGCCAGCAAAATCCCACCTGGGAAGACGTGGATCTGAAGCAGATCGCCGGCGCGAAGCAGCCCATGTTCCTCACCATCGAGCGAAATGGCAAGCGCTTTGATACAACCGTGATCCCGACGCTTAGCGAGGCTACCGGCTCCGGTTATGTAGGTTGGGATGAACGCGGCGAGGTACAGATCGCCTCGGTGGAGCCCGGTTATCCAGCGGAAAAGGCCGGCCTGAAAAAAGGCGATCTGCTGGTAGCCGTCAATGGTCAGCCGATCCATTCCTCAACCAAGTTTCAGGAGATGACAAAGTCGAGCGCCGGCAAACCGATTGAAATCGAGTTCCAAAGGGATGGGCAGAACCACACCGTGAGCGTACAGCCCGTGTACGCCAAGCTGGATGGGCCGCCGGCGCGGTGGATGATCGGTGTCACCCAGCAGCAAAAGCTGCACCTGATTAATACGCGCCTCTCGCTTCCCGACGCTTTGCGCGAATCGATCAGCGAAAACAGCAAGGGCGCCCTGCTGTTCGCACATGTGATTGAGGGAATTATCCGCCGTAGTGTATCGGCGCGCATCATTACAGGTCCTATCGGGATCGCGCAGCTTTCCGGCGATGCCGCCCGCGAGGGGCCATCCGCCTTTATCGTGCTTATGGCGATGGTCAGCTTGCAGTTGGCTATCCTGAACCTTCTGCCCATTCCCATCTTCGACGGCTTCAGCATCCTGACGCTGCTGGTAGAGATGGTGATGCAGCGCGACCTCAGCCTGAATGTGAGGGAAGCCCTATTCCGTGTCGGATTTGTGTTCATCATGATGCTGCTCGCGTTCGTCATTTACAACGACATTTCCAAGCTCTTACCGCCCGGTTAAGAAATTTAGGGACTGGGGATTGGGGGCTAGGGACTGGAAACGCTTAGGTTCGGATAGGGTGACCATGCCCTGGTTTCCAGCCCCTAATCCCCAGCCCCCATTTATGCATCTCTCTAGGAAGCGGGATCATCTGCTAAGCTGATCCTTTCGCATGCTCTGTAGCTGCGTCCGCCAAACCGACCTGCCGCACGCCACCCGCCTTTTCCTCGACGCGGTTTATTGCCCGGAGCGGACAGCGCGTTTTTACCGTAACCGGCACCACGATTTTTCTTCTGTGCTGGCGGCGGCACGCGAGGTCGAATTTCCACCCGAACATCGCTTCCGTTTGCTTGCGTTTTTGCGGGAGCAAAATCCCGATAGTCCGTCGCTGCAAAAGCTCGCCGAACCGGGGACGGTCGCGGTCGTTACCGGGCAGCAGGTAGGTCTGTTTTCCGGCCCCGCCTACACGGTGCACAAGGCGTTGACCGCAGCGAAAGTAGCGGCATCGCTGACCGCTGCAGGCGTTCCCGCAGTGCCCATCTTCTGGCTGGCCACAGAGGATCACGATTTCGCCGAGGTGAACCACACCTGGGTTTTCGATAGCGAACACAATCCCTGGAAGCTCGAGATGCGCCGTTCCGCAAGCGCACAGCCGGCCGGCGAAATCAATCTGGTGGCGCCGCCCATCGGGGAGTTGCGCGCGCATCTGCACGGCCTGCCCCACGGCGAACAGGTGACCGGCCTGGTGGAGCAGGCCTACCGTCCGGGAAGCACCATGGGCCAAGCCTTCGGGGAACTGCTGCGGCAGGTGCTTGCCGGGTTCGACATCCTTCAGGTCAATCCCATGCATCCGGCGTTCCGCGAGCTGGCCGCGCCATCGTTGCGCGCCGCAGTGGCCGCCGCGCCCGATCTCATCGAAGCGATTCTCAAGCGGAATAGCGAGTTGACCGCCGCCGGCTATCATGCCCAGGTTCACGTTGAGCAGAGCACGTCTTTGGTGTTCCTTCTGGAGGATGGCAAGCGGCTGGCGTTGCGGCGGCACGAGAACGATTACATACTGAACAGCCGCCGGTTCACCGCTGGCGAGCTCATGGACCGCGCCGCATCGCTTTCTCCCAACGCGCTGCTGCGCCCGGTGATCCAGGACAGTATTCTGCCCACTGCCGCTTACATCGCCGGTCCCGCGGAATTGGCTTATCTCGCCCAATCGGAAGCGATCTACGGCATTCTGCTGGGCCGTATGCCCGCCGTCATGCCGCGCAGCGGGTTCACGCTCCTCGATGAGCACAGCAGTAAGCTTTTCCAGCGCTACAATCTCACCCTGCCTGATTTCTTTCATGGAGCAGAGGTGCTGCGCGAGAGAATAGCCGCCACGCTTGTGCCTGCAGGTCTGAACGGCGCTTTACAGGAGACCGCGGCGAGAGTGGACAAGGCAATCGAGGGCCTGCACCGCGAGATCTCGGGTTTCGACCCCACGCTGGCGCTGGCTCTCGACCGCAGTAGCCGAAAGATCCGGTACCAAATCGGTAAGATCGAGCGGAAGACGGCGCGCGAGGCAATCCGCCGCGATTCGCGAGCCACACGCGACGCCACGTACCTCTCCCACCTGATTTACCCCGAACGCCACGTGCAGGAGCGGCTGTATTCCATTCTTCCGTTTCTGGCTAAGCACGGCACTGATCTGGTAAGCCAACTTTATGAAGCAGTCGATCCGCACTGCCCCGACCATCGGCTGGTAGTGGTCTAAACCCGTTTCTCGTTGGGGATAGAATTACTGGACGGGCGGGCGATTTTGCTCGTTCATCACCAGGCCATCGAAAATGGCGAGCACCTGCTTGCGGTAGGCATAGACGCGCCGCAGATTATCGCGAAACGAGGCTTCGAAATCCGCCGCTTTCATCCATTTGTCGAGCATGGAGCGGGGCACGTCGATGTCCTGGCGCAAAGCTTCCACATTGTGTCCGCGCAGAAAAAGTCCGTAAAAGAAGGCAGCCTCCCGCTGAGGCGCTAAGGGATCGTATTCTTCTCTCGCCGTCATAAACAACTCAGCGAAATGCTAGTATAGCGGTGGTCGGAACCGCACGGCAAGCCCGTTTTTTGTTGCTCTGCCGGCTACTGGAGACGGCGAAAGAAAAGGAGAACGCTTGCCCACATTGATCCAATCACCGGCCAGAATTGCGCCCGCCGGCAACAAGCCTAAAGTGATTGAGGAGTACATCGGCCGGGTGAATTCGGCCACCGATGCCGTAAGTATCGCTCACATGCATAGCCCCGGCGGATGGCAGGAGCCGGGACAAACGCCCGAGTTCGACGAGTTCACTCTCGTGCTGCACGGGAAGCTACACGTAGAGTATACGGGAGGGTCGCTAGACGTGGCGGCTGGCCAAGCAGTGATTGCTCACCGCGGAGAGTGGGTGCGCTACAGCACACCACACCCCGAAGGAGCCGAATACGTTGCCGTTTGTCTGCCGGCTTTTGCACAAGACACGGTGCACCGGGACACCTAACAATCGCGTGTAACTCAGAGACGCCTTGCTTACTGCTTGTCAGGCTCCGGCGGCCAATGTGTTGGACGCCCGAGTCTTGAATTCATACCTCTCGATACGCACTGCTGCGGTCTCGTCGTCGGACCGGACTACACGGCCCGTGGCAACCAGTTGCAGCGCACAGGTGCCATCCAGCCGGGCGGGCCAGTTTACCGAGATTTCAATGAGCCGCCCAGGCTGCAACCGCTCGCTAGTGGTGAATAGAATACCGCCGCTGGAAATGTCTACAGTTTTTCCCGCTCCGCTTACCTGCGCTGTTTTGGATTGAAGAACTCTGTACCGAACTTCTTCTCTTACCGGGAAACGGCTTGTCTCCCGGCGTTCCAGCGGGCCTCCGAAATTTCGTCCTCCGGACCTTGATTGTTGTTCTAGGTTCATCGTCCTGCTCATATCATCCGCAAATGGACACTTCCCAACAATAGCCTGAAAGCTCTAATTGCACCATAGGTGAACGTGGTACTTTTGTTAGGTTTCCCCTAATTTATCCGTTTATTAACCTAAATCGCTACATTCTCCCGAAACCGTATTCCCGATCATGAAGGTTTGTTATTCTGAGGGCGATGGAACCGGCCGATTTACGCCAGCTTTTGGAGAGAGTTCGTTCCGGAGAAATAGCAGTAGATACTGCGATGGAGCGTGTCCGGCACTTACCTTACGAAGATCTAGGTTTCGCTAAAGTCGATCATCATCGTGCGCTGCGTCACGGTATGCCGGAAGTAGTCTTTGCTCAGGGTAAGACACCCGAGCAGGTGGTGGCGATTGCTCGTACTCTTCTCGAAACTTGCCGCAACGTGCTCATCACACGCACCGACAAGCAATGCGCTCAAATTGTTCTTCAGGAACTGGCAGACGGCGAATATTTTCCGCACTGCGGGGCGATCCGTTTCTGGCGCGAACGCAGGCTACAGGGCAAGGGAACCATTGCCGTGGTCTCCGCCGGCACAAGCGATATTCCCGTAGCAGAGGAAGCGCAGATCACAGCCGAAGTGATGGGCAATTCGGTTGTTGCAATTTACGACATAGGAGTTGCGGGGTTCCACCGCCTTCTCCAGAACCGCGAGAAGTTACTCGATGCCCGCGTGGTGATCGTTTGTGCGGGCATGGAAGGAGCACTGCCCAGCGCGGTGGGCGGCATGGTTTCCTGTCCAGTGATCGCCGTTCCCACAAGTGTAGGCTATGGCGCCAGCTTTCACGGTTTAGCCGCATTGCTAGGTATGCTCAACAGTTGCGCCAGCAATGTCACTGTCGTCAATATCGACAATGGTTTTGGAGCAGGCTATGTGGCGAGCCTGATTAACCGCCTCTGAAGACGCGGCTCACTCCTGTGAAGGCCCGAACAGTTCCTGTTACAGAGCGGTTAGATCTATTAGTACTTTAGTTATTAGTGCCCGTACTTCTTTTCGCCTGCTTCGATGCGCACGGCTAAACGATTTTCTTGGGGGGGCAGGGGACAAGTAGCATAAGGCGTGAAGACACAGGGAGGATTGTAGGCTTTGTTGAAATCCAGCACGACCTTGCCGTTCTGAGGCGGCGCCGCATCCAGAAATCTGCCGGCTTCGTAGGTTTCTTTTCGGCTGGTCAGATCGCGAAACACAAAGAACAGATCTTTCGTGTCCGGGTCATCGAGAATGGGCCGCAAGCGGAACTGCCGCCCTTCTAGAGTGAACACCACATAGCCGGGGCTGTCTTCCGGCTCAGTCTGTCCCAGGATGTTTTGTATCGGAACCTTCCGGGGGTCAGCCACAAACTGCGCTACCACGCGGTAATCTGCGCGCACCGGAAAGTAATCGAGACCGTGGAAGCCCCGGCGGAACTGGCTCTCGGGATCTTTCATGCGGATACCATAGCGGCCGCTGCGCTCGATCACGTAGAGTTTGAGACGCCCGGCATTGGCCACATCGTCATCATTATCCGGCCGCAGGGGACGAGTATTGCCGTCCATGGTCACGCGAACCTTGCCGCTGCGCAATTCGAACACACCCGCCTGCGCCGGCCCGGCAGGCAACACAATATCGTTCTTCTGATCCGCGCCGAAACTGTTTTGCCCTTCGTGCAGCCAGAAGAGACCGGTAACCGTCAGCCAGCCGCCATCGGCGCGCAAGCGAGCCTCGCGTTTCTGACGCCACTCCGCGATTTGCGACTGATATGTCACTGCCGCAACCAGCGGCAAAGCGATCAGGCAAACCGCAAATCTGGCAAACCGCATGGGCAACCTCACATATCGGCAGGGGAGGCGAGCAACTGCTCGAGCATCCCGGCGAACTCTTCCGACTTACGATCCACTCTCTCCTGGAGAAGGTTACGATCGCGTTCCAAAGTGCGCAGCTTATCGGCAAGATGGAGGCAGGCCAGCACGGCGATACGCGTGGTATCGGCATTGGGGGCCTTGGCGGCAATGGAAAGCATCAGGTCGTTCACGCTGGCCGCCACTTCTTCGACTTCCCGCGGATCGCCCGCAGCCAGGAGCGTGTAGGGACGGCTCAGGATGGTTACGCGAACTTGCTGCTTTCGAGAATTGCCGCTATCCATCCGGGGGTCCTCACGACTCACTCAACTGATCGATCTGGCCCAGCAGTTTTTCAATACGCTGCCGTACCTGCTTCCGCTCCGACTGCAGAATCCGCACCTCTTCGGAGAGGCGCGCCACCTCGCCTCGAGCGGCGGCAGCCTGTTCGAGGGCCGCTTCCTTTTCCGCGCGCAAACGGGCGACCAACTGCACCGCCTGCTGGATGCGCTGTTCCAGACTGCTGAGGGAATCCGTTTCTTGTTCGACGGGCGTCATGCTTTCAGTTCCGTTCCGGCGGTCCCAGGGGCGTTGGCCAAGCCGGCCTTGGCTGCTTCCACCAACTGCCGGAAAGCGGCATCGTCCTTATAAGCCAGCTCGGCGAGCACTTTGCGATTGAGGTCCAGCCCTGCGCTTTTCAAGCCGTGGACAAATTTGCTGTAGGAAATACCGCCCTCGCGGCAGGCGGCGTTGATGCGCACAATCCACAGAGCGCGGAAGTCGCGTTTCTTGTTCTTGCGGCCGGTGTAAGCAAACTTCAGGCCGCGCTCGACAGCCTCCTGCGCGGCTCGATACAATTTGCTCTTCGTTAGGAAATACCCGGAAGCCTGCGCGAGAGTCTTCTTCCGGGAGGCTCGGCGGTGGGTGCCGCGTTTTACTCTAGGCACGTTTCATCTCCTTCTCAAATGGGAGCGGACCGGGCACGTGCGCGCGCCGTCCGCATCGTTTGCTTCCATTAGCGCTAAAGGCTAATAAGGGAGCATCAGGTGTAATTCCGGCTGATTGGCAGCATCAGCCACTACGCTCTTGTGCAGTTTCTTCTTGCGCTTGTGCGGCTTCGAGGTCAGAATATGCCGTCCAAAGGCGTGATTGCGAACGACCTTGCCCGTGCCAGTCTTCTTGAACCGCTTGGACGCACCTTTATGAGTCTTCAACTTAGGCATAGTAGTTCCCTGGATCGAAACAGGAAAGCACTCAGTATAACACGGGGCCGGAATCGGTATTCTGTAGACGGAGGTGAAGGAGTGACCCTGTCACGCTGCGGCTGGGCGGAAAGCGACCCCCTTTTGCTGGCCTATCACGACGAGGAATGGGGTGTGCCCGAATATGACAGCCGGGCGCTCTGGGAAAAATTGATACTTGACGGTTTCCAGGCCGGACTTTCCTGGTCTATCATCCTTCGCAAGCGCGACGCCTTCCGCAAGGCATTCCGGAACTTCCATCCGGAAAAAGTCGCCCGCTTCAGCGAAGCCGATGTCACGCGATTACTCCAAGACCCCGGCATCGTGCGTTCGCGCGCCAAAATCGAGGCGGCCATCGCTGGCGCTCGCGCGTATCTCGCCATGCAGGAAGCAGGACAAAATTTCTCCGGCTTCGTGTGGGGTATCGCAGGCGGAGCGCCGATTCAAGGCGCTGGCGCACCCGTTGCTAAGAGTTCTCTGTCCGAAAAAATCTCCCAGGCGCTTAAGGAGCGTGGTTTCCGATTTACCGGTCCGGTGATCGTCTATGCCTGGATGCAGGCAGTGGGCATCATCAACGATCACACGGCAACCTGCTTCCGCCGGAAGGCGGTCCAGGCACTTGCAATGAAATAGGTGGAAAATAAGGCCCGGCGCCTACTCGGTTTCTAGCCCCCGCCACTGCCGCCCCTGTGACTCCGCTACTCCGCTGTGTGTCACATATCCGTGATAAGTGTTAACGCCCGCACTGAGAGCGGGATGGTGCGCACAGGCCGCCTCCAAACCTTCATCGGCGAGATCCAGCAGGTACGGAAAGGTTGCATTGGTCAGGGCAAAGGTAGACGTGTGAGGCACCGCCGCAGGCATATTGGAGACGCAATAGTGCAGCACGCCGTCTACAACATAGACCGGCTCAGTATGGGTGGTGGCATGGGAGGTCTCAAAGCAGCCGCCCTGGTCGATAGCGACATCTACCACTACCGCCCCGCGCCTCATGGTAGCGATCATCTCGCGCAGTACCAGTTTGGGCGCCGAAGCTCCTGGAATCAATACCGAGCCCACCACCAAATCCGCCGTGCGAACCGCTTCGCCGATCGTCCAGGTGTTCGAAGCCAGCGTCACTACCTGGCTGTTGAATACGTCATCCAGATGGCGCAGCCGGTTCAGGTTGCGATCAATAATCGTGACGTGCGCGCCCATCCCCACAGCGATTTTGGCTGCATTCACCCCGACTACGCCGCCTCCCAGGATCACCACGTTCGCCGGCGCCACGCCGGGAACGCCGCCTAGCAGAATCCCGCGGCCGCCATTGGGCCGCTCCAGGTATTGCGCGCCCACCTGCACCGCCATCCTTCCCGCCACTTCGCTCATCGGCGTGAGCAGTGGCAAGGAACCGTCGGCTTCCACGATGGTCTCGTAGGCGACGCCGATCACTCTCGAATCGAGCAAATGGTTGGTAAGTTCCCGCTGCGGCGCCAGGTGCAGATAGGTAAATACAATCAGACCGGGCCGGAAATACGGGTATTCAGCCGGCTGCGGCTCCTTGACTTTGGCGATCAGATCCGCGCGGCGCCAAACCTCCGCAGCCGTCTCGATTATGGCCGCCCCGGCCTGCATGAATTCGCGGTCGGTAACCGAGCTTCCTTCGCCGGCGTGGGTTTCTACCAGTACTTCATGACCTGCCTGGCGCAACGCCGTTACCCCGCTCGGCACCAGTCCGACCCGCGTCTCATGATCTTTGATTTCCTTGGGTACACCGATGACCATATACTGCCCTCGCCCTCAGGTTAGCACCACGGAAATGTGGGGTGGATTATGGGATTTTAACGTACAGTGAGAGAACATTAAGGACTTTACATCTTTGTCGCACTCGGAGCAACAATGGGATATGCAGATCCAAGGTCACACCACGAACATTTCCCCCGGCGGTTCGGCCTGCGCGCTGACACTCGACCCCGCCAGCATCATCCAGAAGGTAGTGAGTGTCAAAGAGGCGCGCACGCTGCCGCGCGGTTCCGTAGTGGGCGATCTCCACGGCGGCCTTACCTTTACCGACGCCATAGCCACCGCTTTGGAGGCCCGTAGTGCCGGAGGCTGGCAGGAATGGAAGACCAGCCTCGGCGAGATCTGGACAGTAATCGTCTTGAATCGCTAGCCCGTCCCAATTGTTCACCCATGGGGCACTGCGGCGTCCACGAATAACCTCCCGGCGCGGTGTCCACATATAATCAGGGTGATGCCCAACAACAGTTTTGGCGCGGCGGCGAAGCTGCGCGTCGGCGGCGAGGAGTACGGCTACTTCCGCCTCGCCCGTTTGGAAGAACAAGGCGTCGGCCACATTTCGCGGCTGCCGTTTTCGACCAAGGTGTTGATTGAAAATCTGCTGCGGCATGAAGATGGCCGCCGCGTCACCTCGGATGACATCGATTATATAGCGCGCGGCGCTGGCGGGCCGAATGGCAAGGAAATCAGCTTCATGCCGGCGCGCGTCCTGCTGCAGGATTTCACCGGCGTGCCCGCGGTGGTTGACTTGGCCGCCATGCGCGATGCGCTCCGCGACATGGGCGCCGATCCCAAGAACGCCAACCCCCTGCTACCCGCCGACCTGGTGATCGACCATTCCGTGCAGGTGGACCGCTTCGGTTCTGCCGATGCCTTTCCGCTCAACGCCTTGTTGGAATTTCAGCGCAACCGCGAACGCTACGCCCTCCTCCGCTGGGGACAAACGGCCTTCGAAAACTTTCGGGTCGTACCGCCGGATACCGGTATCGTGCATCAGGTGAATCTGGAGTACCTGGCATCCGTGGTTTTTCGCAATGGCCAGCAGGTGTATCCGGATTCCCTGGTCGGCACCGACTCGCACACCACCATGGTCAATGGGCTCGGCGTGCTCGGTTGGGGCGTGGGCGGCATCGAAGCGGAGGCCTGTATGTTGGGCCAGCCGATTTCCATGTTGCTGCCACCGGTAGTCGGCTTCAAACTGCATGGCCGGCTGCGCGAGGGCGCTACCGCGACCGATCTGGTGCTCACGATCACCCAACTCCTGCGAAAGCACGGCGTGGTGGGCAAATTCGTGGAGTTCTATGGAGCGGGCCTCAGCGCGCTGAGCGTTGCCGATCGCGCCACGGTTGCCAACATGGCTCCCGAGTACGGCGCCACTGTCGGCTTTTTCCCAGTTGACCACGAGACGCTCGAATATCTGCGCTTCAGTAATCGCGACTCCGGGCTGATAGCCCTGGTAGAAGCCTATACCAGAGAGCAGGGCCTGTTCCGCACCGATGAAACCAGAGATCCCCTCTACTCTGAGAGCCTGGAACTCGATCTGGCCACCGTCACGCCTTCCATGGCTGGTCCCAAGCGGCCGCAAGATCGCGTGGAATTGCCGGACGTCAAACGGAACTTCGCCGCGTCCTTCAGCGGGCCGGAAAAAACCGCGCACGCTCAAATCAATGGGCAGACTTTTGATTTGAAGAACGGCTCGGTAGTAATCGCCGCTATCACGAGCTGCACCAATACTTCCAATCCTTCCGTGATGCTGGCCGCGGGTTTGCTGGCGAAGAATGCCGTCGAGCGCGGCCTGCGCGTGAAACCGTGGGTGAAAACCAGCCTCGCGCCGGGATCTAAGGTGGTAATCGACTATTATCGCGAAGCCGGCCTTCTGCCCTACCTCGAACAACTCAATTTCCACCTGGTTGGCTTCGGGTGCACCACCTGCATTGGCAACAGCGGACCGCTTCCCGAGCCGGTCGCCGAAGCCGTGCAATCGGAAAACCTGGCAGTGGCCGCGGTATTAAGCGGTAATCGCAATTTCGAAGGCCGCATCAACTCGCTCGTCAGGGCCAACTACCTGGCATCACCGCCGCTAGTCGTGGCCTACGCGCTCGCCGGACGGATTGATATCGACCTCTCGAGCGAACCCTTGGGCAACGATACTCATGGCCGCCCTGTGTATCTGCACGATATCTGGCCCTCTAACGAGGAAGTGCAGAAGGTCGTGCGCAACGCCGTCCATCGCGACATGTTTCAACACGAATATGCGCGCGTCTTCGAGGGCGACCCCAACTGGCAAGGCATGCCCGTTCCCACCGGCGAAATCTACCAGTGGGATGCGCACTCCACCTACATCAAAAAGCCGCCGTATTTCGAGCACATGGCGGACCCGGAGCACTCCATCACCGATTACCACGCCATGCGCGTGCTGGCGCTGTTGGGCGATTCGGTAACCACCGATCATATCTCTCCCGCCGGCTCGATTCCCAAAGACAGTCCTGCCGGACGCTATTTGATTGCGCACAGCGTGGAACCGAAAGATTTCAACTCCTACGGCTCGCGGCGCGGCAATCACGAAGTCATGGTGCGGGGGACGCTCGCCAACATCCGGCTGCGCAATCAACTCGCTCCCGGCACTGAGGGCGGTTGGACCGTGCACCTGCCCGAAGGCCGCCAGATGTATATTTACGACGCTTCCATGCTCTACCAGCAGGAAGGAGTGCCGCTGCTCATCATCGCCGGCAAAGAATACGGGTCTGGCTCCTCCCGCGATTGGGCCGCCAAAGGTGTAGCGCTGCTGGGCGTCAAAGCTGTAATCGCGGAAAGCTTTGAGCGCATCCACCGCACCAACCTGGTAGGCATGGGCGTGCTGCCGCTGCAATTCGTTTCCGGACAGAACGCAGCCTCGCTCAAGCTCACTGGCAAGGAAATCTACAGCCTGACCGGTGTAGGAACGGCCTTGCACAACGGGAAGCGGCAGGCCAAGGTCACCGCGTTAGACAGCGATGGCGCAGAGAAGAACTTCACCGTAAACGTGCGCGTCGACACGCCGCAGGAAGTGGAATATTACCGCTATGGGGGCATTTTGCCTTATGTCTTAAGACAGGTCGCTGAGGCGAAAACGGTGGCGTAAGAACTAACGCCCGCCCTATCGCCCAGACGACCCGAAGCCCCTTTGCCCTCTGTACGAATCGGCCAGCTCTCCTTCCGCCCATTCCACAGCCTCGTAGCGCGCCACGATCATCTGGGCGATGCGGTCGCCCGGTTCGATCGTGTATGGCTCACGGCCCAGGTTCAGCAGGATGACGCGAATTTCGCCGCGATAGCCCGGATCGATAGTCGCCGGCGCGTTGGGCATGGTGATGGCATGACGCAACGCGAGCCCGCTGCGCAGGCGCACCTGCGCCTCGAACCCGGGCGGCAACTCCACAGCCAGACCTGTCGGCACCAGCCCCGGCACACCTGGTTCGAGCGTCACGCGCTCCACTGCATGCAAATCCATACCGGCATCTTCGCGGGGCCCGTGCGCATACACCGGAAGCTGCGCCAACGCATGCAGCCGCTGGATCACAATTCGCATTGGTAGAGTCTAGCGCGGCGGAATGCCTAGCTTGTCTTCGATGCGTCCAAGCCGCTTATCGTACTCGACTTCGGCCCTGAAGAACTCCTTCAGGTCGCCTTGGAGGGTGTCGATGCGGCGATTCGTTTCGTCGAAACGATGATTGGTGTCAGCTCGAAGGTCGTCGATGCGGCGGTTCGTGTCGTCGATACGGCGGTTCGTGTCGCTGATCCGGTTGTCGAGCATGGCAAAGCCGCGATGGTTGAGCAAGAGAGCAACTATTGCGGTCAGGACAGCGGCGCCGGCGGTGATCGCCGTCGTAAGGACGTTAGGATTCATGGAGTAGCAACTCCTGATTTAGTGTAGCTGATATGCCGCGCGGCACGGCTCGCCTACAGCTTGAACAGCTCCCGCAGCCGCCTCGTCTGCACCCGGCTCACCGGCACTTCCGTATGCTTGCGGTCGTCCATGCGAAGCTGATAGCTCGATTTGAACCACGGCACCACTTCCTTGATCCGGTTGATGTTCACCAGATATGAACGGTGCACTCTCCAGAACATTTCGCGGTCCAGATTGGCCTGCAGGTCCTCAATCGTGCGGTAGTTCGAGTGGCCTTCCATGTTGGTGGTCACCAGCGTGATCAGGCCGTCGTCGATGGTGGCATAGATCACTTCGCTGGCATCCACGATGAAATTCCGGTTGTTGGCTTTCACGAGCAACTTGCTGCGCGGGGCAGGGGAGAGTTTCGGCGCAGCGCCAGCGCCTGCCGTGGCCCCGGAGGACACCAGCGTCTTCTTCTTCTCCTGCACCACCCTGCGCGCGCGCTCGATGCTTTCCGCCAGCCTGCCGCGCTCCACGGGCTTCAGCAGATAATCCAACGCTTCCAGGCGGAAGGCTTCAATTGCATGCTGTTCGTAAGCGGTGACGAAAACGAATTGCGGCAGATCGAGATCCCGCGCCCGCAGCCGTTGCACCAAGCCCACGCCATCTATTCCCGGCATATGTATGTCCAGGAACACCAATTCCGGCTCGAGCTTCTGAATCAACTCCTCCGCTTCCAAACCATTGTCCGCAGTGGCAATCAGTTCCACTTCCGGAAAATCTTTCAATTGGTAGGCGAGTTCATCCCGGGCCAGTTGCTCGTCATCCACTACAATCGTCGTGAGAGTTGCACTCGCGCGTTCGCGCATGGAGTTGGTATTATAGCATTTCACCTTGGAGGAGACCCGCTCTTTGCCCGGTAAACCGGCTGTTCAAATTGCGCCCGCTGAAGGAAAACTGGGAATTCTCATACCTGGAATGGGCGCCGTTACCACTACTTTCATCGCTGGCCTTGAAGCCATCAAGCGAGGCTTGGGAAGACCCATAGGGTCATTGACCCAGTTAGGCACTGTCCGCCTCGGGAAGAGAACTGAGGGCCGCAGCCCGGCTATCCGGGATTTTGTGCCGCTCGCTCCCATCGAAAACATCGTAATCGGCGGTTGGGACATTTTCGAAGACAACGCTTACGAAGCGGCCACAAAGGCAGGTGTCTTGGAGCCTGCCCTCCTGGAACAACTCAAGGAGCCGCTTTCTGCGGTGAAGCCCATGCAGGCGGTTTTCGATCGCGAATTCGTCAAGCGCCTGGATGGCCCCAACGTGAAGCCGAAAGGCTCCAAGATGGATCACGCCGAGATGGTGATGGACGACATCCGGCGGTTCCAGGCTTCCACTGGGGCATCGCGCCTGGCTATGATCTGGTGTGCCTCCACCGAGGTGTTTCGCCAGCCTGCCGCGGTACATGCCACGCTGAAAGATTTCGAGTGCGGCCTGCAGAAGAACGATCCGGAGATTTCCCCCAGCCAGATCTACGCCTACGCAGCCGTGAAGTCCGGCCTGCCCTACGCCAATGGCGCGCCCCACATGACGACAGATACGCCGGCTTTGCTCGAACTGGCCCGCAACCGCAATGTGCCGCTAGCCGGCAAGGATTTCAAAAGCGGCCAGACCTTCATGAAAACCCTGATCGCTCCCGGACTGAAATCGCGTCTGCTGGGCTTGAGCGGCTGGTTTTCCACTAATATTCTGGGCAATCGCGATGGCGAAGTGCTCGACGATCCCGGTTCGTTCCGGTCGAAGGAAGTAAGCAAGTCGTCGGCGCTCGAATATATTTTGCAAGGTCACCTGTATCCCGACTTATACCGCGAGTTCTATCACAAGGTGCGGATTGAATACTATCCGCCGCGCGGTGACGCCAAGGAGGGTTGGGACAATATCGACATCTTCGGGTGGCTCGGCTACCCCATGCAAATCAAGATCAACTTCCTGTGCCGCGATTCCATTTTGGCCGCGCCGCTGGTTCTAGACATCGTGTTATTCATGGACCTGGCGCAGCGCGCGGGGTTGCGGGGAATTCAGGAATGGCTGTCTTTTTACTTCAAAGCGCCCATGCATGCGCCCGAGGTTTATCCGGAGCATGATATTTTTATCCAGCTTATGAAGCTTAAAAATACCCTGCGCTGGATGCAGGGAGAGGATCTCATCACGCATTTGGGGCAGGAATACTACGACTGAAATCAGTTATCAGTTCTCAGTCGTCAGTTGTCAGCGACAGCCGGGGCCGTATTGTAGCGAGCTGAAAACTGAAAACTGACGACTGATAACTTGTTTGAGCGCGAAATGTTTTGCCGCGGCGCTGCGTCTCACACTCTAGGAGAGCTATGAAAGTACTGGTCATCGGAGGCACGTTATTCATCGGCCGTCTCCTGGTAGACGATCTGGTCAAGGCGGGGCACGAAGTAGCCGTACTGCATCGCAAACCGAAGCACGAATTCGGACGGCGCGTGGAAAATATCGTGGCCGATCGTAACGACCAGGATTCGCTCGAAGAGGCGCTGTCCGGCAGGCGCTTTGAAGCGGTCTACGACAACGTGTACGACTGGGAGCGTGGCACTACCGCGGCCCAGGTCGAAGCCACCGTGCAAGCGTGCGGCGGCAATCGCCTGACGCGTTATATTTTCATGTCCAGCGTGGCCGCCTATGGTGACGGGCTGAATCACAAGGAAAGCGACCCGCTGGCCCCCGATTATCACGCCAATCCTTACATTCGCCACAAGGCCTCCACCGAGCGTCTCCTCTTCCGCATGCACTCCCAAAAGGGCCTGCCGGTAGTGACTTTCCGCCCGCCATTTGTCTACGGCCCCCACAACCCCTTTTACCGGGAACAGTTCTTCTGGGATCGCCTTCGCGCGGGCCGCCCCATCATCATCCCGGGCGATGGCCACCGGCTGATGCAATTCGTTTACGTGCACGATCTGGTGAGCGCGCTGGTGCGCTCCCTTGTCGAGCCGCGCGCGGTGGGCGAAGCGTTCAACATTGCCGATCCCAAGGCAGTGACCCAGGTGGAATTTATCGAGCGGCTGGCCAAGGCGGCCGGGGTCGAACCGGTTCTGGCGCGCGTATCGCGCGATGTCATCCAACAGGCGGGCGGCAATCCCATGGATGAGCCTTATTACTTCGGCGAATATTTCGACATCCCGCCGATCACCGAAAACATCGGCAAAGTCACTCGCGTTCTCAAGATGAAGCTGACGCCCTCCGATATCGGCCTGAAAGAAACCTATCGATGGTATACGCGCAATCACAGGCCAAGAACCAGCGGCTTCGATTTCGACGACAAAGTTCTGTCCATGGCCAAAACCGGCTCGCCCGCCAGCGTGTGACGCTAGTGTGGGGTCAGGGCTTCGGCCCTGCCGCCGGGCTTCTGCCCGGCGTCGGCGATCGCTGAATGAACATGGAGCGCCTCCCCTTCCAAGCTACCCGCGCAGGCGCTTCTTACGATGCCACTGCCCCGCTTCCGGTAGCCGTCCTTCTCGATAACGTTCGCAGCCTCTATAACGTCGGCGCGTTCTTTCGCACCGCGGATGCCGTCCGCCTGGAACGTCTCTACCTGTGCGGCATCACCGGCCGTCCGCCCAAACGCGCCATCAGCAAAACCGCGCTGGGGGCCGAAGAGCGCGTCGCCTGGGAGCACGCCTGGGAACCGGCGCCTCTCCTTGCGAGTTTGCGCCATCGCGGCTACGAAATCGCCGCCGTCGAAACCGGGCTGCATGCGGTCGATCTGTTCGAGTGGTTGCCGCGATTTCCGCTATGCCTGATCTTCGGCCACGAAGTGGATGGCATTCGCCCGGAAGTTTCCGCCCTCGCGGATACGCAGGTGCGGATCCCCATGCTGGGAACCAAGCATTCACTGAACGTGGCCACCGCCGGCGGTGTGGTCCTGTACGAGTTGCTGCGGAAGCGCCGCGCGACTGCGCTACCATGAGACTTGTCAAACCTGCTGGCCCCTTTGCGCGGCAATCTGGATTTCATGCCTTCGCCGTCGCCGGACCATCCGGGGCTGCTGATTCGCGATCCGTTTCGCTACTCCGATGCGATGCTCATCATTCCCCCCGTCCTTATTGAATGTCTACAGTGCTTTGACGGCGCACACAGCGAGCTCGATTTGCGCGCCGCCCTGGTGCGGCTCACCGGCGATTTGAACGTAAGCCAGGTGCAGCAGCATCTGATTCAAACGCTCAGCACCGCCGGATTTCTGGAAGACGACCACTACCTTCACATGCGAAACGAGCGGATGCACGAATTTCGCGAAAGCCCCGTCCGCGAAGCCGCGCACGCCGGCTCGGCCTATCCAGCCGCTCCGGAAGAGCTGCGGCAAACCATGGTACGGTATTTCACCAGTGTGGACGGGCATCTCCCGGATAGCGCTTCGAAACGCCTATTCGCCCTCGCCGCGCCCCATGTCAGCCCGGAGGGGGGCTGGCAGTCGTATCAGTCAGCGTACCGGCTCCTTGGCCCGGAACATCGCGATCGCATTTTCGTAATCCTCGCCACCTCCCATTACGGCGAACCGGAAAAATTCGGCCTCACGAATAAAAGTTTTCGCACACCGCTCGGAGAGGCCGTAACGGACAAGCCGCTGGTGGACTGGCTGTCCGCGCAGGGCGGCGATGCGGTTCTCATGGAAGACTATTGCCACTCCTTCGAGCACACCGTGGAATTGCAGATCGTCTTCCTGCAGCACCAGTTGGGACCGGACGTACACATACTGCCCATCCTTTGCGGTCCCTTCGCCGACGGTATTATCAATGGCCGAAAGCCGGAAGAAGACGATGGCGTCGCCCGCTTCTTCGGCGCATTGAACGAACTGCGCGAGCGTGAAGGCGATCGCCTGTTTTGGCTGCTGGGCGTGGATATGGCGCACATGGGCGCGCGCTACCAGGACCGTTTCTCCGCGGTGGCCGGACAAGGCGTCATGAGTGAGGTTGGCGAGCGCGACCAGCGGCGCATCGCCAGCATCAACGCAAGCGATGCCGGCGGATTCTGGGACCAGGTTTGCCGGAATCGCGACGATCTGAAATGGTGCGGCTCGTCGCCTTTTTACACCTTCCTGAAAGCCGCGCCGGGCGCGCGCGGCGAGTTGCTGCGCTACGAGCAGTGGAACATCGATGACAAAAGCGTAGTCAGCTTCGCGGGGATGGCATTTTCGAAGTAGGCAGCCGGCGGCAGCGGAACAGGATGAAGTTGGGAGCGATGCGCGTATCGTCCAACCCGCGGACCCGCGCGGCCGTCTCTTCATCCGCTGTGGGTTCAACGCAGCGCTCGACCGAAAGCCCGGAATCCGTAAGTGCATTCAGCCAGTCGGCAAGCGTACGGTGGAATCGCGGGGTTTGGAAAGGGTCGAGCCCTGCCTTGGCCTCGGGCGGAGCAGCATTGAAAATCCACCGTTCGATTTCACCGTTTACGCGATCGAAATAGCGCGCCACTTCGATGGCCACGGGGCGGCCTGACTCGTCGCGCACCAGGCGGCGGTGCAGCGGAGAAAAGCAGGGATGCAGAATCGAAAACTGGAGAAATCCACCGGGCTTCAAAACGCGCGCCACCTCGGGCAAAACCGTCTCTGGCCCGGCCACATCCATCAGGCTCATGAAAGCGGTGACGAAGTCGAACGATTCGCTGGCGAACGGCAGGTTCAAAGCGCTCGCCTGCAGATACCGGATAGCGTCCGATGGTTCGTAATCGCGCGCCGCTTGCACAAATGTTGCGGCAAACATCGTATCCGGCCCGCACTAGCAGGGTCCACGCGCGGGCGTTCTCCTCCCAGTATTGGCGAACGGCGGCGTCGTTCATTTTCAGTCGGCTTTCCTGGCGTAGGCCTTTTCCGGCTCCTTCACAAGCACTCCCTCGCGCCGCGCCGCCAACCATAGCGCCGCCGCAATACCGATCAACGATAACAACCCGCCCACCATCACCGATACCGGGCGGTACCGCATCGTCAGGGTGTGCGCTCCCTTCGGCACAACCACGCCACGCATCGCTTCGTTGACTTCATAAATTCGCGCTGGCTTCCCGTCGATTTCGGCGCGCCAGCCCGGAAAGTACACGTCCGAGAGCACCACCATTCCACGGCAACCCATGTTCGCCCGGATGCGCACTGCGTCCGTGGTGTGCCCGGTGAGCGCAACATCATCGGGCGCGGCGCACGAATCGAGCTTCGGCGGCTCGGAAAGCAGAAAGGCCATGTGATGAAAATCGGCCAGTTGCTCTCCCATCATCCGGTTCCCGATCGCCGCGCCGGGCGCTTCGATCAGGTCGTGCACGGCCCAGGCACGCGGGAAAACGTCTTTGTGCTGGTAAACCCTCATGCCGCTCCTGCCGGTGAATACCAGCTCTCCTTCCGCACTGGGCTTGTTCGTGAGCGTATACGCTGCGCCCCAGAGCAGGCGCACCGGCAGCTTCCAGAAATCGAAGCGCAACATGTTGACGGTAACGCCCGCCAGATTGCCTCCGTACATTTCCACGCCGTGCAGAGCACCCCAATTTTCGGGAATCGAGTCATCGCCAACGTTGGCGCGCACAAACGGGCCTTGCTGCTTCAGAAAGTCGGCAATATCGGTATTGCCGCGCATCTGGTTGAGCCACTGCATCGCGTTAGCATCGCTCCGCGGCATGATAATGTTGCCCATGTTGTTGCCCAGTTCGAACAGAACCAGCAGCAGCACCAGCACCGCGCATTGGTTCCGGCTGAGTGCACCGCGCATGGAAGCACACAGCAGCGCTGCCAGGCCGAACGCCAGAAACGGCGTGAGCATCATGTTGTCTTCGACCGGAAACTGCCCCTTGTTCGCCAAAAAAATCGTCGTGAAAACAGCTAGGGAAAACACGCCAAGGCTAAGCGCGGCCCACATGACGCGCCTGATCCAGGGGAAGCCTTCCGCCAATCCCAACTGATCGAGCCCGAACGCGGCTAAAACAGCGATGCCGAACGCAAACACCACGATCGCCGCCGATACCACACGCGCTTTGTCCAACTCCTGAATCGCGCCATACAAAAAGCCCTGGAACACACTATGCTGGCCGAGCGCGTAAAGCAATCCTCCCAAACCCACCGCGCCCAGCAGGCGCATACGGCCATCGCGCCAACCTACGGCCAACCCCGCCAGAGCCAGCGCCAAAGCCGCAACCCCCACAAAAGGATCCGAATGCGTGTGCACGCCGGGGAACACCACACCCAAAAGGTCAAACGGCTTCAGGTCGTAGGTCGCGTGAACCGAATAGGGCACCGGCTGATTCCAATCGATAGCTTCGGGCGCTCCCACCCAGCGCTTAGCGAGATGGCCGTACTCGTAAGCGGGAAGAATCTGCAACGCGCCCGTAAGAAAGGCGAACACCAGGCAGAGCGCGGCCGCCCGCGCCATGCCCCAGTCCAGCCGTCCCGAACGAAAGATGAAATATAGCCAGACGCCCCCAGCCGCCAGCATGATAAACATGGGCGCCTGATGATGGCCGCTCAGCCACGCCACCCCTATAAACGTCCCTGCGAATATGGCATTGCGGAAAGGGTGCTCGCCGCGCGCCAGCAGCAGAAACAGCATCACCAAAGGCAGCCACAGTGCGCCATTCACCATTTGCGGCCAGCCCGTGCTGCCGATGTAACCGCCCAGCGCGAACACCGCCCCCGCCAGCAGCGAAGCAATTCGCGAACGGCCAAGATCGCGGCACAGCAGGTAACAAAACGCCAAAGCCATGAAGCGGATTACTACGAAATACCATTCGAGGGCCCACCCGCGGATGGATCCATCGTGGCGCAGAGGCAGCGCGAAAAGAATCCAGTTGAGCGGATACATCGTGCCGGGCTGCGCCTGGCCGGGCAAGGGCTGGCCGGCCCACACATATGGGTCCCAAAGGGCGATGGCGCCGTGGTGCAAGGCACGCGCCTGCACCAAAAACCAGGGCAGTACCTGCTGCGCCAGGTCGGGTCCCCAGATCCATTCGAACTGGTGTGTGAGGGTGAGTTTCCAGTAAAAGCCGGCGACTATGGCAAGCATCAGCACCGCCATCGCCGCCCGCCCCCTGAGGCGCGACATTCTTATGCAAGCGTATCAAACACCAGTTGATCGCCGGGCCGCGTGCCTAAGAACCAACCTGCACGACCACCTTCCCCAACGGCCCTTGCGCCAGCCGCGCGAATGCCTGCTTCACTTCCGCAAACGAAAACACGTGATCGATCACCGGGCGCTTGCCCATAGCCTTTAGCCGGCTGACGATTTCCTTCCACGCAGCCTGCGCGGCTGCCGGTGAAAAATCGCTTACCGCAACTCCGCCCACGCGATTCCTGCGGAAGAACAAACTGGCGGTATTGAATTCGGGTACCGGCCCGGCGCTCCGTCCCACCACACTCACGCGTCCGGCATAGCCCAACATAGCGATCACTTCATTGAATAAGGACCCGCCGATATTATCCACGGCCAGGTCGATCCGCTTGGGAGAAAGCGCGGTAAGGACCGCTTTGCGCAGTTCGGGCATAGCCGGATCGAACACGAGATCCGCGCCCATCTCCTTTAACCTCGCGCCTTTTTCCTTGCTGCGCGACAAGACGGCCACAGTCAGACCCATCGATTTGCCCAGAAAGAGCGCGGCGATTCCCACACCTCCGGATGCGCCAGTGATCAGCAGCACCGTGCCTGCTGGCGGCGGCGCGGCGGGATCGCTCCACTGCGTGAGCGCCTGCCATGCTGTCAGAAAAGCCAGCGGTGCGCCGGCCATTTCTTCGAGTGCCCACCCTTCGGGCACGCGCGCCAGGCTCGCGGCGGGCGCCACGGTTTTCTCGGCCAGCGTGCCCCACGTAGCCACGCCGACATCGCAGCGCAGCACGCCCACGATATCTCCCGGGCGAACACTGTCCACACCGGGGCCGATTGCCACAACCTCGCCCACGCCATCGCGCCCCAGCACATGCGGCAAAGGCGGATTGGCCGGGTACATGGCCCGCGCCAAAAACGCATCAGCCGGATTCAACGCCGCAAAGCGCGTCCGCAGCAATGCCTCACCCTGTCCCGGTTGCGGATCGGGAACTTCGGTCAATTCCAGTTTCTCGGTACCTTCGTAAGAACGCATCAGCCAAGCGCGCATGGCCTCCATTCTCGCATGTGGGTCTGGGGCGCACCAATCGGAAGGGAAGGTTTTGGCGAATCGATGAGCCGTTGAGTGGAATCTATTAGCGGTGCCGCTTAGGAGAGGAGAATCGCTATGCCGCGAGCTGTAAGATTCAGTCACTATGGTGGTCTCGAAGTTCTCGAAGTGGTGGAAGTCGAGCGCCCAAAGCCGGGACCTGGGCAGGTATTGGTGCGGGTAAAGGCCGCGGGAATTAATCCGGGCGAGGCCGCAATCCGGAAAGGAGTGTTTGCCGAGCGCTGGCCGGCCACGTTCCCTTCGGGCCAGGGCAGCGATTTGGCCGGCATCGTGGAGGAGGCCGGACCAGGCGTGGCGAATGTCGCGGTAGGCGATGAGGTGATCGGATTCACCAACAGCCGGGCAAGCCAAGCCGAGTTCGTGCTGGTCGAATCCGGGAACCTGGTTCCTCGTCCGCAACACGTATCGTGGGAGCAGGCCGGCGCACTGTTCGTGGCTGGGACCACGGCTTATGCCGCCGTGCGCAGCGTTGGTTTGAGTGCCGGTGACACGGTGGTTGTTTCCGGCGCAGCGGGTGGGGTCGGATCGATCGCGGTTCAGTTGGCGCGCAATGCCGGGGCCAAGGTGATTGGTTTGGCCAGCGATGCGAATCGCAAGTGGCTTGCTGATCACGGGGTAACTCCGGTTACTTATGGTGATGGAGTGGAAGATCGGATCCGCGCGGCGTTGGGCGGGAAAGTGGATGCCTTCATTGACACCTTCGGCGGAGGGTATGTCGAACTGGCAATTCGGTTGGGTGTCGCTCCGAATCGAATCGACACCATCATCGACTTCGCTGCCGCGGCGAAGCACGGCGTGAAGACGGAAGGCAGCTATGAAGCGGCAAACGCGGGCGTGCTCGGGCAACTTGCCGGACTGATCGCGGCCGGCAGGCTCGAGATCCCGATCGCCAAGGTCTATCCTCTAGCCCAGGTACGCGAGGCCTATCGCGATCTCGAACAGCGTCACACACGCGGCAAGATCGTTCTGGAACCGTGACGCACATAGGCCGCCGCATGTGCCGGCGCATCCGGGGATAGCGGCTTCGTAGTTCGCCAGTCTGTTGCGCCGGACTAAGTAGCAGAATCACGGCGCCCGCAGCGAAGTGGGCGCACTCAATGCGTCGCCGAAGGCTCATGGCGAGCACCGCAAACCAATCGTATGACATCGTAGCGCCGTCAAGCGTTCCCGAGCCGGCCCCTTTCAGCCTGGTAAGCCTCGGCCTCGCCAGTATTGCGGTATCACGGGTGGAAGCATAAGAGATGATCAAGGCGAACTTCCGCCGCCATACAGTTTTCGTCCCCGCCAGCCGATGACTTAACTTGGGCCGCACAGACTAAGTAACCGTCATCATGTTTGCAATTCTTGGAATTTTCGTCGTTTTCGGAGCCGTAGCCGCTGGTTACCTGATGGAAAAAGGCAACCTGCTGGTTCTCATGCAGCCTGCCGAGCTGGTAATCATCGGCGGCGCGGCCGCGGGCACCGTGTTGATCGCTAATCCACCGCGGATCCTTTCGGCTATTCTCAAGGGCGTGGTAGGCGCCTTTACCGGTTCCCGCTACAACCGCGAGTGGCACCTTGATTCTTTGAAGCTGTTATACGAGCTGTTTGACCTGGCCCGCCGCTCGGGTTTGCCATCGCTCGAGCCGGAAGTGGAGGACGCGTCGAAAAGCAAGATCTTCGCCCGCCATCCGTCGATTCTCAAGGATCACCACGTGTGCGCTTTCATTTGCGACACCTTTCGCCTCACCATGATTGGCGGGATGGAACCGTTCGATGTGGATCAGATGCTCGAATCGGATATCGAAACGCATCATCATGAGGGCGCCGAACAAGTCAGCGCTCTGACTACGGTAGCCGACTCTCTGCCGGGGCTGGGCATTGTGGCTGCGGTGCTGGGAGTGGTCATCACGATGCAATCCTTGGGCGGCCGGCCGGAAGAAATCGGGCACAAGGTGGCCGCCGCGCTGGTCGGCACCTTTCTGGGCATCCTGCTCTGTTACGGCCTGATCGGGCCTCTGGCAGCGAGTATGTCGAAAATCTTGGAGGCCGAGCGAGCCTATTATCAGATGTTGCGGGTCGCGCTGGCGGCATTCACCAAGGGTGTCCCGCCTTTGCTGGCAGTAGAGGCCGGCCGCCGCTCCATTCCGATGCATGTCCGTCCCTCCTTTTCCGAGGTCGAAAAAACCTGCCGCCAGCGCGCTCCCGAAGCCCAGCCGGAGGCGGCGTAAAGAGAGACCACAAGCATGGCGGCGCAACCAATCGTTATCAAAAAGAAGGCAGCAGCTCATGGCGGCCATCACGGAGGAGCATGGAAAGTGGCTTATGCCGATTTCGTCACCGCCATGATGGCCCTTTTCATCGTGCTCTGGATGATGAACGCGAGCAAAGAGATTCAGGAAGCCGTCGGAGGTTATTTCAAAGACCCCAAGGGCACTTCCAAAAAAGTGGGCAGCGGTGAAACGGGCGCCGGCGATAGCTTTACCCTCACCAAAAACAACATGGACAAGCTGAAGGAAGAGCTGGAACAGGCAGTGCGCAAATCGCCCAATTTCGACAAGCTGAAGAACAATATCGAAATTACCCTCACACCGGAAGGGCTGCGCATCGAGCTTTTGGAATCGGCGACGGGCACGTTCTTCGAGAGCGGCAAGGCCACTCCCACCGGCAGTGGAACGGACATTCTCGTCAAACTGGCCCAAGAGCTGGGCAAGTTGCCCAACAAGGTTTCGATTGAAGGCCACACGGATTCGAAACCGTTCGTTTCCGACGAAAGCTACGGCAACTGGGAACTCTCGACAGACCGTGCCAACATGGCCCGCCGCATCATGCAAGCTAGCGGGTTGAGCGCGCAACAGGTCACGCAGGTACGCGGCTATGCCGATCAACGCTTGCGCAAACCGGACAATCCCGAGGATCCATCTAACCGCCGGATCTCGCTAATTGTCCAGTACACGCCAAAGCCAGGCTAGACTGGCAATCAGTATCAGCGCATGTGGCGCAACATGCCCTTGACAATTAGCTCAGGCTCCGATATAACGGAATCCGGATGAAAGAAGACCTGAGCTCGTACCTTCCGCTGTCCCCTGCGATCCTGCATATTCTGCTGGCGCTCGCGGCCGAAGACCGGCACGGATACGGCATCATGCTGGAGGTCGCGAGGCAATCGGAGGGCCGCTATAAGCTCGGCCCCGGCACGCTATACGACAATTTGCAAAGGCTGGTGAATCAGGGCATGGTGGAGGAAGCGCCACGCCCCACGGGCACGTCGGGGAGCGACGATCCGCGGCGGCGCTACTATCGGCTCACGCCATTCGGACGCGATGTTCTGGGGGCCGATATCGCGCGCCTGGAGGCCGTGGTTCGCGAGGCGAAGGCCCGGCTACAAGCGCCATCTCCCAGGAGGGCGACATGATGCGAGGTCTGTATCGGCTTTTGTTGCGCCTGCACCCATACGAATTCCGCCAGGAGTTCGCCGGCGAAATGCTGTGGATTTTCGACGAAGCACGCTCCACGGTGGGCGTGTTCCCGATGTTTCGAGATGCCGTGGAATCCCTCGCGCGCCAGTGGCTGATCCGTTCCGGAGCCTGGACCTACGCCGTGGGCGTGGCGGTGAATGCAACCCTGATGACCCTGGCGTTCCTGGGTCCGCAGGTATTTGGCAGCGCCCCGCCCAAGCCGGCTGAGCCACCTGTGGAAGCATCCAGGCAATTCCCGATGCATTACAAGCTGTACGTTTACGTGGAGCGGCCGGCATGGGACGCGAGCCAACCAGCGCCGCGGGAGCGCTAACGGGCATTGCGCTAGTGGCCGTCCTGGCCGTAGTTGCGGCGGGGATTGGCTATGAGCAAGCCGGCCGGGTGCGCGACCGGGACCGCCTGCCGCGAATCGGCCGCGCCGTGGATATCGGCGGGCGAAAGCTCAATATCGATTGCTCGGGTAGAGGCTCTCCGATGGTCATTCTGGCCGACGGCGGGACCTTGCCTGGATACAGTTGGCTCCTGGTGCAGAGGCGAATCGCTCGATTCACGCACGTCTGCTGGTACGACGATGCCGGTTACGGCTGGAGTGATCCGGTGCCCGGACCACGGGATAGCGTGGCCGTCGCTCGCGATCTGCACGCGTTGCTTCAGGGCGCGGATATTCGCTCTCCGTATGTGCTTGTGGCTACGGGAATGGCGGGATTCCACATGCGTGTTTACACGAGCCTTTATCCGGAAGAAGTCGCGGGCATGGTCCTTGGCGATGCGGTGCGGTGCAGGAGGACCAAGGCCGCCGGATGCCGTGGAGCAAAGGACCCGTGCCCGAATTCCTGAAGCCTGTACAGAGCTTTATGGCGCAGGTGACTGGTGAAATCGGCGTCACCCGGCTCGCTGCCAAACAGGACCGGCAAGTGTTTCAGCGCCCGGAAGAATTGACCGATCGGGAGTGGGCGACGATAACCGCTCTCCGCCGCCAGTCCAAAGTGTTTCCCGCGCGGATCAAAGAGCTGGCCGCGTTTGTGCGGGATGGCGAAGAGGCGCGGGCGTCCGGCAGCCTCGGCGGCCAGCCGCTAATCGTACTGGCGTCCCAAGGCTCGGACGAGAACCCGGAGCACGAACGAATCTACCGTGAATTGCAGGAACAATTGGCGCGGCTGTCATCCCGCGGAAAACTGGTTTGGCTGAACGCCGAATTCCCTTTGCAATACACGGCTCCCGATGCGATCGTGGCGGCAGTGCGAGAGGTGGTGATGCGATGAGAAAGCTACTCCGCTTCTTTTCGAACTGCTCTGCTGCGCCGTTTGCCGCGACGCCTCCCAATTCGAATTGTGAATGGCCGCAGATTTGGCAAAGCACGGACGATAGGAGGCCGGCCGGCGCGCAAATCCCCTTCCAATTGCCCTGATTGTCACAAAATCGCTATAGCCGAATTTTTCCTTGCCACATTCCGCCTTTTCGAACGACACTGAAGTTTTAGGAGATTTACGTTGGACAGAAATGGCCGTAAAAGCTCCATGGTTATGGAGCCAACCGAACGTTGGACGCCCCAACTCGCCGCTGAATATTACGATGTCGCAAGCTGGAGCAAAGGATACTTCTCTGTAAACGACAGCGGGAACGTCCGGGTACATCCGGAAAAGGATCCGTCACGCGCCATCGATCTGAAACAACTCGTCGATACGCTGGTACTACGAGGCATCAACCTGCCGATTCTCATCCGCTTCGCCGATATTCTCAAACACCGGCTGGGGGAACTCGAAGGCGCTTTCTGTACCGCCATCGCCGAACACAAATACCAGGGCGGCTACTGCTGTGTGTATCCGGTCAAAGTAAACCAGCAGCGGCAGGTTGTGGAAGAAGTGCTGGAGTTCGGCAAACCATTTCATTTCGGACTGGAAGCCGGCTCCAAGCCCGAGCTGATGGCGGTGATGGCGCTGGCTGACAATGAAACGCCCATCATCTGCAACGGCTTCAAGGACGATGAATACATCGAAATGGCCATGCTCGCGCAAAAGGTGGGGCGGCAGATAATTCCGGTGGTCGAAAAATACACGGAGCTGCACCTGATTTTGAAATACAGCCAGAAGGCCGGTGTGCGGCCCTTGATCGGACTGCGGGTCAAGCTAGCCAGCCGGGGATCGGGCCGTTGGAAATCTTCCGGCGGGTACCGGTCAAAATTCGGCCTTTCCGCCACCGAAGCCGTGCGCGCGCTGCAGGAATTGAAGGACCTTGGCATGGCCGACTGCTGCAACCTGCTGCATTTCCACCTGGGAAGCCAGATCACCAACATCCGGCAAATCAAGGGTGCGGTGAATGAGGCGGTGCGCGTGTACGTAGACCTGGCGCGCGCCGGCGCCGGCTTGCGCTACCTCGATGTGGGCGGCGGTCTGGGTATCGATTACGATGGCTCGCAGACGGATTTCGAATCGAGCGTCAATTATACGTTACAGGAGTACGCCAACGACGTGATCTACCACGTCCAGAATGTGTGCGATGAAGTCGGCGTGCCCCATCCCACTATCGTGACGGAATGCGGCCGCGCCATCGCCGCGTATCACAGCGTGCTGGTGTTTAACGTCCTCGGCGTGGCCGGTATGGGCGAAGCAGAGGTGCCCAACGAACTGCCCGCCGATGCCGAGCAGCCGCTGATCGATTTGCAGGAAACCTATCGCTCCCTTACTGCCAAAAACGTGCTGGAGAGTTACCACGACGCGCAGCAGGCGCTCGACCAGGCGCTGAACCTCTTCAGTCTCGGCTACCTTTCGCTCGAGCAGCGCTGCATCGCCGAGAATCTCTACTGGGCGATTTCGCGGCGCATCCAGAAGCAGGCGAGCGATCTCGATTACTTCCCGGAAGAGCTGGAAGGCATCGACGCCATGCTGTCGGACACCTACTTCTGCAATTTTTCGCTGTTCCAAAGCATGCCGGATAGTTGGGCCATCAAGCAGCTTTTTCCCATCATGCCCATCCACCGGCTGGATGAGGAGCCGACGCGCCATGCCATTCTGGGGGACATCACCTGCGATTCGGACGGCAAAGTGGACGCGTTTATCGATCGCCGCGATGTGAAGCGCACGCTCGCGCTTCATCCCTTCCGCGGAGGCGATTACTATCTGGGCGCATTCCTGGTAGGCGCCTATCAGGAAATTCTGGGTGATCTCCATAATCTCTTCGGCGACACCAACGCGGTTCATGTCCGCCTGAGTCCCACCGGAGAAACTCTGCTCGATTCGGTAATCAAGGGAGACACGGTGCGCGAGGTGCTGAACTACGTGCAATTCAGTGCCGACTCGCTGGTGAGCCGGCTGCGGCGCGACGTGGAAACGGCGTTGCGCGAATCGCGGCTCACCTATGAAGAGAGCGGAGCGCTACTGAAGTTCTACGAAGAGGGACTGCACGGGTACACTTACCTCGAAGACGTGCACGACCAGTAGGGGCATCAAGGGCTTAGGGTACCCAACCGCTGATCACTTGTGAAGCGCTCCTAGCTGAGACCGCGTTTCACCTTGGCCGCACCTCGTGGCTTTTGCGATCTGGCAAGAATTGCGGTTCACCGGATTTAGTTTGCCGGTCAGGGCTTGTGCGCCCGGCCCGCGAAGCGTATGGCCAACACTCCCAAACCGCCGGCGAGCAGTAGCAGGTAGCCGGGTTCGGGTACGGCTGCCGCGGTAAATGTCCCGACTACGCCTGTAGGTATGGGGAGGGCTCCACTGGAGTTGGGGTTATCCAGCTCAGTGGTCGAGTTGGCGTCAGCGGCCGCATAAACCGTGCCTGAAAATCCTGGGTAGTTGCCGTCGTTAAAAAGTTCGCCTACATAGCCGCCTGTCACGTTGAAGGCCACACCCAAAATGTCGAAATCGCCACCGGAGAATGGGTAACCCGGACAGTCGGCGGGAGAGTTCCCCGCCGCAAAAAACAGATCGTCGTAAGACAGGCCGGCGGTGGTAAATCCGACAGGGACCGCGAGAGTTTCAGTGAGTGGCGTGATGTAAGAAAGGGGTGTGTAGAGGCCGGTAATGGCGCCGGAAATGCCATCATTGGAATCGGCAAAGGTTCCTGTGATGCCGGTGATTTCGTAGGTGCCCGGAGTTGAAACACCCGACGTATTGTCAGGTACGGGCACAACGGTGAGAGTACCGGAACTAGTAATCCCGCCTCCGCTGAACGAAAAATTATAGGTATCTGCGCTTGCCAGCCCGGCGATTGCCAAAACCGTAAGTACAGAGAAGCTGAATGTTCGAATCATCTTGGTGTATATTCTCCTCTTGGCGCAAGGTTCCCGATCTGTCGTGAGCGTATCTAACGTGCCTGCTCGCAAAGCGGTTTCTTGAGATTCTCACGATTGCTGTCTGGCGTCAACTCTCTCGTAGTTTGTCGATCTCTGCAATTTCATCGCAGAGCGGGCAAAGAATCAGCCGGCCGGCTGCGGGCTCTGGTCTCCACGCCCCTCTACGATATACTGTCAGCTATTCATGCGCGGCACGTGTATGCACTGGCCGGCTTTCCTCGCGTTAGCGCCATGGCTGTTGTGCGCTCAAGGTACGCGCCCCGAAGCGCCTACCTTCGATGCCTCCCAGCTTCACATGGAAGCTCCCCCGCCGGAGGGCATCGCCATTCGTGCGGGGCGTCTGTTCGATCCGAAGTCCGGAACCAATCTCGCCAACCAAGTGATTGTCATTCGCGGCGACCGCATCGCTGAAGTCGGGCCGGCCGCGCAGATCAAAATTCCGGAGGGCGCGCGCGTGATCGATCTCAGCCGCGCCACCGTGCTCCCCGGCCTCATCGACCGCCACGTGCACCTGTTCCAGGAGCAGCAGCCTAACGATGCGCGTGCCGCGTTTTCGGGCCTCCATTACGCCCTGAAGGACCTTCAAGCAGGCTTCACCACGCTGCAGGACATGGGGTCGCCGTACACCTACGCTTCCGTGGAACTGCGCGATGCCATCAATCGGGGCCAGGTCCCCGGACCGCGCCTGCAAGTCGCCGGGCCGCAACTCAATCCTCGCGCGGCGGCTTATTATCCCGCGCCTTCCGTACCCACGCCGTTTGGCCAGGGACCGGGCGCTCCCGTCTGGCAGCTTACCGGCAACGTCAATTCCCCATGGCTCGCCCGCGCCGCCGTCCGCGAACATGCTCACTATGGGGTCGATTGGATCAAAGTTTACGACACCGAAGATTACGAAGGCGGCGGCTACCCCGATCCACCCGGCGCTGGCGCCTTCACTCCCGATGGCCGCATGATCAACGTTCCGTCGCTAACCCTCGAAGAAGATCAGGCCATCGTTGACGAGGCCCATCGCCACGGCCTGAAAGTCGCTTGCCACGCCTATGGCGGTGAGGGACTGCGCAACTGTCTCGAAGCCGGAGTCGATATGCCGATGCATGTGATCGTCGGCGTTACCGGCGCGCCCGGCCTGGATGACGAGACCATCCGCCTCTTTAAAAAACCACTGGCCGATGGCTCCATGCGCCCCGTGATGCAAACCCTCTGGGACCTCATCGGCGATTTGGAAAAGCGCGATCTGAAGGCCACCGGCGGCCGCACTACACGCTTCCAACTCACTGAAATGAGCTTCAAGCGATTGGTAGCCGCGGGCGTAACGGAGGTGTTCGGCAGCGGCGCTTACACTGTGGGTCACGGCGCGCAGGCGTTCCAGTTCGGTTATTACGTAAAGTGGGGCAGGACTCCGGCGCAGGCGCTGCGCATGGCCACCAGCAACGCCGCCGCCAGCTTGAATTTCGATCTCGGAAAGCAGGTGGGCGCCATCGAGAAAGGGAAATTCGCCGACGTCGTAGCCGTATCCGGCGACCCGCTCACCGACATCTCTGAGCTTGAGCACGTGAAGTTCGTCATGAAGGGCGGCGTGATTTTCCGCAACGACTGGAAGTGAGGCATTCGAATATGACCCGGCAACGCTACACCAGGCGCACGATTCTCAACGGCGCGGCAGCCCTCGCGGCAGTGGCCCTGAAACCCAAGGCCCGCGCCGCCTCCGCAGCCGCGGGCCCTGTCATCGCCACGCTCAGCGAGTACATGAGCGCAGCCGGCGGGCGCGCTCTTCCCGAAGAGGCTGCCGAAAAAACCAAGCAGCACATTCTCGACACGCTGGCGGCCATGATTTCCGGCGCCAGCCTTCCTCCGGGCCGCGTCGCGCTCCAGTTCGCGCGGGCACAGGCGGGGGATAAGGTCGCAACCATCGCCGCTTCCAAGCTGCTCTGCGGTCCGATCGAAGCCGCCATGGTAAACGGTGTACTGGCCCATTCCGATGAGACCGACGATTCGCATGCCCCTTCGCAATCGCATCCCGGCTGCTCGGTGGTTCCGGCCGCTCTCGCCGCTGGAGAGCAGTTCGCTATCGATGGCAAGCGCTTTGTGCGCGCCGTGGCCCTGGGCTACGATATCGGCCCGCGCGTCAGCATGACCCTCGGCGGCCTCCCCTGGCAAATGGAATCGCACCATAGCACCCACTCCATTACCGGCACCTTCGGAGCCGCCGCCGCCGCGGGCTGCGCCGCCAGCCTGGAGGCCCGCCAGATGCGCTACCTTCTCGATTACGCCGCGCAGCAGGCTTCCGGCATCGCCGCCTGGCAGCGCGATACGGAGCACATCGAAAAGTCTCTGGTCTTCGCCGGTTTCCCCGCGCGCAATGGAGTCACGGCGGCGCTGTTCATCGGGTCAGGTGGCACTGGCGTCGATGATATCTTCTCCGGCGCCGACAATTTCCTGCTGAGTTTTTCGCCCAAAGCCGATCCTTCCCGGCTGATCGATAAGCTTGGCGAGCGCTACGAAGTGGCTCGCACGAACATCAAGAAATGGACCGTTGGCTCACCCATTCAAGCTCCCCTCGATGCGCTCGAAAATCTGCGCAAGCGCCGTCCGTTCGAGGCCGCCGACGTGCGCCACGTCGATGTGCGCGTGGCCACCAGCGAAGCCAAAACCGTCAACAATCGCGAGATGCCCGACATTTCCCTGCAGCACATGGTGGCCGTGATGTTGCTTGATAAAACCGTCACCTTCGAAGCCGCGCACGATAAACCACGTATGCAGGACGCGGCCCTGCTGCGCGAGCGGGCCAAGGTGCAACTGATCCCTGACGAGGATTTGGAGCGACTCTCCCCGGCCCGCGTCACCATTGTCGAAGTCACCTTCACCGATGGCACACGCCTGACGGAACGCGTAGAAGCCGTACGTGGCACTGCCGAAAACCCCATGACCAGCCCGGAAGTAGTCGCCAAGTGCCGCGACCTGATGTCACCTGTCCTGGGAATGTCCACCACCGCCAAACTGATCAGCAAAGTAATGGACCTGGAGAGCACCCGCGACGTCCGCGAACTGCGGCCTCTATTGCAGGCGTGACGCCGCTCACTGGCGGCTGATCCACCAATAATCGCGAGGAAGGTTACAATAAACCCAAGATGGCGGACAAGGAACATTTTGAACTGCTGATGCGTGACGTGGATGCCTGGAATAAGTGGCGCGAGGACAATCCCAAAGTGAAGCCGGACTTGGCCTATGCCGTAATGCGCGGCGCCAATTTGCTGCTGGCCAACCTTTCTTCGGCGCAATTGACCGAGGCCGATTTGGTATTGGCCAATTTGCGTGGCGCTGATCTCAGGCATGCGGATCTGAGCGGCGCCAATCTGGTAGGCGCGCGGCTGATGGGAGTCGATCTGGCACACGCCAATATTTGCGGCGCTGACCTTTCGACTGCGGAGGATCTTACCGAAGAGCAGCTTCGCCAAACTCACGGCGACGCCGTAACCAGACTGCCGGAGGAAATGCGCGCGCCGGAGAATTGGACCGCGAAGAAACCGAAGCACAAGACAGTGCAAAAGAGCAGCTAAGCGGGAGCGTGCCCGGTTGGGGCCTCACCTGGCGGCCGGTTCGGAAACTTCGCCGGGCGTACTAAGCGCTGCCGGCGCGCCGTAGTGCGATCCCACGTAGTCGTTCAAAATGTGGATGAACTCGGAGACGATGTGATTGCCTTTGAGAGTCACGAGCAGGCGCCCATCCACGTAAACCGGGGCCTTGGGCTCCTCGAACGTGCCGGGGAGTGAGATGCCGATATTGGAATGCTTCGACTCGCCGGGCCCATTCACCACGCAACCCATCACCGCTACTTTCATGCCTTCCACGCCGGGATGCGCCGCTTTCCATAGCGGCATCTGGTTGCGCAGGTAGGTTTGGATCTCGTCCGCCATTTCCTGGAAGAAGGTGCTGGTGGTCCGTCCGCAACCCGGACAGGCGGTCACTTGTGGAGTGAAGCTGCGGATGCCGAGCGATTGCAGAATCTGCTGTGACACGGTGACTTCCTCGGTGCGATCGCCATTGGGCGCGGGCGTGAGTGAGGTGCGAATCGTATCGCCGATGCCTTCGAGCAGCAGCGGCGCCAAAGCCGCGGTGGTCGCGACGATCCCTTTGCTGCCCAGACCCGCTTCCGTCAAACCAAGATGCAGCGGGTAATCGCAAACCGCGGCCAGCGCGCGATACACATCGATGAGATCCTGAACGCCGCTCACCTTGGCGCTCAGAATGATTTTTTCGCGCGCCATCCCGTAACTTTCCGCTGCCTTTGCCGACTCGATCCCACTCGCCACAATCGCATCCAGTGTGACCTCGCGCGCGTCCTTGGGATCCTTGCGCCGGGAGTTTTCATCCATCATGCGGGTGAGCAGCGCCTGATCGAGCGATCCCCAATTGACACCGATCCGCACCGGCTTGTTGTTCTCGATGGCTACCTCGATCATGGTGCGGAAATTATCGTCCGTCTTGCGGCCGATATTCACGTTGCCGGGATTGATGCGGTACTTGGCCAGCGCCCGCGCGCACTCGGGATACTTCTTCAAAAGAATGTGGCCGTTGTAATGAAAATCGCCGATGATCGGCACGCGGACACCGAACTTATCGAGTGTATCGACGATTTTCGGCACGGCCGCGGCAGCCTGCTCGGTGTTGACGGTCACCCGAACCAGTTCCGAGCCGGCGCGGGCCAGCGCCATCGCCTGATTCACGGTAGAAGCCACATCGGCAGTATCGGTATTGGTCATCGACTGGACGACAATCGGGTGATTGCCGCCCATCTTCACACCGCCAACCTCTGCCACAACCGCCTGCCGGCGCGGTCTCACAGCCATGATTTCCTCCGGGAGAGAGCTTCAATTTTAGCATTCAGGCGGGGCGCGGCAACCGGGTACACTCATAGTCTTGAAGACCACACTCTTTCTCGCCCACGCGGCCCCGGACCATGAGTTTGCCTGTGAGCTGGCCGATTTTTTGGAGTTCGGTTGTGATGTGACGTGCTACAGCGGGGATGGGCTGATGGCGGCCGGCGGCGATTTGCTCAACAAAGCCCAAGAAGGGCTGGCCGCCGATATCCTAATTCTATTGCTTTCCAGTGCTTCCTGGCCGATGCGCCGGCCGCGGCAGGACTGGGAGCCTGTGCTGGTGGACCAGGCGCGCGATGCAAATGCCGAGATTGCCGCGATTTTGTTAGAGGAGTGCCCGTTTCCCGAGGTGTGGCGGCGCCGCAATTTCTTTGACGCGTCGCAGAATCGCCGGTTGGCGATGCGCTTGGTGAAGCGTTGGTTTTGGCAGAGACGCCGCGAGCCTGGCCTCCCGCCCAGTACCGCATTTTCGCGCGATTTGGAGCCGCTCTACCGGGAAATCGCCGACCGTGCGGGCGTAGAGCGGATTGCCGGCGAAAGGGCAGCGCGGTTCGCTCGCGAAGCTGCCGAAGAGTTTGAAACCGTTTTCTGGGTCCCTGGGCATAGGCGCAGCCTGGCACAGCTTTCCGGTGAACTGGGCGCGCAAGCCGGAGTGGCGCTGGACGGTGTCGCCGAAGAGAACTGCATGCGAATCCGCAATCTGTTGGCCGAGCGCCGCTGCCTGCTGGTGTTGGATGCACCGCACCCGGAATTTGCGGATGCGCTGACCCCCAGCGGCAGGACCTCGACACTCATCACCGAGGACCCGGTTCAGATTGCACAAACGCCGGAATCATTCAAATATGCGCGGGAGCTAGCCGCGATGCGGCGTTATGCAGAAGCTTACGAACTGCTGCATCGGCTGCTGGACGCAGAGACTGCGCCGGAAGCTTGTGCCCGCGAGTTGACCTGGATCTGCGAGCATTGGGGGCGCATCGAAGAGGCCAACGCACTGCGGTTCTATTACGGGCCGGAGCCCGCAACACAATTAATGTTGTTTTGAGCGGTTATTGATCTCCGCCGCCTTCGCCGCCACCGCCGCCGCCACCCAGGTTCCATCCGCCAATCAGGTCACGCACCACCGGAGCGCCAGCCGTGACGATCGGTTCAATACCGGCGATGATGGTGACCGCGGTGACATGCGAGGCATCGGCCTGCGGGGTGCCCGTGAGAATAATTGCGCTACCGGTCTTTAGTTCGCTAATCGGGATGGCAGGAAGGCGGGCGGTAATCTGACTGAGATCCAGGTTTCTGTTTCGCGCGAAGCCGCCGCGCCCTTCGCCGTTCCCGGCGCCGCGTCCGGCGAAGTCGCCGCGTCCCGCACGGCCCCCTCCATCCGCATCGTCGCGCGGTTTGAAGCGCCGCGCAATCTGGTTGGCCATATCTTCCGGAAGCCGGTGCGCCGTAGATTTCGCAGTCACTTCAATGGTGACCGGCTTCTTGTTAAACAGATCGGAGAGCTTGATCTCGCCGGTCTCGGCATTGATCGAGGTAATGAGGCCGGCAACACGAGTGAACGTGCCATAAACCACGCGCTCGGCGGTGGCGGTAGCAGCCGTATCGTCTTTAGAGGCCCACAGCACCCGCACCTGGTCGCCGGTTTTCATATCCGCCAGCGTGCTGGGCTTGGAGTCGCTATACTCGGCGGAGTCGGCGGCATAACGGCGGTAGTCGGTCTTATCCGTGGCAGTCACGGTGTATTTCTTGTCGCCGGCAGTAACCACAAAATTCTTCTGCTCGGGGGCCACACTGGCCACGGTGCCGTTCAGTCCGCGCTTTTGCCATTCCTCCTGCTCTTTCTGCTGCTGCTGCGCGATGTCCGACTTACTCATGATCATCACAGTGCGGGCTTCCAGCTTATCTCCGGTTTTCGTGCCCGCAGCCACCAGGCGATCGCCCACGCCGATATCGGCAAAATTGATCTTGGCCGCCTTCTTCACGTCAGTTTCTCCGGGAGGCAGACGGAGCAGAAATGTCTTGTCGGCGACAATGATCATTACGGAGTCGCCTTTATCTTCTTTGATAACGACGCTATGGTTTTGAGCATCGATCGCGGTGACGGCACCGAGAGCACGGTCAGTGGCGGGCTGCGTTTGTGCCGGCGCTAAACCAGCCAAAGCAAAAAAGGCAAGCGATACGGTCGTGGCCAGGATTTTCATAGCGGTTCTCCAGTCGAGGCGTACTTCTAAGTGGGCGCATCACCTCAACGATTAGGTTACACCTTTGCTCGGAAGCACCGATGGACGGCCTTCATTCGAGAGAGATGCGTCGCAATAGAGAAATGGGAAAAAGTTGACTGGAAGGGAGGACAACCAAGCAGCCGCGCAGGATCTGCCAAGCCTCGAAAGGCACCCGCGCGGCTTCCCGGCAAGATTAATAAAGATTCTAGCGGAGGTCTTTCTTGGGCTCGTCGGTGCTCTTCTTTTTCTTCCCTTTTTTCTTGGTGGTGGTGCCATCTTTGGGCTGATCCTGGCCAAATGTCATACTGACGGTGCCTAAGGCCAGTCCCGCACCCAACATTAGCGTCAACAGTTTCTTCATGCTTCTCTCCTTTGATTTGCGACGTTTACGCCGTCTTTCGCTATAGTAACGAGCTACAGATGAACTCTGTCTTAAACGCCAATTAAAATCAATTCATTTCGTGCGAGTCACAGCAATTTCCGATTTGATACGATGCGGAATTGTCTGTATTTCCATGAGCTTAGTCAGTTTGGGGGGAGTACTTCGGCGTGCCAGGCTGCTAGAGTGATGGCCGGATGAAGAAGCCGGAACTGGCGAAACGAATGGCTCGGCGCGCCGGTGTCAGTGAAGCGGAGGCGGCGGACCGGCTGGACCGCATGGTGAACCAGATCCTGAAAAAATTGCGTCACGGCCAGGAGGCTCCCTTGCCGGGCCTCGGCAAATTTCGCGTGGGGCGCGATGGCAAAATCAGCTTCGAGCAGGAGGCTCGCCAAGCCGATGAGTGATTGCTCCACGGCACACGAACTGGCCGGGATTGTGATTCGTGCATTGACCCGCGGCGCCGCGGTGGAAATCGACGGATTGGGAGTGTTTTATCCGGATGCCGCCCTTGGTTGCCGCTTCGAACCGAGGCTGCCGCAGGTCTTCCTGGCCTATGTGGAGGAGGACCGGTCAATGGCGGAATGGCTTTACAACGCGCTCGAGGCGGAAGGGTTCAGTCCGTGGATGGACGTTCGCAAATTGCTGCCGGGGCAAAATTGGCCGCGGGCAATTGAAGCCGCAATCGAAAATTCCGATTTTTTCCTGGCCTGTTTTTCCACTCATTCGGTAACCAAGCGAGGAGGTTTTCAAGCCGAAATCCGCTACGCTTTGGATTGCGCGCGCCGCGTGCCATTGGATGACATCTTTATAGTGCCCCTGCGCCTCGACGGCTGCCGTGTGCCGCGCGCGGTCGAGCGCGAGTTGCAATATATCGATCTGTTCCCCGACCGGGAGCGCGGTGTGCGCCGATTGGCGGCGGCTCTTCGCCGGCGAAGCCGTCATAGCGATTGAGCCGTACGAACATCACTGGGATTGAAAAGGCTCGCGCTCCGCCACCACCACGATCTGCATGTCTCTCGCGATATTCACAATTCTTTGCACCAGATCGCGGGAAAACAACGGCAGCGACCAGTGATGTTCTTTGGGCCTGGCTAGGAAGATCTGGGTAATCTGATTGCGGCGGGCAAAATCCACTAGCGCGGCTGCGACATCGCTGCCCTCCAGGATGCGCGTTTCAATGTGCAGATTACGGGCGAAATTGAGGTGCTGCGCGACGGCCTCGCGCTCGGGCTGCGGCAGGCCCGCCAGGTCGCCGGAAGGCTGCACGGCAACGGCGAAACATTCGGCGTCCAGGAAATCGCCGATGCGCTTGGCGCGGCGAATGACCATGGCGCTGGTAGGGTCCGGAGTTACCAGCACCAACAATTTGTGATGGACCAAGGCACCGGGTATCGATCCCGTGGCCTCGACCGGCTGCGCGATACCGTCGGCAGCGCCGCGATGCACGACTTCATGGGCGGTTTCCCGCAGCGCCAGTTCGCGCAGCGCCACCAGGGTCGATTCCCGAAAGAAATTGTTCCTGGCCTGCTCCGCCTTTTCGCGGCTATAGATGACCCCGCGTGCGAGGCGGTGCAACAGGGCCCGGGGGGTCAAATCGATCATCACGACTTCATCGGCCTGTTGCACTACCGGGTCCGGGATGGTCTCGCGGACGCGAATCCCGGTGATGTGCCATACCTGGTCGTTCAAGCTCTCCAGGTGCTGGATGTTCATGGTGGTGAGGACATCGATTCCGGCATCGAGCAGGACCTGCACATCTTCCCACCGTTTGGCGTGCGGCGAGCCGGGCACGTTGGTGTGCGGAAACTCATCCACCGCACAGCACTCCGGCTGTCTCGCCAGGATGGCATCGGTGTCCATCTCTTCGAAGACCGAGCCGCGGTACTCGATTTTTTTGCGCGGCACAACCTCCAGCCCGTCGAGCTTCGCGATCGTGTCCTGGCGCGAATGCGGTTCGAAGTAGCCGACTACGACATCCACGCCCCGGGCCTTCAAATCCTGGGCATCCACCAGCATCTGATAGGTTTTGCCGACGCCCGCGGCATAGCCCATATAGATTTTCAATCTGCCCCGCCGCGCATCCGCCATTGTGCGTTCGCACGGTCCTATTGGGGAAACACGCGGACATCCATGCCGTGCGCGCCGCGCAGCAGTTTGTCCACGGGGTTGCCCCAGACATTCGACCAGATTCCGTTACGCTGGCTATGTCCGATAAAGATTTGCGTAACACCGCCTTTGGAGGCGAAATCCAGAATGGCCTGGACGGGGTTGTCGCCTTCCAGAATTACGATCCGGGCGGAAACGGCGCGGGCCATTTCGAGCTTCTCCTCCAGCGCAGCTTTATCGGCGGGGGAAATCTCCGGCTGGCGGACGTAGGCCACCAGCAGCTCGCCATGAAACCGGTCCGACATCACCCGGGCAGTCTCAATCATCTCACGAGCATTGGCGCGGGGAGTAACACACACCAGAATGCGCTCATGCGCCCCGAAGTTTTGCCGGATACCGTGCGATTCGAGGTAATGATTGAGCTGCTCATCCACCACATCGGCGGTGAGCAGCAGCGCCAGTTCGCGCAGCCGCGAAAGGCGCCCCGCGCGTTCGGCGGCGCTGGCCGCTTCTTCCGGCGGCCGTTCGATCGGTTCCTCCGGCGCGGCGTCCACAATTTCAATTTCATCGGCGCTCTGAATAAAAGACACCGGGACGGTGTCCTGGACGTGCTTTCCGGTAATGGCCTCCACAGCTTCGCCAAGCTCAGCGACATATTGGATATTGATCGAGGCGATCACTTTGATGCCGGCGCACAGAAGCTCTTCGGCATCCTGCCAGCGCGTGGGGTTGCGGGCGCCGGGCGGATTATTGTAAGCCAGTCCGTCAATAAAGCACACGGTGGGATGGCGGCGCAGGAGGGCCTCCACATCCATCGTATGGCCACCATTCAGAGTTTTGAGAGGCATTACCTCCAACTTGGCCAGGAGTGCTTGCTCTTCAGGCCGCACGCGCGGCTGTACAGCGCCCACTACGATATCCTGGCCGCGCTCGCGCCGCCGCCGGGCTTCGTCCAGCATCCGAAACGTTTTGCCCACGCCGGAAGCATAGCCCAGAAAAATCTTCAGGTGTCCTTTGATTGCCGCCGCCTCCTCGGCCTGGCACTCGCGCAGGAGCTGTTCGGGTGTTTTGCGGGGCGGGGAATCGCGAACCATGATTTTATTGTTCCACCATGCGCAGCCGCAGATGCCGCAGGTTGCCCAGGAGGAAATCCGGGGCCAGCGCGCGCAATTCCTCGGGCGGTGTAATGCCCGTGCGGACGGCGATCACGCGAATGTGGTTGGCGCGCGCGGCCAGGATATCCGCGGGAGCATCGCCGACCAAGGTGATGGGTGATTCGCGGGCGATCCAACCGCGGCGGCGCGCTTCCCGGATGGCGAGGCGCGCGAGGCCTGCCCGCGTTTTGGCCATCTCGCCGAAAGCACCGAAACGGAAATAACGGCGCAGGCCGGCGCGCTCGAGCTTGCGCCAGCCGATGCGCGTGAGATTCCCGGTGACCAGGCCGAGCAGCAAGCCGCGGCGCGTGAGGCGGTCGAGTAGCGGTTCGACACCCGGACAGTGCTTGGTATGCAAAGCTGGACAAACGCGCAGATAATGGCGCTCGGCCGCGCGCATGATTTCCGGCATCGATTGCCGGATCAACCCGCGCGAGGCGCCGGCGCGCCGCAGCATGACGGTCAAAATATCGGGATCGAGCATGCCCTGCACGGGGATGCCATCGGTGGTGCTTTCGAGGCCCGTCACGCGCCGGACGCCATAGACAAGCGCTTCGCGATGATGGGGCCCTGCGCGGCGCACCAGGGTGCCGTCGATATCAAAGAGAACCAGGGCGGGATGGGTCACGCTGATATTGCACCACAGAGACACAGAGACACCGAGGAGGACAATTTAAAGTCAAAACCTGAGGCCGCTGAGATTGCGGAGGACGCGGGGGAAATCTTTTTGGGTTTCTCTGCGCCTCGGTGTCTCAGTTGTGAAAAACTAAAGCCGATGAGACTTGCCATTCAAGCAGAGGATGTGCGGGCCGCGGCGGAGCGCATCCGGCCTTTGGCTCGGCGCACGCCGGTGTTGACTTCGGCTGGATTCGATGCCCAGTCCGGAAGGCGGGTTTACTTCAAGTGCGAGAATCTGCAAAAGGGCGGCGCGTTTAAAATTCGCGGGGCGGCGAATCTGATTTTGTCATTGCCGGCGGCCGCATTGGCCAAAGGCGTGGTGGCGTACTCGTCGGGCAATCATGCGCAGGCCACGGCTATCGCGGCACGCCACGTGTGCTCGCCGGCGACCATCGTAATGCCCGAGGATGCGCCGCGCTCCAAAATGGAGGCAACGCGATCTTACGGGGCGCGCATTGTCACGTACAGCCGGTTTACCGATAGCCGCGAACGAATCGCCGAAGCCATTCTGCAAGAGAATGACGCTACTCTCGTGCCTCCATTCGACCATCCCATGATCATGGCGGGGCAGGGGACTGCGGCGCTGGAGTTACTGGAGGAGACCGGACCTCTGGACGCGCTGATCACGCCGGTGGGTGGCGGGGGCCTGCTCTCCGGTTGCGCTACCATCGCGCGGGAATTGCAGCCTTCGATTCTGGTGTTCGGCGCGGAGCCGGAAGGCGCAAACGACACTTTTCTGTCGCTTTCCCAAGGCGAGCGTGTTTCCGTGGAACCGCACACGATTGCCGATGGCCTCCGCTCGCCCAAGCCGGGCGAATTGACGTTTCCGATTCTTCAGCGGCTCGCCGAAGGGATTGTTTTGGTGAGTGACGACGAAATCCGGGCTACGGTGAAGTTCTTGCTCGAGCGGCTGAAGATTCTGGTCGAGCCGAGTGGCGCTGCAGGCGCTGCGGCTGTGCTGTTTCACAAATTACCCCCGGGAATACGGGCGGTTGGCGTGGTCCTTTCGGGGGGCAATGTGGATTTCGAAAATCTGGCGAAGTTTTGAGGATGGGAGCTTTCAGCAATCAGCGCTCAGCTTTTGAAGCAGCGCGGTCAGCCTGAGCTGATAGCTGAAAGCTGATAGCTTAATTACCAACTGCCTGCGCCACTTTCTGCGTGCTTTTGGAATTGGTATCGAGCGCGGTCGAACGCA
>JASIAM010000311.1 GCA_030041985.1 Bryobacteraceae bacterium | reverse complement strand
CCGCCTGTGGTTGTGATGGAGCCCGCACGCATATCGCCCAGTTGGGAAATCTGCCGCTGGATGGTGGCGCGCTGAATCTCCAGGGCGGACAAAGAGTCTGACATGGGATGCCCCCTTAACCTAGCGTATCAATACGCTAGGTATCAGGCCACAAAAAAAAGAAAACTCCCATGATCTCCCTTTCATGTCGCACACCCCCGGGGATGTGCGGCCTGGGAAACCAGAAACCATTTTTCGGCTCCGGGGCGGAATCAACAGGGTTTTCGAAGGAAGAAAATCGCCCATGGCCGTAGTAACTGTTGCGGCTATAGCGTGCCTTCATATAACTGGAAAGCGCCCCAATAATAGGGATCGGCGTATTTGCCGCCGCGAATCAGATCCAGTTTAGCGGCGCGCAGGGCATCGGCGGGCGCCTGCGAGCGGGTGAGGCCCGCGTACAGGTTGCGCATTAAGCGCGGCGAAGAGTAATCGCTGACATCCCACAAACCGGCGATCACGCCGTGCGCGCCGGATTCCAGAAACGCCCACGCGAAGCCGACCAACCCTTCGCCCCAATAAGTACGAGCGCCCGCGCTGTGGCACGCGGAAATGGTAACCAGCTCAGCGCGCACGCGCGTGCCTAAGACTTCTTTCACGGACAGTCTGCCTTCCCCCTCATTTCCTTTCGAAAGAATAATGGCCGAATCGAACGGCGAGTTGCGATTCGCGGTGGCATGAGCAGTGAAGTGAATGAAGGAGTAATCACCGGGTTGGGCGCGCATGTAGGCCACCGGCGTCGCGTCCGGCCCTCTTAAAATTTTCTGCGACGTGTCCGGAAATAATTTGCGGATGCCGTCCATTTCCTGCCCGGCATGCGACAGCTTGGGATATTCCGGACTCCATTCCGTGGCATCGCCCACCAGCAGTAATGAGCGGCCCTGTGTGGGCTTTGCGTGCCGCTCCAGCAGCATGTCGAGCGACGGCGCCACCGCCACCCTGGCATCTTCGATCCAGAAGTGGGGACGACTGCCAGCCACAGGCAGTGTTTCAAAATTGAGCGCGTACAGCGGCCCATCGGGAACGATGAGATATTTGCCTTCATGCCGCAGCGCCGCCGTGGGAAGAAGCAGTTGGAAGAGCTTCGTCCCCGCGGCCAATTCCTCCGGCTGCGGTGTGCCGCCTCGCTCGATCGCTCCTTGATATTGCGCCGCCAGCTTCTGAATCTCCCCCACAGCCGGCAGGCGGTAAGAGTCGAAGTGTTTCCCGGAAATGGCCCACAGATACGACTTTTTCGGGCCGATCCAGTAAGCCAGAAATGTCGTACCGCTGGCCGCCGCGGCCGCTTCGTATCTCTCCGTGTTGTAGCTTCGGACCCTGGCGCGCGGAAGATCGAGCCGCTCCCGCAGCAGCCGCGCGCGGCTCGATTCGGCCACTGCGAAAGCCCCCGCTGCATCGCCGCAATCCATCAGGAAATCGACATATTGCTGATGCAGATCGATCAGACTGGCGAGGTAACTGAGCTTGTTCTCATCCTCGCGCAGGCTGGCGGTGCTCTCATCCACTAGCGCTAATGCGGATTCGAATTCCCGCCTTGCCTCCTCGGGTCTGTTCCTGTCCGCATACAACTCCGCCAGCGCGGAGTAGGCGTCGAGCGCAAAGGCGATATTTTGACGCGACTCCGCTACCTGGCGCAAAGTCTTCTCCGCAGTCCGGTAATCTCCGCGATGGGCTTGGATACGGCCTTCTGTAACCATCGCCGGAGGCAACTCGGGCGAGCTCGCTGATTCGAGCTTCAGTGCTTCCGCACTGTAAGGCGCGGCCTCCGCCCACTTACCCTGTTCGATCAAGGCGATCGCCAGGTTGTCGAGCCATTTCGGATAGTAGTAATCGTCCCGCCCCTTGGCCTGCGCGGCTGCCTGCCGGTAGTAATCGGCCGCTTTAGCGAAATCGCCCTGCTCCAGGAAAATGTTTCCCAGGTGCCCCAGGGCCAGGTGCTGGTCATCCGGCGCGGCCAAGCTTTCCGCTTGCTGATAAAGCCCCATCGCCTTCTCGATTTGCCCCAACCGGTAATAGCACCAGGCCAGACTGATCATCACATTGGCGGCGAGCGCTTTCCGATTTGGATCTTGCCGGAAAATTTCCAGCGACATCTGGAGCGGCGCAATCGCATCTTCGAACTGGTTGCGAGCCTCGCGAGCGAGTCCCCGGTAATGCAGTATGTACGGGACCAGATAGCGGTCGCCGCTGGCGCGGACATAACCTTCCGCTTGCCCCAGCAACTCTTCGGCTTGCTCCGTCTGATCCAGTTTGGTCAGCACTCTGGCCCGCCGCACTTCGAGCTTAGCCGCCAACGGTGCGTCCTGCAAAGACTGAGCCATCCTTGTGGCGTCCGCATAATCGTGGTCGGCTTGGCGAAGCTGGTCCAGAGCGTTCTCGATAGACGCCTGTTCTTGGAGGAGCCGAACGGAATCGGCAGGGGGCGCGGAAGGGGCCTTGAGCCGCAACCAAGCCAGCGCTTCCTCACGCCGGTTCAATTGTTCGAGGAGTTCGGTCTTTCTGAGGACGAGTTCCCAGTAGGATTGATCGTGGGGCTTAAGATGCAGAAGCTTCTTCTCGGCCGCAGGCAATTCCAGCCTCGGATCCTCGCGCGCAGACACTCCTTGCGAATGGCGCGCCGACCCTTGGTTGCAGGCGGCGAATGCCAACACACTAACCAGAAGGAGGGATTTTCCAGCTCTACGGGTCTCCGCCGCCCCCGTTACCCTCCGCCACAATGCAGGACAAATCGCCATCCGTAGGTGATCCCAAATCAGCGTGCAGCATAGTCAGGCGGCGTCCGAAGCCGCCGATTACCAGTTCTCCGATAACGACCGTGCCAAAATTCTCCACCGTGATCACATTCCCGCTCACGTGGAATCCCGGAGCGCTCGGGTTCTTTACGATAAACAGTGGCACAACGGTTTTTTCCTGTGCCTTGCTTACCGGTAATTCGGCCTTATCTGTAATGTTCCGCCATGGGAAGTACTTGCGCTGCTTTTCGTGGAGCTCGTTTTCCTTACCCACATGCGCCTCTTTAAGAAAGCGCTCCCGAAATTCGGCGTCCTCTTTGTAACGTTTGCGCAATCCGTCCATGGTGTCGAGAGTGTTGCTGTAATCGTCTACCCTGCTTTCCAGTTCTATCTCTTGCCCGGCAATCCGCAGATTCCGGAAGAACGATCCCCGCGGCGCGATGCGCGGCTGGCCTCCATCGGGCGGATGAATCAAGCTCAAGTATGCGGTGCCCGATTCCAGCAGCAGCACGTTGCCGATATTCAATCCATGCATGGTTGCGGTCACGGAAGTCTCATAATTACCGGTTGTCGCATTGTGATTGCCGGTAACTTCGGAAGTGACACCTCCGTGGGAGAGGATTTCCAGCAATCGATAGCCTTCCTGTTTGGCCGAACTGTATCCGCCGACGGGCGCCAGCGCGCTCACCGCCTGGGACGAAACCAGTTGGTTAATGGGCCGGGTGATTTGTCCGGAAATACCTATAGCGTAGCCGTGATACTGGAACCGCGAGATCATCTACTCTACTCTACTCCGTCAAGTGGAAAGCGATTCGCTCTACCGAATTCTTCTCCGCCGAACCTTCGCGGAGACCATACAACACCAGGAAATAGGACCCTGTTACGAGACCATCCGGCTGGATGGTCACATTGAGCGGTGCACCCTCCGGCGCCCCATCTGCCATCCGTTCGCTTATGATTACCCGATGATCCACCGCGCGCTCGATTTCGGCCTGGTAGCCCGAATAAGTCTCCTCCCATTCGTGCGCGACAGCAAAGGATATGATGCCCTTTTGTCTTGAAAAGGTCAACGTCTGTTCCGAACGAACCGCCCTTACGGAAATCGCCGGAGCTAGCGTCAGCAGACCGGACTCCGCAGGTCTGCGCAGCAATTGGTACCCTGCCAGCACCACGGCCACCGCCCATCCCGCCAAGGCTGCGGCCAATCCCCATCTGGTCTGGAAGGACCACCATCGCTTCCGTGGCGCTACGGGTATTCGCCCGAACGCCCTTTCTTCGGATAACACCGCCCTCCCATTGGCCAGGAACGCGGCTCCGGATTCCACCGTTTCCGCGCACTCGGAGCAGGAGAAAAAGTGCAATTCGAACTCTTCCTGCTCGGCCTCGCTCAGTTCGCCCAGAAGATATTGCTCCACGGCAAATTTCCGGGTCGCCTCCGCGTGATCCATCATAGAAATAGTACCCCAATAGGCCTGCCTACAGTACCCACTGGGCCGTTCACATGTGAGTGAATCTCGCCGGGCGAGCGTTACAAAATGGGGGTTCGGGAATTCACATACTATGGCTATCCATTCAGGGGATGCCCAATTCCGTCATGACTATGGATGTTGCTGCTGTGGGACACCGTGAACTGGCCTTACCGCCACTGCGCGATGTCATCGCGCGAACTCGCCGTGGAGAATCAGACAACAGAACAATGATCGGACGCCTCAATATCGCATTCCGCCAGAATATCCCCGCTCCTCATCGAACCGGTTCAACCTTTCCAACTCTGCTAGTTTCTTCCGTTGAAGCCAGGCAAACGCAATCAGGTAGCCTGCGGTAAGCACCGCTGTGAGGACCATTCCGATTGCATAATTTCTCCCCGGCAGGTTACAGCGGGCGAAGTCCCACGATAGCCAGGGAACCACGATCGCCAGATTTACCGCTAGCAGCCTGCGTCCGAAGCGGACCGCGCGGAGGCTGGCATGGCATCGGCGGCGAGTGAGGTCGACGAAGGCCGCCGTTGATTGACCGGCAGATCGCCACGTGCCGGCTGTGTTACGGATCGCGAACCGCGCCGCGGCGAAGGTGAGAATCCAGATTACGGCGGCCCATAGCACCGACTCAAGCGAGCGCCATCGCCAAGCCCACCAGGCCGAAACACCGAGCAGAGCGAGGCTCCAAAGTAGCTGCCCACCTAAGCGCAGAACCATCCGGCGCTTCTCGCGTTCAGCCATCCGGCGGATATCCGGAAGCAATGCCGGCGGATCTACTTCCGCCAGCCAGGCGCTTCGCCAGTTCGCCAGTTCTTCGTCCATCATGAGAGGCCTTTCTCCAGGATTGCGCGCAGCATCTTACGTGCGCGGTTCAGGCGCACCGCCACATTGTTCTCACTGATGCCCAGCACAGCGGCAATCTCCGCAACAGGCAGGTCTTCGAGCACCAAGGAAATCACTTGCCGGTACGGCAGCGCCAGCCGGCGGATGGCATCGAGCAACGCCTCCCGCCGGCGTTGGTCGATCACTTGCTGCTCCGGACCGCGGCCAGGATCGGCTACCTCCGGCAGTTCGTTTTCCAGGCCGGATCGCCGCGCGCGGCGCCAGGCATGGCTCAAACAACGATTGTGCGCCACGCGAAAGACAAAGGTTCGCTCGGAACAATCTGCGCGAAAACCAGGTAGGGCTTTCCAGAGGGCCAGCAGAATTTCCTGCAGCAGGTCCTCGCGCGCATGCGTTTGTATTTCATAGGAGGCGGCCAGGCGCTTGAGCGCCGGCAGGTAGGCGGCGATTATGCGCTCGTAATCACCGGCCAAACACTACCTTCTCGCTTCGCAGCAACAGGGCGGTGGCCCCAACTGCCGCGATTCCGCCTAGTAACGCGCATCCGCCCCCGGCCAGCAGCCAGCCGATCTGCGGAGCCTCCCCGCGCACCAGCCCCGAGAGCATCCGCTCTTGGCCCAGCACGGGGACCAGCGCTATCGCGGCTCGCAGCCGCACGGGGAAAAATTCGCCGAAAATACCGGTCAACATAGGCAGTAACATCACCACCGAAAGATACGAGCCTGCCTCTTTCGTGCTGCGAGACCATCCGGAAATCAGCAGTTGAACGCCGGAAAAGAGGAACGCCAAAGGAATCAGCGTGGCCAGCATGTACAGGAGCGTAGCCGGGCTAAGATCCACACGCAAAGGGGCAACGTGAGTCATGGCCACCGCAAAAAGCAAAGTCAGCACACTGGCCAAAAGGGAGAGCGCAACAACCGCCAGCCACTTTCCAACTGCAATCTCCAGGGGCGGCACGGGGTTCAACAGCAGCGGCTCGAGCGAGCCGCGCTCCCGTTCGCCCGACAGGCAATCAGCCGCCAGATGCATTCCCGAAACGAAAGCGGGCATCAACAGAAACGTCGGCAGCAGCGCCACGGCCGGCGCGGCGTAAGAAGTGGCGCCGACCACGAACGGTCCCAACCAACAGAACAACAGCGCGGAAAACAGCGCCCGGCGATCGCGTAGAGCGTCGATAGCTTCTTTGCGGAATATGACCCATGCGGAGCAGAAAGTGATCGATCCGTAATTCTCTCTCATGCGGTCAGGGCCACGAAAGCCCCCTCCAGATTGGCCGCGCCAGTGGTTGCAATCAGCGATGCCGGCGCGCCTTCGGCGACCACCCGGCCGCGCGCCACCATAACCACGTGATCGCAGATCGCCGCCACCTCGGCCATCAGGTGGGTCGACAAAATCACGCACTTGCCGGCATCGCGAAAGCCGGTCAGCGCTGTATGCAGCGTGCGAGCGCTGAGCACGTCGAGCCCGTTGCCCGGCTCATCGAGCAGCACGTTGTCTGGATAGTGAACGATAGCCCGTCCCAGGGCCGCTTTCATGCGCTCTCCCTGCGAGAAGCCTCCCACCGGACGGTCGGCGATGCTGCCCAAATCGAACAACTCGATGAGCGAAGCGATCCGGCGATCGATCTCCGCTTGACCCAGTCCATGCAGCCGGCCGAAATAGCGCCAATGTTCGCGCGCGGTGAGCCGCGGGTAGTTCCCCATACCATCGGTGAGCGCCCCGATGCGTTGGCGGGCCGCGAGTGGTTCTCGAGAGGGATCGATCCCATCCACCAAAACCTGGCCTCCATCGGGTTGTAGAAGGCCGGTTAGCAGGCGGAGCGTCGTAGTCTTCCCCGAGCCGTTTGGCCCGACCCAATCCTGTGATCGAGCCATCCCGGGCCGTGAAACCAAGGCCATCCACCGCCCGTTTGCCGCCAAAAGACTTGCGAAGCTGGTCGATTTGTATCATTTCGGGTAATATAGTCCCGGCCGGGCGAAAAAACTTACAGACCACGCCGGGCGCGATTCCCGTAAGTTCCTTGCTAATGGCCCGTTCCGTTAAAAATTGAACCTTGGACGGGCAACTGCACTTTTCTGAGCTGTAAAGGCTATGATATGGTTTGTCAAACATTAACTGCGGCTCATCGGGAGCGGCGGATTTCCCCCCTGCGGATTCCGCGGATCGGATTCTGCGACGTGAAAAATCGGCTGCAGCGCAGTTTCCTGCAGGCGATCCGCGAGTTGAATGTTTTGCTGGCGGAGCAAACGCAAGCCGTAATCGACGGCGATCCCGATTTCGGCCGCTTCGATCTCCTGATTCAGACGGTTCAGGAGAAGAAAGACACCGCCAAGTATGCCTGGATCGCGCACGTTGAATCTCATCAGTGTGAAGGGTGAGGAATCGCAGCGCAGCCCTGTTTGGCCGAGAGCCGATCGCGAACTGCTGATAGCCTCCCGCGCGACAATGTTCGGATGATCTCTTGCCGGGACCTCACGCGGCGGTTTGGCGAATTCGTTGCGGTTGATGGCCTCACCATCCAGGTGCCGAAAGGCTCTATCTGCGCTTTTCTCGGACCAAACGGCGCGGGCAAATCGACCACCGTGAAGATGCTCACGGGCCTGCTCCAGCCCACATCGGGTGTTGTCACGGTTTGCGGTCTCGATGTGGCAAAAAATGCCGCTGCGATCAAGCGGCGCATTGGCGTTCTACCAGAAAAGCTAGGACTCTTCGACGATTTAACTGTGGAGGAGCATTTAGCGCTCACCAGCGAAGTTTATGGGCTGCCCTCGGACTTGGCGCGCGCACGCAGTGAGCAGCTTTTGCGCGCGCTGAGTCTTATTCCCGGCCGCCGCACCTTTGCACGCGATTGCTCTCATGGTATGCGCAAGAAGACCGCATTCGCCATGGCCCTGCTGCCCAATCCGGACGTGCTGTTCCTCGATGAACCGTTTGAAGCGATCGACCCGGTTACCTCGCGGGTAATCGATGAAATTCTGGTGAAGGCCGCAGGGCGGGGCATTACCGTTTTCTTGACTTCGCACATGCTCTCCACCGCGGAAAAGATTGCCCACCAGTTCGTGATCATCCGTGGCGGCCGGGCCGTGTGGAATGCCGCAGCCCAGGAATTATCGCGATCGCTCGAAGAGATCTACTTCGAAGTGGCCGAGCCTAAAGTGACGGAGGAACTGGCATGGCTCGGGCACGAGTAATCCTGGCGGCGCTGGCGAAAGTCACCCGCCGTGATCGCAAATCGATTTTCAGCTTCTCGACCAATAACCTCTTCTACATTGGCATCGCGTTTCTTTTTGCGAAAGATCCGGGAGCGATGGGGTTCTTTGGCGCAATCATTGCCGTGGTTTTGTTTTTCCCGCTCACCGGCGATCCGCTCCGCAAAATTCCCCGCGAGCGGCTCGCTTTGTGGCCGCTCACGAAGCCGGAGCACTGGGTTCTCCGGGCAATCAGCGCGTGGCTCAATCCCATCGTCTGGATCCTGGCGGTTCTGCTCGTCTGGAAAAAGGTCACGTTCGGACTGTGGGGATCGATAGCCTTGCTCTTTGCGCTCGGTTTCGTGGCTCCTTGGAAATTTCTGAAGGGCCGCAGCGGTCCATGGCTGTGGCTGCCTTCGTTCCCTACGGCCCTGAATCAACTCATTCGCAAGAACCTCCGGGAGATGTTTGCCACACTCGATTTCTACGCCGCGCTGGCCGTTGCTCTGCCGGCTGCCGCGATCCGCGCCGCCGGCAAGTTGCCGCCGGATGCGTTTCTGCCGTTGACTCTCTTGATCCTGCTGCTGCTCTCCACCTGCGCGCTGAGTCTGTTCGGCTTGGATGGCGAAGGCGCTATTACCCGCTACCGCCTGATGCCGCTTTCCGGCTGGCAGATTCTGGCGGCTAAAGATGTTGTCTTCCTGCTCGTTTCTTTACTGCTCACCGCCCCCTTCCATCCGCTCGCGGGCTTCGCAGCCGCATTGATGGCACTGGCCACGGGTCACTTTGCTTCTGTAGGGCGGCACGGCTATGAAAGGAGATGGCGCTTTCAGACAAGCCAATCGTTCGGCTCGAGTATCATCGAAATTGTTGCAATGATCATGGCGGGAGCAGCCACTGCTCAATTCAGCCGGCTGATATTGGTTGCCTGCCTGTTACTCTACGCGCTCTCCACATGGCGCGCGGGCCGCGTTCTCGAAGAGCAGCTTGCGGTGTAATCGTTAGCGGTCCAGTCAGACTCCAAGTCTACGTCTGCACCCATACCCGCCCATCCACCCGATTCCATCGAAGATCATCCGGCGTGCCATCAAGAATGTGCGTTTTGAACCGATTGGGGGCCTGGAATTCGAAATAGAATAGACCCGTATCAGTGGCGCGCAGGCGGTGTTTCGCTTCGGCCGGAATGAACACCAGGTCGCCCGGCCCTACATCGCGAACACCTTCCGGTGTTTCTACCGTTCCTTTACCTTCCATAATGAAGTAAAAGTGCTCGCAAATCTCATGATAATGATAGGGCGAGGATGCATGGCTCTTGTAGTGCATCACTCCGGCCAGCATATCGTCGATATTAGTCAGTTCTTTATTCACAAAGAAGATGCGTTCGCGACCCGGAACTACGGCGACCAGTTTCGGTAAATCGTTCTCATGAAAGATATAGGCCATTTACTCTCCTCTACTTCATTTCGGCCGGTAAGCGACGCGCGCCGCTTCGGCAAAAGGAACCGGCGCAACAGTCACTCCAATTTCCGCCTGCACGTGCCGCTCGACGGTGGGCTTGGGCGATCCACGCCCTTCCTCACCCCAAACCAACGTAAGCGGCGTCCCGGCCGCGCTGTATTGATTGTCGATCACACCGAGCGAGATCATTGCCCGTTCGTTATAGGTATAGCCCGTATAGGTCGAGACACCCACTGTCTTGCCGTCCTTCATAACTTTGTCGAACGGTAAGCTCGCGTAGTTAGCCAGTGGTAAGTCGATATACTTCACGATATCTCCTGCATGGAACAGCGTATTGCCGGCACGCGTGACATCCTCGCCATCCCACACTAAAGTCACTTTGGTACGCTTCTGTTGCTCGGCAATCTTTTCCAGCGCTGCCCTTCCCACGAAATCATGGTCGAATTTGACAAAAGGCCCATAGCCGAGATCGTACGGAGTCAGATAATAGTCAGCAATATTATTGGCGTAAAAGCTTCCCCCGAGCGAGGCGGTGGCTTCATAGCTTTTGGCAGTCAGCCATTGCCGGTATGGCCTCATCTGCTCACCGGTATAAATGGCCGGAACAGGAGAAGGGATCCACCCCGATTCCAGACAGGTAGTGGGATAAGCGCGAGAGCCCACCTGCCGGATCCCATATTCCCGGCCCGCTTCCACAATGGCATTGCGAACCTCGTCGCCGTATTCCCAAGGGCCGAACAGTTCCCACCCGGGTTGCCCCACCATGCCATGGCGCAACGCATGAATATCATGGCCGGCAATCGGGAACATACCCATGTGGAAGAATTTGATATCAGGCGCGGCTTTTCCAGTCACTTTCTCCATCACCCGCGCGGCATTGGGCCCTTGAATCTGGAACCGGAAAGTCTTACGCCGGCCCTGATTTATGGCCGATCGCTCGTCTCTTTCGAAAGTAGCCCGATAGCCGCCTGTCTCTAAGTTGTATTGCACCCAGTTTTGGGCGGGGGGCCTTCCTACAAGGTTCAACCGGTCCTTCGCCAGGTAAAACAGAATCGCGTCCCCAATCACATAGCCTTCCTGGTTACAAGCGATAAATTGTTTGGCTTGATTCACCTTGAAGTTCTGGAAGCTATTGATACCGAGATCGGAGAGCACCCGGAGAGCGTCCGGCCCTTCCACATAGAGATCAGTCATATGGTGCGACTGATCGAAGAGCGCGCAGGTTTCCCGCCAGGCACGCTGTTCATCTCTCCAGTTAGTAAACTCATGACGCACGACTGGAAAGGCATACGGACCGATCTGCGAGTTGCGTAACAAGGTAACGGGATTACCGGCGGCCCGTATCGCATCTTCTAAACTTAGCTGGCTCATGGCTGGCCCTCACGCCACAGCCCGAGCACTTTTTGCGCGGGCCGATCTGAGAAACTGAACAGCACTGCCTCACTTTCCGCCTGGTGCCGCACGGCACACCAGGAAGGGACCACAAAAACATCATGTTGCTTCCAGCAAAACGTGGCATCGTCCACGCGGCTGCACCCATGGCCTTCCACTGCGCAGTAAATCGTGCCATCGGTTGCCCGGTAAGGCTCACCGCGGAACCCCGCAGGCAAAATTTGCAGGAACGCCGCGATCGTGGGCAGCGTGGAACCACCCGTTGCCGCGTTCGCCAACGGCATTTTCACGCCGTGGCAGGGATCTATCGCGCTGGCACGATATAGGCCTTCCAGTGTTTCGCGGCTGCGCGCATAGGGATAGGCAACCATCGCGCCGGGCCGCGTGACAGGCTCCATCTCGCGCGGGGAGTGCTCGAAAAAGCTGCTCTCGAAGAGATTCACGATGGGAATATCAAGGCCATCGAGCCAGATCACCGGTTTGTCGCCGGCATTGCCGTGATCGTGCCAGGTCCAGGAAGGGGTCAGGATGCAATCGCCGGGTTGCATCGTAATCCGCTCTCCGTTCACCGTGGTGTAGCCGCCGTCGCTTTCCATTACGAAGCGCAGAGCGGAAGCCACGTGCCGGTGCGTGGCCGCCTGTTCGCCCGGCATCACAAGCTGCAGCCCCGCGTACAGGCTCTGCGTGGTTCGGGACTGGCCGGCGCTTCCCGGATTCTCCAGGATCAGCACGCGCCGTTCGGCTTCCCTGGCAGTGATGCGCCGGCCCGCTTCGAGCAGCAGCGGACGCACTTCCTCATAGCGCCACATCGCGGGCACACAGGCGCGGCGCGGCTGAACAGGCACAATCTCGCTCAGCACTTCCCAAAGCGCGGCGGTATTTTTCTTTCCGAGGCGCTGATAATATTCCTGCCACTCTTCGGAAGTGTCGCGCCTCACGTCAGACGCCGCGGTGCTCACGCAGGCCTCCCCGCGGTGGAAGCCGTGGACTCCGCGGCGTTGGTGTCGAGGGGCATGTCCGCTGCCGCCTGCACCTCCACTTGCATGCTTCCGATCTTCTCAACCGTCGCCACAATTACATCGCCCGGTACGATCTGGCCCACGCCTTCCGGAGTCCCGGTCATGAAAATATCGCCCGGATGCAGCGTGTAGAACGACGACGCGAATTCTATAAGCTCGGCCACGCTGAGGATCATATTATCGGTATTCGATTGCTGGCGCACCTGCCCATTCACCGTGATGCTCAGATCCAGATTTCCCGGATCGGAAATTTCATCCGGAGTCACCAGCCATGGGCCCAAAACCGAGTAGCTGTCCGGGGACTTGCGGAAGCTTCGGTCTTCCGCCCCGCGAATCGTAATATCGAGACCAATCGCATAACCCGCCACATATTGAAGCGCCTCGCTTCGCGGAATGTGATTGCCTTTCTTGCCGATCACAAAGGCCAGTTCCACTTCGTGATCGTTGCGGCGGTCGAGCTTCCGCAACTGAATGCCATCGCCGGGACCGGTGAGCGAACTGGTGGCCTTAAGAAACAAACCAATGGTATTGATCGATTGCAGCAGCGCCGGGTTGTTATTGTGCAGCGCCGGATTCTCGCGCACTTCCTGCGCGTGCTTTTTGTAATTCACCGGCGCAGCTACAATTTTTCCCGGATTCGCCACGGGGCTCAGCAGCTTCAGACCATCCAGCGGAACCGGCGCCACTTCCGGCGCAAGCTCCCGGGCGCGCGCGGCTACCTGGCCCAGGTTGGCAATCAGCACGTCGTGAGCCGGCAGGGGATATTGGTAGCGGGGCAGAACGTCCAAGGCAGCAGTGACGTCGCGAACCGTGGAGCCTTCCACCAAGCCGAGCCGGCCATTTCCAAAGCGGCAAAAACGCATGTCAGCCTCCTCCCCGGGTTGCGTGCCCAGCGGAAACTTTTCATGATATAACGCGGGCAGCCGGTAAATGGCAAAACGGGCGGCGAACGGGCGCGCGACATGAAAGTGGCGATTCGGCTACTTTCTTTTTTGGAGCCGTTTAACCGAGCGTATATGATGCGCTCGGTTAGAGGGGATGCCCATGCCCCTATCGCTCACCGATCTGGAGCAACAAAGGGCCGCAGTCCTGCGGCAAATTTCTGAACTCGAAGATTTTCGCGCCGGCTCGGTCACCGGAACCGGTGGCCGCTGTGGTACTCCGGGTTGTCACTGCCATCGGGAAGGCGACCCTGGTCA
>JASIAM010000310.1 GCA_030041985.1 Bryobacteraceae bacterium | reverse complement strand
GGTGCGGAGGCGCATCTGTTAGACTTTACAAGGAATGCGTCGCCTGGCTGCATTACCGGCATGGGTGGGACTGCTGACGGCTTTTGTGATGGCGCCGTTCCAGCATGTGCACACGGGAACCGGCGCGGATCACGGCCACACCGGGCTAATCCATGCGCATTTCTATAACATAGCGGCACCGCGGACGCAGCACACCGGACATCAGTTTGATGACGATGACGACCACCAGGCGATCTGGGCGGTGGACACCTTCACGCTGGTCTTAACGGCTGGAATAACGCCATTCATTCCATCACGCGGTCCGGCACTCTTATTTATCCCCTCGCCAATCCTGCGGCCGGTGGTTATGGTCGAGGAATGCGGTCACGACCCGCCATCGGCCGACCCGCTGATTCCCAGAGCTCCGCCTGCCTGATTTTCCCCAACAGCTAAATATCTGTGTGTCCGAAAGCGCCGGATGAAGTCCGGCAGCCGGACCCTACTATTCGTGTATGGGAAGGAGCTTTGTGAGGGGAATTATAGTGGTTTTCGGTTTATTGGGCGGGGCTTCCTGCTGGGCGCAACAACGGCTTAGCCTGCGAGAGGCGATTGATCACGCTCTCGCGTCGCGCGCTTCGCTCAAAGCGCAAGCGGAGCAGGTTGCAGCCGCACAGGGGCTGAGAAGACAGGCCACTCTCTTGGCGAACCCGGAGTTTCAGTTTCAGAACGAGAACCTGCGGCCTGGCCAAACGTACACGCGCGATGTGGATACGCTGGCGATGATCAATCAACCGCTGGACATTCTGGGGAAACGAAAGCAGAGAATCGCGCTGGCGGGCGAAGGAGTGAATCGCGCGCAGGCAGACTACGAGTTAGCTCGCTGGCAAGTCGCGCTGGATGTGAAAAATGCTTATTGGGCGGCGCTGGGGGCGCAGCAAATTCGAGATGTATTGAAGACCAGCGCCGATAATTTCGAGCGCATTGTGCAATACGATTCCGCGCAACTGAGCGCGGGGGCAATCCCCGAGCAGGATTACCTGCGTGCCCGCCTGGAAGGAGAACGCCTCCACATCTCCGCCGATCTGGCGGGTATCGATGCTAACCGGTTGCGTCTGGAACTGCTCAAACAGATGGGTGACTCCACCTTCCCGGAATTGGTTCTAACGGAGGCATTGGTCTCGGAGACTGAACCCAAGCCGCTCGGCGTCGAAGAAGCGCTCAGCCGGCGAATGGAAATTAAAGATGCGAGAGCCGCGCTCGCAGAAGCCAGAGCTAACGCCAGACTCCAGGAGGTACTAGCGCGCCCCGATTTGAACGCCACGTACGGCTATAAGCGGACGGAACTGCCGGATACGACAGTGGGAGTCAACACGGCGATTGTTTCGGTGCGCATTACGCTGCCTACGACGGATAAGAATCAAGGAAACCGCGCTGCGGCCGAGGCCGAAGTGCGGCGGCAGGAGCAGATTCTGGCGGCTACGGAAACCGAAATTCGAGGGGAATACCAAGCTGCCTTGCAGGAGTATGAATCGCGGCGCAGTGAGCTTCGCGAGGCGCTCGCGCCGCTTCGCGAGCATGCAAGGGAGATTGCCGCAATAGCCGCGGCTGCTTATGCGGCGGGCGGGACCGACCTGCTGCGCCTGCTGGATGCGGAACGATCGCGCCTGGATGCGGAACTGGCTTGGACACGGGGCATGGTGGATTTCCGGCAGAGCATCGCGCGGCTGGAAGCAGCCGAAGGAGTCATCTAATGAAGAATTATTACTTGCTTTTGGTGTGCTTGGTTTTGACAGCATGCAACCCTTCGATGCCTCCCGGTGAAGTTTCGGCCGGTTCAAAGGAGGCCGCAACGGACAAGACCGAGGTGGTTCTCACGCCGGAGCAACTGGCCGCTGCGAATATCGGGACGCAAACGGCGGAGATCTCCAGCCAGCCGGAACTGCTGCGCGTCAAGGGCAAGATTGCGTTGGCGGACGATCATATGTGGCAGGTGGGAGTGCGCACGCCGGGCCTCGTGATCTTCGTTTACGCCGGCCTCGGCGACTACGTTCACAAGGGGCAAATTCTGGCTCGTTATCATGCCGATGAAGTGCGCGATTCGCGCGCGCAGTATCGGGCAACTCTCGCCGAGTTGGACCGCGCCAAAGCCACCGTGGCCCAGGCCCAACGCAATCTCGACCGGGCGCAAAAGCTGCTGGAGCTGAAGGCGGGCTCGGTGCAACAAGTGGAATTTGCGCGGCAGGATTTGATCACCGCGCAAGACGCTGTGCGCAAGGCGGAAATAGAAGCCGATCGGGGAAAGGACTTGCTCGAGGATGACCTGCGCGTTCCAGCCGACCCACCGGCGAACCGGAAGGATGAAACCGAAGATGACGTGCCCATCATTGCTTCCGGGGACGGTTACATCATCGAAAAGAACATCACACCCGGCAAAGCGATCGCGCTCACGGATGTAACTTTCGTCATCGGCGATCTTTCCAAAGTGTGGATGCTCGCTGCCGTACACCAGGAGGATCTGGGCAAGCTGCGAATGGGCCAGCCAGCCTCGGTGACCCTGCCTGGTTTCGAGGGCATGCGCTTCTCCGGCAAGATTACCAATCTCGGGCAGGAGATCGATCCGGCGACTCGCGTGATGCAGGTGCGTATTGAATTGCAGAATGCCGGTAATCGTTTGCGGCCCGAGATGCTGGCCGATGCGGAAATTCCGGTGGGGGCCGGCCGGGCAGTGATCTTCGTCTCATCCGATGCCGTGCAACAGGTGAATGATCAAGATGTGGTTTTCGTCCGTACGGCGCAAGAGCGCTTCGCGATCCGCCCGGTGCAGACCGGCGAAACCACCGATGGCCGGACACCAATCCTCGAAGGCATACGGCCCGGCGAAAAGGTAGTGAGTCGCGGGAGTTTCATTCTTAAATCGCAGTTGCTGCGGTCCAGCCTGGAAAGCGAGTAATACCATGCTCGAACGAATTATCGATTGGACGCTGGCATATCGTTGGCTGGTGCTTCTCGGCATCGTAGCTCTGCTGGCTGGGGGCGGGTATGCGCTATATACCATTCCAGTTGAAGCCTTCCCGGATCTCACGAACAATCAGGTCGTGGTGGTGACCGACGCCCCCTCGTTGCCGCCTACGGAGGTGGAGCAGCTTGTGACTTATCCGATTGAACGGGCGATGCTCGGCTTGCCTAATAAAGAGGAGGTCCGGTCGCTTTCGAAACTCGGTTTGTCGATGGTCACAATCGTTTTCGACGACTCAGTGGGGATGTACTTTGCGAGGCAACTCGTCGCCGAGCGGTTGCAACAGATATCTTCCAGTTTGCCGCGCGGCATTCAACCTACTCTCGGGCTGCCGGCGACGGCGTTCGGCGAGCTTTATCAGTACACACTTTCCGGGCCAATGAGCCCGATGGAACTGAAGGACCTTCATGAGTGGGTCATCAAACCGCAGTTGCGGACGCTTCCGGGAGTAAGCGAAATCAACGCTTGGGGAGGTCAAACCAAGCAATACCAGATCGTGGTTGACTCGGCGCTGTTGGATCAATACGGACTAACTCTCCACGACGTAGAAACGCGCGTGCAGGAAAACAACACGAATTTCGGGGGCGGTTTCATCGAGCACGCCGCGGAACAATACACGCTGATGGGCTCCGGCCGGGCGATTACGACCGAAGATCTGGGCCGCATTGTTCTCGATTCGAAGGGTGGCATACCGCTGCTGCTGCGCGACGTGGCTCAGATCCGGATAGGCGCCGCGCCACCGGAAGGGGCCACGCTGCGGAACGGCGAAACCGTTTCCGGCATGGTGATCATGCTGAAGGGCGAGAACGGGAAAAAATTGATCGAGCGAGTCAAGGAGAGGATTGCCAGTCTGCGGCTGCCGCCGGGCGTGAAGATCACTCCCTTTTACGATCAGTCTTTTGTCATCGACGGCACGATCCACACAGTGGAGAAGAATTTGTTCGAGGGCTTTATCCTGGTCACAATCGTTTTGCTGTTGTTTCTTGGGAACCTGCGGGCAGCGCTGATTACCGCGGCGATCATTCCGTTTTCCATGCTCATCAGTTTCCTGGGGATGCGCCTTTTCGGCATCAGCGCGAATTTGATGAGTCTCGGAGCGATTGACTTCGGAATGATCGTAGACGGCGCGGTGGTGATGATGGAAAATTCCATTCACCGCCTCGCGGAAGATCGCGGCAAAAGGCCGCCGCTCGAATCCGTCCGGCAAGCCGCTCACGAAGTCGCGCGGCCGATGGCCTTCGCAGTAATCATTATCATCGCCGTCTACACGCCGATTCTGTTTCTCCAGGGAATGGAGGGCCGCATGTTCCGCCCAATGGCAATCACCGTATGTACTGCGCTCGCCGGATCGCTAGTACTTGCGCTAACGATGATACCTGTGTTGGCCTCGGTCAGCTTCCGCAAAGGATTCGCGCATCGACGCTCAGGCGAGCAACGGTGGATGGCCGCCCTCAATAGCGGTTACATATGGGTTTTAGACTGGGCGATTCATTACCGCATCCTCACGGTTTCCGCCGCTTTACTGGTGTTGGC